>JAJTHZ010000056.1 GCA_021299185.1 Lysobacteraceae bacterium | reverse complement strand
GAGCGGTGCTCGCTCCCACAGGTGTTGTGTCGTTGCGGTCGCGAGCGTTGCTTGCTCCCACACGACCGTCGAGGGGGCAAGGTGGGGCCGCGCATCCTGACGCTCTGCCTGCGGGTGGGGGGCGGCGCGGTGGCGTGGATGGGCTTGCCGGCGGCTGCCGGAATCGCTGAGGGTCATGCTCTCGACCAGCGGTGCAACCCACCCTGTGGGGGCGAGCAGCGCGCCCCACCCATTGCGCTCGGCGAGAGCGTCCTGTGGGAGCGAGCAACGCTCGCGACCGCGGCGTTCCGGGGGCGCGGCAAGACCGATCGTTGCGGTCGCGAGCGTTGCTTGCTCCCACAGGGTTGTGTCGTTGCGGTCGCGAGCGCTGCTCGCTCCCACAGGGTTTTTTCGGTGGCGGGCGTTGCTGGCTCCCACAGGGTTGTTTTGGTTGCGGGCGTTGCTTGCCATCACAAGGCGCGCAGCGCCGGTGTCGTGGCGCTGCCTTATGGTGCGCGGACCCTGCGACGACGGCCGGGCGCTACAGCCAGATGCAGTCCCAGTAGGGATAGTCGCCCGCGCGGCGGACCAGACCCGCACGAATCGGGTTCGCGATGAGGTAACGCGCCGCGGCGCGCAGGTCATCGTCCTGGCGCAGGGCGCGGTCGTGGAATCCGCCCTGCCAGATCGCGCCCGAGCGGCCCAGCGTGCGGTTCGCCGCCTTCGCCGACCGCGCCTTGAAGTGCTGCATCACCTCCGACAGGGATGCGCTGTCGTTCAGCGCGATGAGACCGTGCCAGTGGTCAGGCATGAGGACCCAGGCGAGCGCTTCGGCATCGAGGAACGCACCGGGCGCTGCGTGCTGGGCGCACACTGTGCGTGCGACGTCCCAGTCTGCGAAGAAGCGGCGCCGCCCATGGCAGACCGTGCTGACGAGATAGATTCGTCCCGGTTCCGAGTGGCGACCGCGCCGCAGCGCACGATATCCCCTGTCCTGATCCCGAGCCATGCGGACATCGTGGTTGCCTCGGGCGCTTGGGGGCAGAGGATATGCGCCCGGTGTTGCGTAGGAATCCGCTGATTCGCGCGTACCTGGTCGCACATTGTGGGAGCGAGCAGCGCTCGCGACCGCCACCTCGACCCTTGTGAGGCACCCCGAGGTCGCAGTCGCGAGCGTTGCTCGCTCCCACAGTCTCGATCCTTGCGAGGCACACCGAGGTCGCAGTCGCGAGCGTTGCTCGCTCCCACAGTCTCGATCCTTGTGACGCACCCCGAGGTCGCAGTCGCGAGCGTTGCTCGCTCCCACATTCTCGACCCTTGTGAGGCACCCCGAGGCTGCAGTCGCGAGCGTTGCTCGCTCCCACATTTCATTCCCGCACGCAGCGGGCGATCAGTCCTTCTCGCCCGCCTCGATGCGCTTGGTGATGACGTACTGCTGTGCCAGGCCGAGCACGCCGTTGACGGTCCAGTACAGCACGAGGCCGGCGGGGAAGAAGGCGAACATGATCGCGAACACCACCGGCATCATCTGCATGATGCGCGCCTGCATCGGGTCCATGCCGGCGGTCGGCGTGAGTTTCTGCGTGGCGTACATCGCGATGCCGTTCAAGATCGGCAGGATGAAGTACGGGTCCTTATCGGACAGGTTCTGGATCCAGCCGATGAAGGGCGCCTGGCGCAGCTCGACCGATTCCAGCAGCACCCAGTACAGCGCGATGAAGACCGGGATCTGCACCAGGATCGGCAGGCAGCCGCCGAGCGGGTTGATCTTCTCCTTCTGGTACAGCTCCATCATCGCCTGGTTCATCTTCTGGCGATCGTCGCCGTAGCGCTCCTTGAGCGCCTGCAGCCGCGGCTGCAGCTTGCGCATGCGCGCGAAGCTCTTGTACTGCGCCTCGGTGAGCTTGAAGAACAGCAGCTTGATGATGATGGTGATCAGGATGATCGCCCAGCCCCAGTTGCCGGTGAGCTTGTGCAGCTGCTCCAGCGCCCAGAACAGCGGGCTCGCGAGGAAGGTCACCATGCCGTAGTCGACGGTGTAGACGAGGCCGTCGGCGACGTCCTCGATGTAGTCCTGCAGCTTCGGGCCGACGTACAGTCGTGCGCTGGTGTCGGCGCTGGCGCCGGGGGCGACGGTGATGGTGGGCGCGACCGCGCGCACGAGGTAGCGCGGGCCGGTGTCGCCCGGCACCACCGCGGTGCTGAACTGCGCGTTCTCGGTGACCGGCGGGATCCACGCGGAGAAGAAGTAGTGCTGCTGCTGCGCGATCCAGCCGCCGGTGACAGCGCGGTTGAGCGGCTCGTCGGCAAAGTCGTCGAACTGGATCTTCTGGAAGCGCTCTTCGGGGCTGTACCAGGACACGCCGGTGAAGGCGTACTGCTCGGGATTGGTGAACGAGAACTTGCGGTCGACCAGCGGCGAGGTGCGCTGCAGCTGGCGGTATTCGCTGGCGGTCCACGGCGTGCTGCCGCCGTTGTCGATGCGGTGGGCGACGTCGATGGTGTAGCTGCCGCGCGTGAGGCGGAAGGTCTTGGTGATCCGCACGCCGCTGGCGTCGGTCCAGGTCAGCGGCACCTCGAGCGTGGCGTCGTCGTCGGGCAGGCGGTATTCGCGCTGCGTGGCCTCGAACACGCTGCGATGGTCGGGCGCGGCGCCGGCGGCGGCGACGAAGCCGCTCTGCGCGACATACCAGCGCGACGCGTCGCTGCTGAACAGGCGCACGACGTTGGACTTGTCCGCCGGCGTGATCGGATACGCGAGCAGTTCGGCATCGACCACGCTGCCGCCGCGCACGTCGATCTTGATGCGCAGCACGTCGGTTTCGACGGTGATCGGGTCCAGCGCGGGCTCGGCGGCGCTGGCGACGGCGGTGGCATCGGGGGCTGCGACCACGGGCGCGCTCGGCACGTCGGCGCCGGGCGGTGCGGCCGGGGTATCGGCAGCGGGCGCGGCGGCGGTCGGCACGTCGGCGGCCGGCGCGGCGGGGTCGGCGGGCGCGGCCGGTGCTTCCGGTGCCACCGGCGCGCTGGGGCCGTAGTCGCGCTGCCAGGCTTCCCACAGGAA
This sequence comes from Lysobacteraceae bacterium, assembly GCA_021299185.1. GTDB lineage: Bacteria > Pseudomonadota > Gammaproteobacteria > Xanthomonadales > Ahniellaceae > UBA4656. The sequence continues at coordinate 61,318 of JAJTHZ010000056.1, read as the reverse complement.
GAAGCCGGTCACGAGGAGCGCGATCAGGAGGAAACTGCGCATGTTCGGCATGGCGCTGCGGATTCCGTGGTTCGATGCCGGACGCTGCGGCAGGCGGTGAGGGAGGGCGCGCGGGCGCGGCGCAAAGTCAGCGCGACATTGTGCCGGCAGGGCGATCCAGCGGCAACGCGGCCGCACGCGTGAGCAGGCGGTCGATGTCGGCGCGCAGGGCGGGATTGGGCGTGGCCGCGGCTTCCGGCTTGGCGGTGAAGACGAGGCTGCGCGCGGCGAGTTCGGCCTGGCGCTGGCGGAAGGCCTCGCGCAACTGGCGGCGGATGCGATTGCGGTCGACGGCGTGCGGGATGCTGCGCTTGGCGAGCGCCGCGCCGAGCCGCGCGGGCGTGCCGGGCTCGATCACCACGAGGAGTCGGAAGAACTGGCCGCCGAGGCGCGTGCCGCCCTGGAAGGCGCGATCGAAATCGGCCTTGGCGAGCAGGCGGGCACTGCGGGGAAAACGCAGCGGGCCCGCCACGGACTTACGGGATGAGGCGCTTGCGGCCCTTGGCGCGACGGGCAGACAGGATCTTGCGGCCGTCGGCGGTCGCCATGCGCGCGCGGAAGCCATGCGTGCGAGCCTTCTTGAGTTTGCCGGGCTGGTAGGTGCGCTTCATGGCGGCACTCGGAAGTTACGAGAAAAGGGCGCGGATCATAGACTTGGACCGGGTTTGCGTCAAGTTGTCCCGCCCTTTGGTGCAACAGGGCCGGGCGCCGACGCGCTGCTAGACTGGACGGCCCTGCGCGCGTGGCGTGCGGGATGCCGCACTCTGGACGCGCCGCATGAGCAAGCTCTGGCAGCGCTGCCTCGACCGCCTGGAGGCCGAGGTCAGCGTCGAGGACCTCCACACCTGGCTGAAGCCCCTGCAGGCGCAGGAGTCCGGGCACGACCTGGTGCTGCTGGCGCCCAACGGCTTCGTGCGCGACACCCTGCGCGAGCGCCTGCTGCCGGTGATCGAGCAGGTGGCGCGACACCTGGACCCCGCGCTGGGGCAGGTGCGGGTGGAGGTCGGATCGGTGGCGACCGCGCCGAAGCCGGCGGCATCCGGCGGGCGCAACAACCATGCGGCGGCGCGCGAGCCGGAGGCGTTCGAATCGAACCTCGACCCGCACTACACCTTCGAGAACTTCGTCGAGGGCAAGTCGAACCAGTTGGGCAAGGCGGCCGCGATCCAGGTCGCGACCAACCCGGGGCGCACCTACAACCCGCTGCTGCTGTACGGCGGCACGGGGCTGGGCAAGACCCATCTGATGCACGCCGCGGGCAATCTCATGCGGCAGAACAACCCCGGCATGCGCGTGCTGTACCAGCGCTCGGAGCAGTTCTTCACCGCGATGGTCAAGGCGCTGTCGAACAAGGTCGCGGGCAGCAAGGCGATCGACGAGTTCAAGCAGCGCTACCGCTCGGTGGATGCGCTGATGATCGACGACATCCAGTTCTTCGCCGGCAAGGACCGCACGCAGGAGGAGTTCTTCCACACCTTCAACGCGCTGTTCGAGGGCAAGCAGCAGATCATCTTGAGTTGCGACCGCTACCCGAAGGAAGTGGAAAACATGGAGCCGCGCCTGACCTCGCGGCTGGGCTGGGGTCTGTCGGTGGCGATCGAGCCGCCGGACTTCGAGACGCGCGCGGCGATCCTGCTGTCGAAGGCGGAATCGAAGGGCATGGCGCTGCCCGACGACGTGGCGTTCCTGATCGCGCGCCGCATGCGCAGCCACGTGCGCGACCTCGAGGGCGCGCTCAACACGCTGGCCGCGCGCGCCGGTTTCACCGGGCGCAGCATCACCGCCGAATTCGCGCAGGAGACGCTGCGCGACCTGCTGACCGTGCAGGAGCGCGCGGTGAGCCTGCCCAACATCCAGAAGATCGTCGCCGACTACTACCAGCTGCGCGTGGCCGACCTGCTGTCGAAGAAGCGCACGCGCTCGCTGGCGCGGCCGCGGCAACTGGCGATGGCGCTGGCCAAGGAGTTGACCGAGCACAGCCTGCCGGAGATCGGCGATTCCTTCGGCGGGCGCGACCACACCACGGTGCTGCATGCCTGCCGCGTGGTGCGCGAACTGGTGGCCACCGACGGCCGCACCCGCGAGGACTGGGACAAGCTGCTGCGCGCGCTGACCGGCTGATCGCAGCGCCGCCCGGCGCTTCCTGTGCGCGGGCGGTGGGACAAGCTGTGGATAAGCGCCATCCCCCGACTTATCCACAATCCACCCACCGGCTATACCGCACGCTTCCCACAGCATGTTGTGGTGGCTGGAGGCCTTGTGCCACAAGGCTTGGGGGCCAATCGTTGCAGTTGTCCCCAGCCTTCATCATCATCAACAGATTCCTAGAAGAACCTTGATGGGGATGGACTGCCATGCGATTCGCCGTTCAACGTGAGGTGCTACTCAAGCCCCTGAGCCAGGTGGTCGGCGTGGTCGAGCGGCGCCAGACCCTGCCGGTGCTGGCGAACCTGCTGGTCTCCGCCGGACCCGAGGGCGTGTCGTTCACCGGTACCGACCTCGAGGTCGAGATGGTGGCGCGCATGAGCGCGGACGGCATCGAGGCCGGGGACATCACGATCCCGGCGCGCAAATTGTTCGACATCTGCCGCGCGCTGCCGGACGGGATCAAGATCGACTTCAAGCAGGCCGGCGAGCGGGTGACCGTGAGCGCGGGTCGCAGCCGCTTCACGTTGTCGACCCTGCCGGCCAGCGAGTTCCCGCAGATCGACAACATCGATCTCGTGGAACGGGTGACCCTGTCCGAGTCCACGCTGAAGGAACTGATCGACCGCACGGCCTTCGCCATGGCCCACCAGGACGTGCGTTACTACTTGAACGGCACCCTGCTCGACGTGCGCGAAGGCGCGCTGCGCTGCGTGGCCACCGACGGGCATCGTCTCGCGCTGTGCGAGACGACTGTGGATCTGGATGGCAAGGCGCGCCGGCAGGTGATCATCCCGCGCAAGGGCGTGCTGGAACTGCAGCGCCTGCTGGATGCCGGCGACGGCACGGTCGAGATCGAACTCGGCCGCAACCACCTGCGCGTGCGGCGCTCGGACTTCACCTTCACCACCAAATTGATCGACGGCCGCTTCCCGGACTACGAGTCGGTGATCCCGATCGGCGCCGACAAGCAGCTCACCGTGGGGCGCGACGACCTGCGCGCCGCCCTGCAGCGCGCGGCGATCCTGTCCAACGAGAAGTACCGCGGCGTGAAGCTGGACGTGTCGCCCGGCCGGCTGCAGATCGTGGCCCACAACCCGGAGCAGGAAGAGGCGGTCGAGGAGCTCGAGGTGCGGACCGTGGTCGACAACCTCAGCGTCGGCTTCAACGTGAACTACCTGTTGGATGCGCTGGGTGCCCTGCGTGGGTCCGAGGTGATGCTGTGCCTGCGCGACGGCAATTCCTCCTGCCTCGTGCGCGACGCCGACAACGAGCGCTCGCGCCACGTGGTGATGCCGCTGCGTCTCTGACGCGGCGCGCACCGCCCGGCCGGGGCGCATCGCCCCGGCCCTGCCCCTGATGTTCATCGAACTGCTGCGCGTCGCCGGGGTGCGCTGCGTGGCGCAGGCCGAGCTGGAGCTCTCCGCCGGCCTGAACCTGGTGCTCGGCGCCAATGGCGCGGGCAAGACCTCCCTGCTGGAGGCGACCTACCTCATCTCCCACGGGCACTCCTTCCGCGCCGGCAGCCGCGAGACCTTGATCGGCCGCGGCGCCGACGGGTTGCAGGTGTTTGCCCGCGTCCGGCATGACGAGGGTGGGCTGGTGCAGCGGCTGGGCCTCGAACGGCGCGCCGGGACCTGGTCGGGGCGGCTCGACGACCGGTCGCTGGAGCGCCTGACCGATCTGTTCCGCGCCTGCGCCGTGTGCTGCTTCGAGCCGGGTTCGCACGAACTGGTCGCTGGCCCCGCCGAGGAGCGGCGCGCCTTCCTCGACTGGGGCGTGTTCCACGTGGAACCGGAGTTCCTCGGGCAGTGGCGCCGCTACCAGGGCGCGCTGAAGCAGCGCAACGCCCTGCTCAAGCAGGATGCCTCGGACGCCGAGCTGGACGCCTGGGACCTGGAGCTGGAGCGCTGGGGCACCCTGATCACCGACCACCGCGCCCGCTACCTGCGCACGTTCCACGCGCGCTTTGCCGAATACGCCAGCCGGCTGCTGCCCGGGCTGACCGACCCGGGCACCCGCTTCCTGCCGGGCTGGGAAGCAGGCGAGGGGGTGGGGCTGGCGGCCCAGTTGCGGGTGGTCCGCGACCGCGACCGCCAGCGGCAGTCCACGACCGTCGGCCCGCATCGCGCCGACTGGCGCCCGCGCTACGCCGGCCTCGGGCCGCAGGAACTGTCCCGCGGCCAGGCCAAGCTGACCGCGCTGGCTGCGGTCCTGGCCCAGGCCCGGGCTTACCGCGACCACGCCGGCGAATGGCCGGTCCTGCTGGTCGACGACCTGCCGTCCGAGCTGGACCTCGACCACCAGCGCCTGTTGCTGGCCGAACTCGCCGCCAGCGGGGCCCAGGCCCTGATCACCGCGACGGACCTGGGCCCGGCGCTGGCCGAGGTCGCCGCCTCGGCCCGCCTGTTCCACGTGGAACAGGGCGCGCTCCGGCCCGCCCCGCCGGCCGCCGGCGCCGCGTGATGGATTGATATACTCTCGACCCCTTCCAGACGCCCGCCAAGGCCCTGCCCAAGCGCATGAGCGACAGCTACGATTCCAGTAAAATCAAGGTCTTGAAGGGACTCGAGGCCGTGCGCAAGCGGCCGGGCATGTACATCGGCGACACCGATGACGGCACCGGCCTACACCACATGGTGTTCGAGGTCGTCGACAACGCGATCGACGAGGCCCTGGCCGGCCACTGCGACACCGTGATCGTGAAGATCCACGCCGACGGCTCGGTGTCGGTCAACGACAACGGCCGCGGCATCCCGGTGGACATCCACCCGGAGGAAAACCGCTCGGCGGCCGAGGTCATCATGACCGTGCTGCACGCGGGCGGTAAGTTCGACGACAACTCCTACAAGGTCTCCGGCGGCCTGCACGGCGTCGGCGTCTCGGTGGTCAACGCGCTGAGCGAGCACCTGTGGCTCGACATCTGGCGCGACGGCTTCCACCACCAGCAGGAATACCGCCTCGGCGAGCCGCAGTACCCGCTGGCGCAGCGCGAACCCTCGACCCTGCGCGGGTCCCAGGTGCGCTTCCTGCCCAGCCGCGAGATCTTCAGCGACGTCGAGTTCCACTACGACATCCTGGCCAAGCGCCTGCGCGAGCTGGCCTTCCTCAACTCCGGCGTGCGCATCGAGCTGCACGACGAGCGCGGCGCCGACCCGCAGGCCGACGTGTTCCAGTACGAGGGCGGCATCCGCTCCTTCGTCGAGTTCCTCGCCCAGTTACGCCAGCCCCTGCACCCGACCGTGATCGGCTTCTCCGCGGTGTCCGAGAACGTCACCGTCGAAGTCGCCATGCAGTGGACCGACGCCTACGAGGAGCGGATGTACTGCTTCACCAACAACATCCCGCAGAAGGACGGCGGCACCCACGTCACCGGCTTCCGCACCGCGCTGACGCGCGTGCTGGGCGACTACATCGAGTCCTCCGGCCTGCAGCGCCAGGCCAAGGTCGCGACCTCGGGCGACGACATGCGCGAGGGCCTGATCACCGTGCTGTCGGTGAAGGTGCCCGATCCGAAGTTCTCCTCGCAGACCAAGGACAAGCTGGTCTCGTCGGAAGTCACCGCCGCGGTGGCCGGCGTGGTGGGCGAGAAGCTCGCCGAGTTCCTGCAGGAGCACCCGCAGCAGGCGCGCGCGATCTGCGAGAAAGTCGTCGAGGCCGCGCGTGCGCGCGAGGCCGCGCGCAAGGCGCGCGAACTGACCCGTCGCAAGGGCGCGCTCGACATCGCGGGGCTGCCCGGGAAACTCGCGGATTGCCAGGAGAAGGACCCCGCGCTGAGCGAGATCTTCCTGGTCGAGGGCGACTCCGCCGGCGGCAGCGCCAAGCAGGGTCGCAACCGCAAGACGCAGGCGATCCTGCCGCTCAAGGGCAAGATCCTCAACGTCGAGAAGGCACGCTTCGACAAGATGCTCGGCTCGGCCGAGGTCGGCACCCTGATCACCGCGCTCGGCTGCGGGATCGGCAAGGACGAGTTCGATCCCGACAAGCTGCGCTACCACCGCATCATCATCATGACCGACGCGGACGTGGACGGCTCGCACATCCGCACGCTGCTGCTGACGTTCTTCTACCGCCAGATGCCGCAGTTGATCGAGCGCGGGCACATCTATATCGGCCTGCCGCCGCTGTACAAGATGAAGCAGGGCAAGCAGGAGTTCTATCTCAAGGACGAAGCCGCGCTGTCGGCCTACCTGATCAGCAACGCGGTCGAGGACGCGGCGCTGCACTACGCGCCCGACGCACCGCCGGTGGCGGGGCAGGGGCTGGAGACGCTGCTGCGCGACTACGCGGCGGCCATGGAGCAGATCGAGCGCCTCGGGCACCGCCACGATCCCGGCGTGCTGCGCGCGCTGGTCGACCTGCCGCCGCTGAAAGCCGCCGATTTCGACGATGCCGCCGCGCTGGAGGCCTGGGTGGCGCGGCTGTCGCGCGCGCTCACCGTCGCCTCGCTGGGCAAGCCGCGTTACGTCTTCGAGGCGCTGGTGGCCACGCCCGAGCGACCCGGAGCGATCCGCATTCGCAAACAGCACCATGGGCTGGCCACCGAGTCGCTGCTCTCGGCGGCGTTCTTCGCCTCCACCGACTACGCGCCGATCCGCACCGCCGCCGCGGCGCTGGACGGCTTCGTGCAGGCCGGCGCGCGCATCGCGCGCGGCAGCCGCAGCCAGCCGGTGCGCGACTTCCACGAGGCGCACGCCTGGCTGATGGACGAAGCCAAGAAGGGCCGCACCATCCAGCGCTTCAAGGGCCTCGGCGAGATGAACCCGGAGCAGCTGTGGGAGACCACGGTCAACCCGGAGACGCGCCGCCTGCTGCAGGTGCGCATCGAGGACGCGGTGGCCGCGGACCAGATCTTCTCCACCCTAATGGGCGACGTGGTCGAGCCGCGGCGCGAGTTCATCGAGCAGAACGCGTTGCGGGTGTCGAACCTCGACGTCTGAGGCGCGATCGGCCACCATCGCGGCGCCCGCGGGCGCCGTAGCGCCCGGGGAGGGAGCGCCGATGAAGAAGACCACGCTGTACCTGCTGGCCGCAGCCCTGGCCGCGCTCGGCATCGCCGGCTTCCTGTGGAAGTGGAAGGTGCTCAACTTCCCGGTCACGCCGGTCGCGCAGACCGAGGTGTGGGAGATCCAGGCGCGCGTCGAGTACGACGCACCGCGTGGTCCCAGCCGCGTGGTGCTGCAACTGCCCAACGATCCGCCGGGCTATTCCATCCTCGACGAGCGCTACGTCGCGCGCGGCTACGGCATGGCCTTCGCCGGCATCGACGGCGCGCGCGAGGTGCAGTGGCAGATCCGCCGCGCCGGCGGCGGCGAAGCGGTACTGTACTACCGCGCCACCATCTTCCGCGACGAGCGCGTGCCGGAGTTCACCGACGAGCCGGCCGTGCCCGTGCCCGGCACCTGGGAAGAACCCTTCGGCACCGCGCGCGCCGCGCTGCTCGACGACGTGCGCGAGAAGTCGGTGGACAGCACCACCTTCGCCGCCGAACTGGTGCGCCGGCTCAACGCGCAGGCGCCGGCGGAAGAGGTCAAGCTGCTCACCGAGCAGGCCGCCACCGTCGACGCGCGCGCGCGGCTGGCGGTGTCGCTGCTGGCCGACCGCCAGGTCGCCGCGCGCCTGCTGCACGGCCTGCTGCTCGACGACTCCACCACCAACGCGCCGCTGCGCACCTGGCTGCAGGTGTGGGACACCGACGCGCGGGTGTGGAACACGGTGGACGCCGAAAGCGGTGCGGTCGGCTGGCCGCGCGGCCTGCTGGTGTGGAAGCGCGGCGAAGCGCCGCTGGTCGACGTCACCGGCGGGCGCAACGAGCTGGTCGTGTTCAGCACCGTGCGCAGCCTCGCCGATGCGCTCGACACCGCCAAGCAGCGCCTCGAGTCGCGCGACAAGAACCTGATCGCCTATTCGCTGCTCGACCTGCCGCTGCAGGCGCAGGAGGTCTACAAGATCCTGCTGCTGGTGCCGGTCGGTGCCTTCATCATGCTGATCCTGCGCAACCTGGTCGGCATCAAGACCTTCGGCACCTTCATGCCGGTGCTGATCGCGCTGGCCTTCAACTGGACCGGGCTGGTGCCGGGCGTGATCCTGTTCTTCACCGTGATCAGCGCCGGCCTGCTGGTGCGCTTCTACATGGAGCGCCTGAAACTGCTGCTGGTGCCGCGCCTGACCGCGGTGCTGATCGTGGTGGTGATGCTGATGGCGCTGGTCAGCGTGGTCAGCAACCGGCTCGGCATCGAGGTCGGCCTCAACGTCGCGCTGTTCCCGATGATCATCATGACCATGACCATCGAGCGCGTCTCGGTGGCGTGGGAGGAGCGCGGCGCGGGCTACGCGCTGAGCCAGGCCGGCGGCTCGATCGTGATCGCGGCGCTGGCCTACCTGGTGATGAAGCAGGCCAACCTGCAGCACCTGATCTTCGTGTTCCCCGAACTGCTGCTGGTGCTGCTCGCCGCCACCCTGGTGCTCGGCCGCTACTCCGGCTACCGCCTGACCGAGCTGTTCCGCTTCCGCGCGCTGGCGCGCGACCCGATCGCGCCGGCGCCCGCTGCCGCGGGCGATGCCGCGCCCGCGTCGAAGCCGGCGGAGTAGGGCGGCCATGTTCGGCCTGATCGAGACCGCGAAGCGCCTGCGCAGCAAGGGCCTGATGGGCATCGGCCAGCGCAACGCCGAATACGTGCTGCGCTACAACCCGCGCAAGTTCTACCCGCGCGTGGACGACAAGCTGATCACCAAGCGCCTCGCGCTGGACGCCGGCCTGCCGGTGCCCGAGCTGTACGCCGTGGTGCGCGAGGAACACGAGATCGCCGCGCTGCACGACAAGATCCGCGGCCGCGAGCAGTTCGTGGTCAAGCCCGCGCACGGCTCCGGCGGCGACGGCATCCTGGTCATCAACGGCCGCCGCGGCGAGAAGTACCGCCGCACCAACGGCCAGTTCATGAGTCGCGAGGAGTTCGACCACCACCTGTCGAACATGCTCAGCGGGCTGTTCAGCCTCGGCGGGCAGCCGGACCACATCCTGGTCGAGTACTGCGTGCAGTTCGACCCGATCTTCGAAAACGTCTCGTACAAGGGCGTGCCGGACATCCGCATCATCGTCTTCCTGGGCTATCCGGTGATGGCGATGATCCGCCTGCCCACGCGCCTGTCCGACGGCAAGGCCAACCTGCACCAGGGCGCGATCGGCGTCGGCATCGACATCCCCACCGGGCTCACCCGGCGCGGCGTGTGGGGCAACGAGCCGGTCAAGGAGCATCCCGACACCGAGCACAGCATCGTCGGCCTGCAGATCCCGCGCTGGGACGAACTGCTGCTGATCGCCGCGCGCTGCTATGAGCTCTCGCAGCTCGGCTACGTCGGCGTCGACATCGTGCTCGACAAGAACCTCGGCCCGCTGATCCTGGAGCTCAACGCGCGGCCGGGGCTCGCGATCCAGATCGCCAACGGCAACGGCCTGCTGCACCGCCTGCAGCGCATCCAGGCGCTGGAGGAGGCCGGGACCCTGTCCGGCGACCCGGCCGAGCGCGTGGCGTTCTCGCGCGCGCACTTCCCGACCACCTGACCTGAACGCCGGGCGCCGGGGGAACCCCGCGCGCCACGGCGTTGCGTTGCACTCCATGCGTGGCGGCCGCGGGCCTGCCGCGCCGCGGCTTGAGGCGCCGGGACAGGGGACGCTACCCTTGCCGGCCCGCGGGCCGCATCCAGCGCCCGCGCGACTCCCGCCGTCGAGGTCCCCATGCAGATCGCCCCGCGTTTGATCCAGGCACTCGCCCTCTTCCTGCTGCTGGCCTTCGGCGCCGGCGATGCGCTGGCCCAGCGCAACAAGAAGGAAGAAAACGAATTCCCCAACGCCACCCGCAGCGAGCCCCGCACGCTGAAGATCTCCGAGTCGAACTCGAAGAAGATCAACGATGCCTATGCGTTCCTCGACGAAGGCGAGGACGCCAAGGCGCGCGAGATCCTGCAGGGCATCCTCGACAACGCGCGCTCCAGCCCGTACGAGAAGGCGCTGTGCCTGCAGGGCCTGTCGCAGATCCTCTACAACGAGGACGACATCGCCGGCGCGATCGAGGCCAACGAGAAGGCGCTCGCGCTCGACAGCCTCGACAACAAGTCGCACTTCAACCTCGTCTACCAGGTCGCGCAGATGAACCTGATGGACGAGCGCTACGACGGCGCGCTGGCGGCCATCGACCGCTGGACCGCGCTCACCGGCAACGAGACGGCGGAAGCACTGGCGCTCAAGGGCAACGCCCTGTACCGCCTCGAGCGCTACCCCGAGGCGTCTGCCGCGATGCAGAAGGCGATCGACATGTCGCCGGATCCGTCCGACACCTGGCAGCAGATCCTGGTCGCCTCCTACTACGACGCCGAGAACTTCCCGGAAGCCGCCAAGGCGGCCGAGGCGATCCTGGCCAAGGATCCGAGCAAGAAGACCGTGGCGCGCCAGCTGGCCTCGATCTACATCGAGATGGAGCAGGGCGACAAGGCGATCGCGGTGCTCGAGGGCGCCAAGTCGCGCGGCCTGCTCACCGATGCCGCCGACCTGCGCCAGCTGTTCCAGCTGTACAACTACGTCGAGAAGCCGGCCGAGGCCGCACGCACCATCAACGAAGGCCTCGCCGCCGGCATCCTGAAGGAAGACTTCGACACCCTGAAGGGCCTCGGGGATTCCTGGGTGCTGACCGCCCAGCTCGCCGCCGACGAGAGCGCGCAGCAGAAGGAAGCCTTCGACAAGGCGATCGAGGCGTATGGCCGCGCTTCGCCGCTGGCGAAGGACGGCGAGATGGACTTCGTGCGCGCGCAGCTGCTGATCCAGGAGAAGGAGCGCTTCGCCGACGGCAAGGCCGCGATGAACCAGGCGCTGTCGCGCGGCGGCCTCAAGCGCGAGGGCGAGGCCTACATCCTGCTCGGCAACGCCGAGGCGGAACTGGGCAACCAGAAGGCCGCCATCGCCGCCTACGAGAAGGCGCGTTCCTTCCCCAACACCAAGTCGATGGCGGAAAGCTGGCTGCGCAGCACGCGCGGCGGCTGATCGCATACGATTGCACCCGCTTTTCACGGCGCGATGCCTCTGCGACATTCGGAGGCATCGCCGCCCGCAAGTTCCCTTGTCAGTCGGCGCGGAACTGGTGTACCGTCGTCCGCCCACTGCCGAAAGGCTGTGGTGTGGCGCACGGAACGCAGCCGCACCATGCGCGGGCGCCGACGGGACGTGAACACCGCCGCACCGCGACATCCCTGACGGGACTCCCATGAGCGAATACTCCACCAACGACCAAGTCGACGTCCTCAACTGGCGCAAGATCACCGCGCTGTGGGGAGCGATGTCGCTGCACGTCGGCCTGTTCATGTTCCTGCTCGCGCCGGTGAAGCCGCCCGAGGCGCAGGCCAAGGAAGAGGAGAACATCGTCGACGTGGTGTTCCTCGAACCCCCGCCGCCGCCCCCGCCGCCGCCGCCGCCGCCGCCGGAGCCGCCGAAGGTGGTGAAGAAGATCGAGGAGAAGAAGCCGACCGTCGCGCCGCCACCGCCGGAGCCGGAGGGCCCGGTGTTCGACGCGCCGCCGGTCGGCGACACCGGCGCCAGCGAAGACCCGACCTACCGCCAGCGGAATCCAATTCGCTATCCGCCCGCCGCACTGCGCCGTCGCATGGAAGGCGTTGTGATGCTTCGGGTTCTGGTCGGTGTCGACGGCTCCCCGCTGAAAATCGAGGTGGACAAATCGAGCCGATTCCGCGAACTCGACCAGGCCGCCATCCAATCCGTGAAGCGGTGGAAGTTCAATCCGGAAATCCGCAACGGACGCAAGATCGAGGGCTGGGTCCTCGTCCCCATCAACTTCAGTCTCAACGAAGGGTAAGGTCATGCAGCAAGACGCGAGTTCGACCCAGCCGGCGCCCGCCGCCGCCCCGGTGGAAACCCCCGCCGCCGCTCCGGTGGCGGCTGCACCGTCCACCGGCCAACTGGAGCCTGTCGGCATCGATTCGAATGCCGCCGCCCTTCAGCAGATGGGCTTCAGCCACATGCTCAACCAGTTCGACTGGGTGGGCTGGACGGTGTTCGTCACCCTGATCATCATGTCGTTCGCTTCCTGGTTCTACATCGTGTGGAACGGGATCCGGAACACGCTGATCACCTCGCGCATGGAGCGCGTCATCGCCACCTTCTGGCAGACCCCGTCGGCCGCTGACGCGGTGCGCTTCATGGAGGAGCAGCCGAAGTCGGAGCCGTTCTCGAAGATCGCGCTCGAGTGCGCCTCGGCGGCCGCCCACCACCAGCGCAGCGAAGGCTCGCGGCTGGTCGAGGCGCTCAACCGCTCCGAGTTCATCGACCGCGCCCTGCGCCAGGCCGTGCAGCGCGAGAGCAGCAAGCTCGAGGGCGGCCTGACCATGCTTGCCACCGTGGGTTCGTCGGCGCCGTTCATCGGCCTGCTCGGCACGGTGTGGGCGATGTACCACGCCCTGCTGCGCATCGGCGCCTCCGGCCAGGCGTCGCTGGACGTCGTCGCGGGCCCGATCGGCGAGGCGCTGATCATGACCGCGATCGGCCTGTTCGTCGCGATCCCGGCGCTGCTCGGCTACAACTTCCTCACCCGCAGCAACCGCAAGATCAACGCCCGTTTCGATGAGTTCGCGCACGACCTGCACGACTTCTTCGCCACTGGCGCGCGCGTCGACGGCGCGGCGCCCAAGCCCCGCTGATCGCGCACCGCGGCTCGCCGGCCACCCGGCCGGCGAGTGCCGCGGAAACTCTCCATCCACGCAAACTCTAGGCGGTATCGACCATGGGCATGTCGGCCGGTGGCGGCGGAGAAGGCTCCGTCATGGCGGAAATCAACGTCACGCCCCTCGTGGACGTGATGCTGGTGCTGTTGATCATCTTCATGATCACCGCGCCCCTGATGTCGCACAAGGTCCAGGTCGACCTGCCGCTGGCGACCGCGGAGAAGAACGACGCCGACCTCAGCACGATCACCATCGCGCTGACCAGCAACGGCGACATCTTCTGGGACGACAAGCCGATCACCCGCGAGGCGTTCTTCGCCCAGTTGCGCGTCGAGGCACGCCGCGAGCCGCAGCCGCAGGTCCAGTTGCGCGCGGATCGCGACACCACCTGGGAGGACGCGGGCAAGCTGTTCTCGCTGGCCAAGAACGCCGGCATGAAGAGCGTGCGCGTGGTCACCACGCCGCAGCGCTGAGGAATCCCAGATGGCCTTCACCGCCAAGACCGCGGGCCCGATGTCGGACATCAACGTCACGCCGTTGATCGACGTGATGCTGTGCCTGCTGATCATCTTCATCCTCAACGCGCCCTCGCCGGTGCACCAGGTGAAGGTCGACCTGCCGCAGAAGAGCACGATCACCCCGCCGGTCGATCCGCCGCCGCCGATCGAGTTGCGCATCACCGCCCGCGGCGAGTTCTATTGGAACGACCAGCCGCTGATCAAGCCGGCGCTGGAGCCGCAGTTGAAGCTTGAGGCCGGCAAGAACCCGCAGCCCGAGCTGCAGGTCGACATCGAGTACCAGACCCAGTTCGAACTGGTCGCCGAGGTCCTCGCCACCGCCAAGGGCGCGGGCATCGAGAAGATCGGCTTCAAGAACATGCCGGACGGCTGATCGCTCGCCGATCGCCGCGCGTGGGACCTGACGCCGCCGGAGATCCCGGCGGCGTTTTTGTTTCTGGGCTTTTGGAGCGAGGGCTCAGGGCTGAGGGCTCAGGGCCCAGCGTGCAGGGTGCAGGGTGCAGCGACGGCGTCCGCAGCCCGGCGCGCAGGTGTGGGAGCGGCGCGTGCGCCGCGATGCCTTGCACTGCCCCGCTGCGGTCGGCTCACCGCCGCGCAACCCGTCGCCGGCTTTTCTGGGCCCTGGGCCCTGGGCCCTAGCTGCAGGGTGCTGGGTGCAACGACTGCATCCGTGGCCCGTCGCGCTGGCGTGGGAGCGGCGCGTGCGCCGCGATGCCATGCACTGCCCCGCTGCGCTCGGTTCACCGCCGTGCGACCCGTCGCCGGCTTTTCTGGCCCCTGAGCCCTGGGCCCTGGGCCTTGGTCGCTGGCCCCCGGCCCCCCGCCGCTCATCGGCTGCCCCTTGCGCCCCTCGATGGCCTGCGATGACATGCATCCAGCCGTTCCTTCAGCGACGGAGAGCCCCCATGGCTTATGCCCTGCGTGAGAGCCCGGCGATTCGCGACCTGAACGTGACGCCGCTGATCGACGTCCTGCTGGTCCTGCTGGTGGTCTTCCTGCTCGCGACGCCGCCGCTGCTGAATCGCGTCGATGTCGCGCTGCCGCAGGACACGCCACCGCCCCCCGAGCCGCCCGAGCGCATCGTGCTGACGGTCGCGGCCGACGGCCGACTGCTTTGGAACGGCGTGGCGTTGCCCGCCGCGGCGCTGGCGCCGCAGTTCGCGTTCGAAGCGCGGCGGACGCCGCAACCGATCGTGGCCCTCGACGTCGCCGCCAACGCCCGGTTCGAGGAGGTCACCGGCGTGCTGGCGATCGCGCAGGGCGCCGGGATGCGCTCGGTGGGGTTCCTCGACGCGCCTTGATCGCCGGCAGCTCGAACGCGCCGCGCGGCCTATGCTGCCGCGCGCACGCGGCCCGCTACGGCGTCGCGGCCGCGATCACCTCGAGGTAGCGCCGCACCGTCGGCAACAGCCCGTCGTACAGCGCCTCGCCGATCAGGGCGTGCCCGATCGAAACTTCCAGCACCTTCGGCACCGTGCGCAGGAACACGCCGAGGTTGGCCTCGTTGAGGTCGTGTCCCGCGTTCACCCCGAGCCCGGCCGCCTGCGCGCGCTCGGCGGTGCGCGCGCAAGCCTCCAACGCCCGGCCCGCATCGCCCGCCGCGAAGGCCTTGGCGAACGGCCCGGTGTAGATCTCGATCCGGTCCGCGCCGAGTTCCGCCGCGCGTTCCACGTCGACCGCGCCCGCATCCATGAACAGGCTGACCCGGCAGCCCCACCCCTTCAGGCGCGCGATCACCGGCCGCAGCCGCCCCGCGGCCTGCGCGAGGTCGAAACCGTGGTCGGAGGTGATCTGGCCGTCGCTGTCGGGCACCAGGGTGCACTGCACGGGGCGCGCGCGCTCGACGAGGGCGAGGAATCCCGGGTAGCCGCGCGGCGTGGGGCCGGCGAACGGATTGCCCTCGATGTTGAACTCCACCGGCAGCCACGCGGCCAGCGCATCCACGTCGGCCGGGCGGATGTGGCGCTGGTCCGGGCGCGGGTGCACGGTGATGCCGCCGCAGCCGGCTGCGATGCAGGCGCGCGCCGCGGCCTCGACGCTGGGCAGGTCTTCGCCGCGCGAATTGCGCAGCACGGCGATCTTGTTGAGGTTGACGCTGAGCACGGTCATGCGCAAAGCCTCAGCGGCGGGTCAGGAACACGTGCAGGTCGGTCACCACGTTGAAGTAGTGCAGGCGCGCGAACGCCTTTTCCTCCGGTGATTTCTGCGCCCAGGCATCGGTGTAGGCGAATGCGAAGCGGAAATCGAAGTCGCAGTGGATGCCGTAGTGGCCGAGGCCGTTGCGCTCGCGCCAGTCGCGGTTGAAGTAGAGGTAGGACGCCTCCAGCAGCGGTGGCCACTGGTGGGTCGGGTCCTGCACCGCGCGGCCCGAGGTCCAGTACGGCGTGATCAGCGTCGCCTGCGCGCCGGGCTTCATCACGCGATACAGCTCGTGCATGAAATCGATGCGCTGCGCGCCGGTGAGGTGCTCGAAGAACTGCGCGCACCACACCTCGTCGACCGACGCTTCGGCGAACGGCCACGGCACCACCGTGAGGTCGTGCACCACGTCGGCGTCGCAGTCGGGCGTCACGTCGACGCCGGTGAATCCGGGCTTCTTCGCCCGCCCGCAGCCAAGGTCCAGCTTCATCCGAGATCCCGAACGCCAAAGCGCGCATGGTAGCCCGGATGCGGCCGCCGCAAAGCGGACCGCGCAGGCCGTGCCCGCGGCGCGGCGATCCGTGCGCAGGGCCTCAGCGGCAGGGCTCGGACAGCGTCTTCCAGACCACCGGCTCCCAATAGTCGCGCCCGCCCAGGGTGTCGACCAGCCGCGCCGCCACCAGGTGCGTGGTGCCGGGCTCGACCACCACCTCGAAGGTCTTGCGGCCCAGCGTCGCGCGCCGCCGCGAGAACGACGCTGGCAGGTCCTGCGCGTCGATCGACTCCGCGACTTCGACGGTGTGCGTGCCCGGGGGCAGGCGCCAGGTGTCCTGGTCGGTGGGCCCGGGGATCTGGCCGTCGATCGACAGCACGCGTGCGGCGTAGAGGCGCTGGCTGCGCGGGGCGACGTGGAAGGTGCTGATGCGGCCGCAGCCGGCATCCGCCTGCGCCATCGCCGCCGCGGGTACGCTCGTCGCCGCGGCCGCGCCGGTCGAGGTCACGAGATTGCCCTCGCCCAGTTCGAGCCGCAGCGGCGGCAGGTAGCGCACCGTCACCGCGCCGTCGATCGCGACGCGGCGGCCCTCGCGCTCGACCGCCAGCGCGAGTCGACCGCCATCCGGAAGCCCGGCCAGCACCGCGCGCAGGCGCGCCACTGCCTGCGAGCGACCGTCGTCGTCGAGCCCGAGTCCGACCAGCGGCTGTTCGCCCACCGCGAGGATGCGATCGCCCGCGCGCAAACCGAGCGCCTGCGCGGTGCCGCCGGGCGTGGTGCCGAGCACCTGCAGGCCCTGCGGTGCCGGATCGCGCGGATCGAGCAGCAGGCCGAGGTCGAGGTAGCGCTCGGCCGGCACGCTCAGCGTGAGCCCGAGTGCACCGGCATCGCGTCCGGCGAAGGCCTCGCTGGCGAGCACCCGCGCCACGGTGTCGCGCAGTTCCGCGCGCAGGATCTCCTCCGGCGTGGGTGCGGCATCGACGGAGCCTGCGGCGAGCAGGGCCAGCACGAGCGGGAACGAACGTTTCATGGCAGCGACCTCGGCGTCAGATTCGGATCAGTCGATCGGGTTGGCGATAGGCACGATGCAGGCCGGCCAGCACCGCCTCGCGGTCGCGCCACAGCGCGGCGCGCGTGCTGTCCGGCGCGCCGGCGGCGAACGAGGCCGCCAGCGAGCGGTCGATGCGCGCCAGTTCGCCCTCCAGCGTCGCCGCAGCGGGCGGGATGGCGCGCGCGGCGACCCGCAGTGCATGCACGTCCTGCTCCAGCAGCGCCATCCGCGCGGTACCCGGGTCGGGCGTCGGTTCCACCGGCGACGGCAGCGTGCGCATCATCCACGCCGCGCCGACCGCGGCCAGCAGCGTCGCGGCCGCGGCGGCGAACCACGGCCGGCGCGACGCCGCGCGGTTCCACGAGCGCGCCGCCACGCGCTCGCGCAGCGCCGGCGGCGGCGCGAAATCGGGCAGCGCGCCGAGGCGGCGCCGCAGGTCCTCAGGCAGGACCGGATCGAGTGGCACGACGTTCATGAGCGGCTTCCTCCCCCGTCGGATCGCGCGGCTGCAGGCGGCGCAGCGCACGCGACAGGATCGACTTCGACCAACTTTCGCTCTGCCCGAACTGCGCGCCGATCTCGGCATGCGTCCAGCCTTCCACCACGTTCAACACCAGCACCGCGCGCACCTTCGGCGGCAGGCCCTGCAGCAAGGCCCAGGCCTCGGCCTGCGCCTCGGCGAGGCCCGCGCCGGTGGCCGGATCGACCCGGTCCTCCGGCGGCGCGTCGCGGTCCAGCCACTGCCGGCGCCGGATTTCATCGATGCAGCCGTTCGCGACCAGACGCCGCAGCCAGGCCCCGAACGGCGCCTCGCCGCGAAACCGCGCCGCCGCGCCCGGCAGGCGCAGGAACACGTCCTGCACCACGTCCTCGGCCGCCGGCCCGTCGCCGAGCATGCGCAGTGCGAGGTTGTAGGCCGCGCGCTGATAACGCTCGAACACCGCCGCCAGCGCCGCCCGCTCACCGCGCCGCAGACCGGCCAGCCGCGGCGGCTCCAGCACCTGGAAGAACGCATCCTGCACGGGCGGGCGGGCGTCGGCCATTCGTTGTCCGGAGGACGCGCTGCCGCGGCGTCCCGTCGCAACCATGCTGGACCGCCCGCGCGGCGCCCGCAAGGCCGGTTCACCGCCGCCTCACCGCGGACCCGCAGACTGTGGCCGATGGCCGAGCCGCTGCAGATCGTCTGGTTCAAGCGCGACCTGCGGGTGGATGACCACGCCCCGCTGGCGCTGGCCGCGCGCGCGGGCCCCGTGCTGCCGCTGTACGTCGTCGAACCCGCGCTCTGGCGCCAGCCCGACGCCGCGGCCCGCCAGTACGCCTTCCACCGTGAGTGCGTGGAAGACCTGCGCGCCGCGCTGGCCGCGCGCGGACTGCCGCTGGTGGTCCGCATCGGTGACGCCGTGGCGACCTTCGAGGACCTGCTGCAGCGCCACCGGGTCGCGGCCGTGTGGTCGCACCAGGAAACCGGCAACGGCTGGACCTTCGACCGCGACCGCGCGGTCGGTGCCCTGCTGCGCGCCCGCGGCGTGGCCTGGCACGAACCGCGCCCGTTCGGCGTGCTGCGCGGCCTGCGCCTGCGCAACGGCTGGGCCGCGCAGTGGGAGCGCTTCGTGCGCGAACCCGCGCCGCCGCTGGAAGGCGCGCGGGCCGGCCTGGCCGGGGTCGACGACACGCCGCTGCCCGACGCCGCCGGACTCGGCCTGCCGCCCGACCCGTGTCCGCGCCGCCAGCGCGGCGGCCGCGCGCTGGCGCTGGACCTGCTGGCGTCCTTCGTCGCGCCCGGCGGCCGCGGGGCGCGCTACCACCGGCAGATGTCGAGCCCGCGCACCGCGCACCGCGCCTGCTCGCGGCTGTCGCCGCACCTCGCCGCCGGCAGTCTCGGCCTGCGCGAGCTGGTGGCCGCGGTGCGCGGCGCGCGCGATGCGCTGGCCGATGCCGATGCACCGGGCGCCGCCGTGCAGCGCCGCGCCCTGGTCGCCTTCGAGTCGCGCCTGCACTGGCACTGCCACTTCATGCAGAAACTCGAAAGCGAACCGCGCATCGAGCACGCCTGCATGCACCGCGGCTTTGAGGGCCTGCGCCCGGCAGCGGCCGATCCCGTGCGGCTCGCGGCCTGGGCCGCGGGCGAGACCGGCTGGCCGCTGGTCGATGCCTGCATGCGCATGCTGGAGGCCACCGGCTGGATCAACTTCCGCATGCGCGCGATGCTGGTCGCGGTGGCCTCCTGGCATTTGTGGCTGCCGTGGCGCGACAGCGGGCAGGTGCTGGCGCGGCGCTTCACCGACTACGAGCCCGGCATCCACTGGCCGCAGATGCAGATGCAGTCCGGCACCACCGGCATCAACATCCCGCGCATCTACAACCCGGTGAAGCAGTCGCGCGACCAGGACCCCGACGGCGACTTCATCCGCCGCTGGCTGCCGGCGCTGGCACAGGTGCCGGCGACGTGGATCCACGAGCCGTGGAAGATGCCGCCGGCCATGCAGGCCGCGCATGGCTGCTGCATCGGCCGCGACTACCCCGCGCCGCTCGTCGACCACGAGCAGGCCGCGCGCGAGGCCAAGGCCCGCCTCACCGAGTGGCGTCGCCGGCCCGGCATGGGCGAGCGCAGCCGCGCGGTGCTCGCGCGGCACGGCAGCCGCAAGCGACGCATCGCGGCGCCGCCGGCGCCACCGCCGCAGGCCGACCTGTTCGGCACGCCGCCATGAGCCGCAAGGGCGACCTGCCGAGCAAGGACTGCGTGGTGTGCGGGCGGCCGATGGCCTGGCGCCGCAAGTGGGCGCTCAACTGGGAGCAGGTGAAGTACTGCTCCGATGCCTGCCGCCGCGGCACGCCGCGCGGCGCGCCGCTTCAGTCCGGCGCGCGGAAGAAAGCCAGCGGGCGTTCCGGGCCTTCGTAGGCCAGCACGGCGAAGCCGTCCTCGCCGGGATCGAAGCCGTGCACGCGCCAGCGCCCGGCCGGTGCCGCCGGGCCACCGAGCGCGCGCACCGCGAGCGCGCCGTCGGCCTGCTCGTCGATCTCGATCTGCTTCAGCCCGTAGGCGATGCCGCGCCCGATCGCCTTGACCAGCGCTTCCTTGGCCGCCCAGTAGCGCAGGAACGCCGCGTCGCCGCCGCCGGCGAGGCGCTGCCGTTCGCCGTCGGTGAACGAGCGTTCCAGCAGCGCGGTGCGCCGCTTCACCCGCCGCGCGTGCTCGAGGTCGATCCCGAGCTCGGTGCCGGCCGCCAGCGCCAGCACGCTCCAGTCGCCGCTGTGCGACAGGTTGAAGCGCAGCGGATGGCCGTCGAGGTAGGGCTTGCCGTGCGGACCCACGGCCAGCGGCAGCGCATCGACGGCCAGGCCCGCGTAGGCCGCGACCAGCGCGCGCAGGCGCGGGTCGTCGCGCCCGCCGCGCAGCAGCCACAAATGCACGGTCGGGTCGTCGGCCGCCAGCGGCGACGGCGGCAGGCCGCGCGGGCAGCGCTCGATCCAGGGCGTGGCGGGCGCAATGGAATCGATCACGGGACCATCCAGGGCAGGTCGATCCACCATAGCCAAGCCGGCGCGGGCGCGCCAGCCTCGCCACGCGCCGCGCTGCAGCACGCCGCGACCGAAGTCGGATTCGCAGCCGGGCCCGCGCCCGCTAGGCTGTCGCTGATCCGCGCGGAGGACCTGCATGGCCAGCGCCACCGACGTCGGGCTCGACGTCAGCCAGCCACCGTTCGACCTGCTCGATGCCGCGCAGGCGCGGCGCGTGCAGGCCGCCACCGACATCGCGTGGTTCAAGACCGGTGAGCGGCTGATCGGCGCCGGCGAACCCTCGCCCGCGGTGTACGTCATCCTCAAGGGCCGCGTGCTCGCCTCCGATGATCGCGGCGGCAAGGCGGAGACCTTCGCCGAATACGAAGCCGGTGAGCTGTTCGGCGCCTTCGCGGTCATCGCCGGCCGCGCGCGCCACACCTACAGCGCGCTGGAGGACACGCTCTGCTACGCGATCCCGGCGCCGCTGTTCATCGCGCTCACCGCCGAGAACCCGCGCTTCGCCGCCTACTTCCACGAATCCCTGGCCGTGAAGCGGCGCCTGCTGGCCGAGCGCGACCAGCCGTCCGACCTCGCCGAACTGATGCTCACGCGCATCCGCGACGCGTTGGTGGTGGACGCCGCCGACGTCGCGCCCGCGACGCCGATCCGCGAGGCGGTCGACCTGATGCGCCGCCACCACACCGACTGCGTGCTGGTGCGCGACGACGCGCGCCTCGGCATCGCCACCCGCACCGACCTGCTCGACGCGCTGGCGCTCGAGGGGGCGACGCCCGCCGACCCGGTCGGACCGCACGCCACCTTCCCGGCGCTGGCGCTGGACGAGGGCGAACTGCTGTTCCAGGCCCTGGTCACCATGACCCAGCGCCACATCCACCGCGTGGTGGTGACCCGCGCCGGCGTCGTGGCAGGCACCCTGGGCCTGATGGAGGTGCTCTCGCACTTCTCCAGCAAGAGCCACGTGATCTCGTTCCGGCTGGCCCGCGCGAAGACGGTGGACGAACTCGAAGGCGCCGCGCGCGACCTCACCGACCTGGTGCGCACGCTGTCGGCGCAGGGCGCCAAGATGTCGTTCCTGATGGAACTGATCAGCGCACTGAACGCGCGCCTGATGGGCAAGCTGTTCGACCTGCTGGTGCCGGCGCACGTGCGCGGCAAGGTCTGCCTGCTGGTGCTCGGCAGCGAAGGTCGCCGCGAGCAGATCCTCAAGACCGACCAGGACAACGCCCTGGTGCTGGCCGACGACCTCGACTGGCCGGACGCCGAGCGCGTGGCCGCGGCCTACTCCGAGCGCCTCACCGCGATGGGCTGGCCGCCATGCCCCGGCGGCGTGATGGTGCGCAACGCCGCATGGCGACGCACGCAGTCGGCCTGGGTCGCGCAGGTGCGCGAGTGGACGCGCCGGCCCGGCCCCGATGCGATGATGAACCTCGCGATCCTGTTCGACGGCCACGTCGTCGCCGGCGATCCGGCGCTGTTCGAGCCCGTGCGGCAGGCGATGTTCGCGATCGCCGACGACGAGATCGCGCTGCGCGGCTTCGCCCAGCCGGCGGTCGACTTCCACAGCCCGCTGACCCTGTTCGGCGGCATCCGCGGCGGCGCCGAGGGCGCGGACGTGAAGAAGGGCGGCATCTTCCCGATCGTGCACGGCCTGCGCGTGCTGGCGCTCAAGCACCACGTCGAGGCGCGCAACTCCTTCGACCGCGCCGAGGCGCTGATCGCCGCCGGCGCGCTGGAGCCACGCTTCGGCCGCGACCTGATGCAGTCGCTGGCGGTGTTCATCCGGCTGCGCCTCGCCGAGCAGATCAAGCATCTCAAGCAGGGCGCCGCGGCCGACAACCGCATCGTGGCCGGCGAACTGCGCCGCCTCGACCGCGACCTGCTGCGCGACGCGCTGCGCGTGGCCGGCGAGTTCAAGGGCTGGCTGAAGGCGCGCTTCAGCCTGGAGTGAGTGCGCGACCGTGACGATCATCCGCCGCCTGTTCGACGCCCGCCGCGCGCGCGGCGGCCCGCATGCGGCGATGTTCGAGCGCTTCCGCGGCGAGGGCTGCGTGGCGCTGGACCTCGAGACCACCGGCCTCGACACGCGCAGGGACGCGGTGCTCTCGCTGGCCGCGGTGCCGGTCGACGGCCGCGTGGTGCGCCTGTCGCAGGCGCTGTCGCTGACCGTGCGCGGCGCCACCGACTTCCGCATCGAGGCCATGCGCCACCACCGGCTGCGGCCGCAGGACATCGAAGGCGGCGCCGAGCTCGACGCCGCGCTCGACGCCCTGCTGCGCCACCTCGGCAACCGGCCGATCCTCGGTTACGCGATCGCCTTCGACATCGCGGTGCTGGATCGCCTGGTCGAGGCGCGCCACGGCTTCCGCCTGCCCAACCGCGTGATCGAACTGCGCGACGTCTACCGCGACGCGTGGCGGCTCGCGCATCCCGAGCAGGCCGAGCCGGACCTCCGCTACGAATCGATCATGGCCGCCGCCGGCGTGCCGGTGCTCGGACGCCATACCGCGCTCGGCGACGCGGCGACGACCGCGCTGGCGTGGGTGCGGTTCACGCATGGTGGCGTGAGGTAGTGAGGCCTCGATTGAAGAGAAGGGTACAGGGCCCAGGGCCCAGGGCCCGGAAGTGAGGCGGTGACCGACGCTCCGTTGCGACGCGGGGGGCGACGATTTGCTGGCCCGTGGACCGGACGCGAAGCGGTGGTCCCTGTCGCCCACCGCACCGCGATGCCCGGCCTACCGTCGGTCTATACCCTGGGCCCTGTACCCTGAAGCTTCGACGCGCGATGCGGCGGTTCCTGTCCGATACCCCACCGCGATCCGCCTCGCTACCGTCGGCTGGGCCCTGGGCCCTAGCGACCATCAACAGCAACCCCGCGCCGCTTCAATGCGCGACGGCCCCCTCCGCATGGATGCCGGTGTTCTGCCGCACGTAGAGTTCCTCCCACGCATCCTCGGCGCGCTTGTCGCGGTACAGCAGCGAGCCCAGGAACACGCACAGGAAGCCGAGCGGGATCGAGATGATGCCGGGGTTCTTGAGCGTGACCAGCGGGGCTTCCAGGCCCACCATGCTGGTGGTCTGGCCGGCCACCGAGGCGACCTTGGCCTCGGCGCCGGCGAGCGCCGCCTTCGCGTTGTCGAGCGCCTTCTGTGCGGTCGCGCGGTCGGCCTCGGTGGCCGCGGCAGCCAGCGTGGCTTCGGCGGCGGCGATCTTCGCGGGCGCGGCGGCGATCACCGGTTCGTTCTGCGCGCGAACCGCGTTCGGGTAGGTCATGTTGGGGCTGACCATCACCAGCGCGATCGCCGACAGTGCGCCCACCGTCATGCCCAGCACCACGCCGCCGGTGTTGCACTTCTTCCAGTACAGGGTCAGCAGCACCGCCGGCAGGTTGGACGAGGCCGCCACTGCGAACGCCAGCGCCACCAGGTGCGCCACGTTCTGGCCCTTGGCCGCGATGCCGATCACGATCGCCACCAGGCCCACGATCAGCGAGGAGATGCGCGCCGCGCGGACTTCTTCCTGCGGCGTGGCGCGTTCGCCCTTGACCACGCCGACCCAGATGTCGTGGCTCATCGCGGACGCCGAGGCCAGCACCAGGCCCGCCACCACCGCCACGATGGTGGCGAAGGCCACCGCCGCCACGAAGGCGAGGAACAGGTTGCCCAGGATCGAGTCCGCGCCGCCGCCGATGTACTGCGCGAGCAGCGGGCCCGCCATGTTGCCGCCGGCGTCGATCGCGCTGATCTTGCCCGCGCCGACGTTGATCGCCGCACCGAGGCCGAGGAACAGGGTCAGCACGTAGAAGCCGCCGATGATGCCCATCGCCCACAGCACCGAGGTGCGCGCGTCCTTGGCGGTCGGCACGGTGAAGAAGCGCATCAGGATGTGCGGCATGCCGGCGGTGCCCAGCACCAGCGCCATGCCGAGCGAGATCTGGTCGATCGGGTTCTTCAGGTACAGGCCGGGCTCGAGGAAGCGCTGGCCGAGCTCGGCCGCGCTCATCTGGGTGGCCGGATCGCCGAGCAGCTTGGCGACCTGCATCTGGATCTTCGGGTCCGCCACCGCCGCCTGCAGGAAGCCCGGCAGCGAGAAGCCGTAGGGCAGCCAGGTGAAGAACACCAGCAGCAGGGACGCGGCGACCAGCAGCACCGCCTTGATGATCTGCACCCAGGTGGTGGCCACCATGCCGCCGAAGATCACGTAGGCCAGCATCAGCACGCCGACCGCGATCACGCTGACCTCGTAGTCGATGCCGATCAGGGTCTTGACCAGCACGCCGCCGCCGACCATCTGCGCGGTCAGGTAGAAGATCGAGACCGTGATGGTGCTGATCGCGGCGATCGTCTTGGCTTTCTTGGGGTCGTTGCGGAAGGCGAGGATGTCGCCCAGCGTGTACTTGCCAATGTTGCGGCAGGGCTCGGCGATCAGCAGCAGCACGGTGATGTAGGCCACCAGCCAGCCGACCGAATACATGAACCCGTCGTAGCCGTAGAGGCTGATCAGGCCCGCGATGCCGAGGAACGACGCGGCCGACAGGTAATCGCCGGCGATCGCCCAGCCGTTCTGGATGCCGGACACCGAGCGCCCGGCGGCGTAGAACGACGAGGCGTCCTTGACCCGTCTTGCTGCGAGCCAGGTCACGCACAGGGTGCCGGCGATGATCAGGCCGAACACCGCGAAGGTCAGCCAGCGGTACTCCGGCGCCACCGCGCCGGCGGACTGCGCGAAGGCGCAAGCGGGGCCGAGCAGCAGTGCGGCGGCGCCGAGGCGCGGAAGGATGTGCGCGTTCATGGCGTCACCGCCGCGGCCTGGGCCAGCGCGTCGCGGTTGATCTCGGCGGCGAGTGCGTCGAACTCGCGGTTCGCGCGCCGCGCATAGACGAAGGCGATGCCCCAGGCGACCAGGAACTCCGACCAGGCGAACACCAGGCCCACGTTGACCGGGCCCCAGAGTTTCACCCTGAACAGGTCGCTGGCGTAGGCCGCGCCCAGCGGCAGCAGGAAGTAGTACGCCACCGAAAACGCCATCAGGCCCCATAGGAAGCGGCTCTTCCGGCGGTGCAGGTCGCGGAAGCGCGGGTCGGCGTTCACTGCCGCCCAGTCGACGGTCTTGGCTCGCATGTCCATCTCCGATCCTCCCAGCGCGCAGCGACGGTGGATGGGAGATCGCCTGCGCCGCGGTCACCCACAGCCACTGTCGTCTCTTCACATCGCCTGCACAATTGGCGCTTGGTCGTGCGACGGAGGTCGAACGCCGGCCGGATGCTAGGCTGGCGGTGGGGAGGGAAGCCGACATGTTCAGCGGCTTGACGCTCATCGCGGTCTGCGTGGCCTACCTGGGCGTGCTGTTCCTGGTCGCCTGGGCGGGCGACCGTCGGCCGCTGTATCCGACCCACCACTGGCTGCGCCCGCAGGTCTATGCGCTGGCGCTGGCGGTGTACTGCACGTCGTGGACCTTCTACGGCGCGGTGGGCAGCGCGGCCACCTCCGGCATCAACTACCTCGCGATCTACCTCGGTCCGGCGCTGCTGTTCATCGCCTTCGGCGGCCTGTTCCGCCGCGTGGTGACCATCACCCACGACCGCAACATCACCTCGATCGCGGACTTCATCGCCTCGCGCTACGGCAAGAGCCAGCACCTCGCCGCGCTGGTGACCCTGATCGCGCTGACCGCCGCCGTGCCCTACGTGGCGCTGCAGTTCAAGGCGGTGGCGATGAGCCTGGAGGTGATGGCAGGTTCAACCGCGGTGGGCGGCGGGGCGTGGATCGCCGACGGCACCTTCTACGTGGCCCTGGTGCTGGCCCTGTTCGCGATCCTGTTCGGCACCCGGGTGGTCGACGTGACCGAACACCACCACGGGCTGATGCTGGCCATCGCGCTGGAATCGCTGGTCAAGCTGCTGGCCTTCGTCGCGGTGGGACTGTTCGCCTGGATGCTGCTGCGCGACGCACCGCCGCCGCCGCCGGGACGCGTGCTGCCGATCGACGGCAACGAGATGCTGACCCTGGCCTTCCTCAGCCAGACCCTGCTCGCCTTCACCGCCGCGCTGTGCCTGCCGCGGCAGTTCCAGGTCGGCGCGGTGGAGTGCGAGAACGTCGCCGACGTCGGCATCGCGCGCTGGGCCTTCCCGGGCTACCTCGCGGTGTTCAGCCTGCTGGTGATCCCGATCGCCAGCGCCGGGCTGGCGCTGGCGCCGGCCGACGTGCACCCGGACCGCTTCGTGCTGTGGCTGCCGCTGTCGCAGGGCGCCGAACTGCTGGCCCTGTTCGCTTTCCTCGGCGGCTTCTCCGCCGCCACCGGCATGATCATCGTCGAGAGCGTGGCGCTGGCGACGATGGTGTCCAACGAACTGGTGATGCCGACCCTGTCGCGCGTGCGCGGGATCCGGCTGGCCCAGCGCGGCGACCTGTCGCGGCTGGTGCTGTGGGTGCGCCGGCTCGCGATCCTCGGCCTGATGCTGGCGGCGTTCGGCTACTACCGGATGTCGGATGCGTTCCCCAACCTCGCCTCGGTCGGCCTGCTGGCCTTCGTGGCGGTGGCGCAGTTCATGCCGGCGATCGTGGCCGGCCTGTACATCCGCAACGCCTCGGCCGCCGGCGCCAAGGCGGGCCTGCTGGCCGGCTTCGGCGTGTGGCTGTACGCGCTGTTCCTGCCGACCCTGGCCGGTATCGGCCTGCTGCCGGCGGCCTGGCTGGTCGACGGTCCGTTCGGGCTCCACTGGCTGCGCCCGCACGCGCTGTTCGGCCTCGATGCGCTCGATCCGGTGACCCACGGCACCCTGTGGTCGCTGCTCGCGAACGTGGTCGCGTTCGCGCTGGTCTCGCGCTGGCGGCGGCCGTCGGTCAGCGAGCGCTTCCGCGCGCGCGCCTTCCTGGTGCCGGGCAGCGCGCCGCCCAACCCCGATGCGCGGCTGGCCGGCCGCGCTTCGGTCGGCGACCTGCTGGATCTCGCCGCGCGCATCCTCGGCGAGGACGCCGCGCTGCGCGCGTTCGACGAATATGCGCGCGTGCACGGGCGCCCGATGACCCGCGAGGCCACCGCCGACCGTGGCCTGCTGCAGCACGTCGAACGCGTGCTGGCCGGCGCGATCGGCGCGTCCTCGGCGCGCCTGGTGCTGACCTCGGCGCTGCGCGGCAGCGGCATGGAGCTCGACGAGGTGGCCTCGCTGCTCGATGAGGCCTCGCAGGAGCTGCGCTTCTCGCGCGGCCTGCTGGCATCCACCTTCGAGCACATGGCGCAGGGCCTGTCGGTGGTCGACCGCGAGCAGCGCCTGGTCGCGTGGAACCGCCGCTACGCCGAACTGTTCGACTATCCCGCAGACCTGCTCTATATCGGCCGCCCGGTGGCCGACCTGGTCCGCTTCAACGCTGAACGCGGCCTGCTCGGGCCGGGCGATGTCGAGGACCTGGTGCAACGCCGGGTGTGGCACCTGCGCATGGGCCGCCCGCACGTGTTCCTGCGCGAGCGGCCCGATGGGCGGGTGATCGAAAGCCGCGGCACGCCGCTGCCCGACGGCGGGTACCTGATGACCTTCACCGACGTCACCGACTACAAGCGCGTCGAACACGAACTGCGCGAGGCCACCGAACGGCTCGAACACCGGGTGGCCGAGCGCACGCGCGAGCTGTCCAACGCGCTCGGCGCGCAGAAGGTCGCGCAGCTCGCGGCCGAGGCGGCCAACCAGTCGAAGACGCGCTTCGTCGCCGCCGCCAGCCACGACCTGCTGCAGCCGCTCAATGCCGCGCGACTGTTCGCTTCCGCGCTGCGCGCGCGGCCCGGCATCGACCCCGAACCGAGCGCGCTCGGCGAGCGCATCGACACCGCGCTGCGCGCCGCCGAGGAACTGCTCGACGGCCTGCTCGACATCTCGCGCCTCGACGCCGGCGCGCAGCGCGTGCAGATCGAGGTGTTCCCGGTGGCCGAACTGTTCGACACCCTGCGCGCGCAGTTCGGCGGGCTGGCCGGCGCGCGCGGGCTGGCGCTACGCATCCGCGGCCTGCCGCTGCACGTGCGCTCCGACCGCCGCCTGCTGCGCCGCGTGCTGCAGAACCTCGTGTCCAACGCCCTGCGCTACACGCAGAGCGGCGGCGTGCTGCTGGCGGCGCGGCGGCGCGGCGGTGTCGTGCGCTTCGAGGTCTGGGATTCGGGGCCGGGCATCGCCAGCGAGCACCAGCAGCGCATCTTCGAGGAGTTCCAGCGCCTCGACCAGGCCTCGCCGTGGGGCGAGAAGGGCCTCGGGCTGGGCCTGTCGATCTGCGAGCGCATCGCGCGCCTGCTCGGGCACCGGCTGGGTCTGCGCTCGCGACCCGGCACCGGGTCCTGCTTCTCGATCGACGTGCCGCTCGGCGACTCGCGCCAGGCCACCCCGGCGACGCCGGCCGCCGCCACCGCGGCGAGCCTGCCGCCGATGCGCGTGCTGTGCCTCGACAACGATCGCGACATCCTCGACGGCATGCGCGCCCTGCTCGAGCGCTGGGGCGTGGAGGTGGTCGCGGCCACCACCATCGACGAAGCACTGGCGCGGGTGCGCGAGCGCGTGCCCGACGCGATCCTCGCCGACTACCACCTGCACGGCCGCGTCGAGGGCCTCGATGCGCTGGACGAGCTGCGCGCGATCGCCGACGTGCCTGGCGCGCTGATCACCGCCGATGCCTCCGACACGCTGGCCGCGGCCGCGCGCGAGCGCGGCTACGCGCTGCTGCGCAAGCCCGTCAAGCCGGCCGCGCTGCGCGCCCTCCTGGCGGCACTGGCGCAGCAGCGCGAGGTGGCGGCGGGCTGAGTGAAGGTCCAACCCGCGTCGCCGCGACCTTGCGCGGTTGCGATGCCGTAGGAGCCCGCTTGCGGGCGACCGCGGCATCGGGGTCTTGCGACGGCGGGTGAGGGTGCGATCGCGCGCAAGCGCGCTCCTACGATGGTGGATGCGATGTTGTAGGAGCCCGCTTGCGGGCGACCGCGGCATCGGGGCCTTGCGACGGCGGGTGAGGGTGCGATCGCGCGCAAGCGCGCTCCTACATGGGTGGATGCGATGTTGTAGGAGCCCGCTTGCGGGCGACCGCGGCATCGGGGTCTTGCGACGGCGTGTGAGGGTGCGATCGCGCGCAAGCGCGCTCCTACGGGGGCGGGTGCGATGGTGTAGGAGCCCGCTTGCGGGCGACCGCTGCATCGCGTGTCGCGGCCGACGTCCGCGCTGCACGCTGCACGCCTCAGGCGTCGTCGTCTTCCGGTGGCGGGCGGACCGAGGCCTGGTCGAGGGCGAGCTTGCCGGCCAGCATCACGGCCTGGGTGCGCGTGTGCACGCCGAGCTTGCGCAGGATCGCGGTCATGTGCGCCTTGACCGTCGCCTCGCTGACCTGCAGTTCGTAGGCGATCTGCTTGTTGAGCAGGCCGGCGCAGACCATGCCGAGCACGCGGAACTGCTGTGGCGTGAGTTCGGCCAGGCGGCGCGCGAGCGCGGCCTCTTCCGGTTCCAGCGCACCGGCGCGACCGGTGTCGGGCGGGGCCCAGGTTTCGCCGTCGAGCACGGCGCGCAGCGCGCCGACCAGGGTCGGTACGTCGGCGCTCTTGGGGATGAAGCCGGTCGCGCCGTGCGCCAGCGCGCGGCGCACGGTGTCGCCGTCCTCGCGCGCGCTGACCACCACCACCGGCAGGCCGGGGTGCGCGGCGCGCACGTGGACCAGCGCCGAGAAGCCGTTGGCGCCGGGCATGTTCAGGTCCAGCAGCAGCAGTTCAGCCTGCGGGTAAGCGTCGGCCAGCGCGAGCAGGCTGCCGACGTCCTGCGCCTCGCGGATCTCGGCGCCGGGCAGGGCCGAGGCGACCGCGCCCTTGAGCGCTTCGCGGAACAGCGGGTGGTCGTCGGCGATCAGGATTTCGCTCATGGCGCGGCTGCTCACGACGTCGGACGGAGCGTACCCGCGTTCGAGGCCGGGAGCGAGATGCGACATGCATCCATGGTGGGCCGCGCCACCGTGGCCCGCCATCCGGCTTTGGTCGGAGGGCGCCGGCGCCCCGGCGCCCGGGGGTTCAGCGGTTCATCCGCTCGTTGACCAGCACCGGCACCACCATCGGGTCGGCCAGGGTGGAGATGTCGCCCAGCGCGTCGTGCTCGTTGGCGGCGATCTTGCGCAGGATGCGGCGCATGATCTTGCCCGAGCGCGTCTTCGGCAGGCCCGGCGCCCACTGGATCCAGTCCGGCGAGGCGATCGCGCCGATCTCCTTGCGCACGTGGGCGACGAGTTCCTTGCGCAGCGCTTCGGTCGGCTCGAGGCCGGTCTTGAGCGTCACGTACGCGTAGATGCCTTGCCCCTTGATGTCGTGCGGCGCGCCCACCACTGCCGCCTCGGCGACCGCCGGATGGCCAACCAGCGCGCTTTCCACCTCCGCCGTGCCCATGCGGTGTCCGGAGACGTTGATGACGTCGTCGACGCGGCCGGTGATCCACCAGTAGCCGTCCTCGTCGCGGCGCGCGCCGTCGCCGGTGAAGTACATGCCCTTGAACGTGGTGAAATAGGTCTCGATGAAGCGCGCGTGGTCGCCGTAGACCGTGCGCATCTGGCCCGGCCAGGAATCGAGCAGCACCAGGTTGCCCTCGGTGGCGCCTTCCAGGATGCGGCCCTCGTTGTCGACCAGCGCGGGGCGCACGCCGAAGAAGGGCAGGGTGGCGGAACCGGGCTTGAGGTCGAACGCACCCGGCAGGGGCGAGATCAGGATCCCGCCGGTCTCGGTCTGCCACCAGGTGTCCACAATCGGGCAGCGGCCGTCGCCGACCACCCGGTGATACCACTCCCAGGCCTCGGGGTTGATCGGTTCGCCGACCGAGCCGAGCAGGCGCAGCGAGGCGCGCGAGGTGCGCTTGACCGGCTCGTCGCCGTCGCGCATCAGGGCGCGGATCGCGGTCGGCGCGGTGTAGAAGATGCTGACCTTGTGCTTGTCCACCACCTGCCAGAAGCGGCTCACGTCGGGATAGTTCGGCACGCCCTCGAACATCAGGGTGGTCGCCCCGTTGGCCAGCGGGCCATAGACGATGTAGCTGTGGCCGGTGACCCAGCCGACGTCGGCGGTGCACCAGTAGATGTCGTCCTCGCGCAGGTCGAACACGCATTCATGCGTGTAGGAGGCCCACACGAGATAGCCGCCGGTGGTGTGCAGCACGCCCTTCGGCTTGCCGGTCGAGCCCGAGGTGTAGAGGATGAACAGCGGGTCCTCCGCGTTCATCACCTCCACCGGGCAGTTGCTGGCCGCGGTGGCCATCAGCTCGTGGTACCAGCGGTCGCGGCCCTCGGTCCAGCCGATCGTGCCGCCGGTGCGGCGCACCACGACCACGCGCTCGACGGACGGGATCTTGCCCGAGGCCAGCGCCGCGTCGACGTTGGCCTTCAGCGGCACCTTCTTGCCGCCGCGCAGGCCTTCGTCGGCGGTGATCACCAGCTTCGACTGGCAGTCGTCGATGCGGCCGATCAGCGAATCCGGCGAGAAGCCGCCGAACACGATCGAGTGGATGGCGCCGATGCGCGCGCAGGCCAGCATCGCCACCGCCGCCTCCGGGATCATCGGCAGGTAGATGGTGACCCGGTCGCCCTTGCGCACGCCCTGCGCCTTGAGCACGTTGGCGAACTTGCACACCAGCTGGTGCAGCTCGCGGTAGGTCAGGTGCGAGGACTGGCCCGGGTCGTCGCCCTCCCAGATGATGGCGGTCTTGTCGCCGCGGGTGGACAGGTGGCGGTCGAGGCAGTTGGCCGCCACGTTCAACTGGCCGTCCTCGTACCAGCGGATGTGGAAGTCGTCGATCGCGTAGGAGACGTCCTTGACCTGGGTGTAGGGCCGGATCCAATCGATCCGGCGGCCGATGTCGCCCCAGAAGCGCTCCGGGTTCTCGATCGAGTGCTTGTAGCCGAGCTTGTACTGGCCGGTCGTGATGCGCGTGTGCTCGGCGAAATCGCACGGCACCGGATGGATTCTCGACATGGCGTCCCCTCCCAGGGATGACGGCGGCACGTCGCGCGCCGCGCGGTCTGGAATTTGCTTCGATTGATGCGCTGCCGCAACCCGACTTTAGTCAACGCCGCGTGAGCTTACGACCAAAGAAGAATGGCAGCCCCAGGCATCGCGTGCGAAACCGTCCGCACCCACGCTCGGGGAGGGGCGTGCCGCGGGGCCTTTCAGGGCGCGCCGTGCCGTTGCCCCATCCCGGCTGACCTGGGAACAGGCCGTGCCACTCCGGGTGGCGCGGCATCCCGTTGCGCCCGATCAAAGGAGAACTGCATGGCCCCGACCCCGAAACTCCGGCACTGCCTGCTCGCGCTCGCCATCACTGCCGGCCTCGCCGCCGCGCCCGTGTCGGCGCAGACCGCGAAAGAGCAGGAACTGGAAAGCCGCATCGCCCAGCTGGAGAAGCAGCTCAACGACCTGATGGCCGAACTCAAGGCCAAGAACGCGCCGCCGCCGCCGCCCGCACCGGGCACGCCGCCGCCGCCGCCGCCGATCCAGGTCACCACCATCACGCCCAACGCCAATCCGGGCACGCGATTCTTCTTCTCCGGCTTCATGCGCACCGAGGCGCTGGCCACCAACACCGACGGCGGCGAAATCCCGGATTCCAGCGCCGGCCGCGACCTGTACGTGCCGGGTGGCATTCCGGTCGGTGGCGCCGACGAGGGCACCGACCTGAACACCCACATCAAGTTCAGCCGCTACATCTTCGGCGTCGACCACACCACGGATGCCGGCGACAAGCTGTCCGCGCGCCTCGAAGGCGACGTGTTCGGTGGCGCGCTGGGCACCCAGGTGGCGACCAACACCTACGGGCTGGCCGTGCGCCATGCCTGGTTCTCGTGGAACAACTGGCTGTTCGGCCAGACCTGGTCCAACTTCATGGACCCGGCCGCCCTGCCGGAGGCGGTCGACCTGGTCGGCCCGACCGAGGGCACGGTGTTCGCGCGCCAGCCGATGATCCGCTACACCTCGGGCAACTGGTCGTTCTCGCTGGAGAACCCGGAGACCACGATCACCCCGTTCCGCGGCGGCACGCGCATCCAGTCCGACGACAACAGCCTGCCCGACCTGACCGCGCGCTACCGCTGGACCCAGCCCTGGGGCCACCTCACGGCCGGCGTGATCCTGCGCCAGCTCGCCTACGAGACCACCGGCACCGGTGCGATCGACGACACCCAGATGGCCTTCGCCGGCACGGTGTCGGGCCGCTACAACTTCAGCCCCAGCACCGACCTGCGCTTCGCGCTGTACGGCGGCCAGGCGATCGGCCGCTACATCGGCCTCGGCGTGGCCAGCGACGCGGTGCTCGATGCCACGGGCGACCTGGAGGCGATCGACGGCCTGGTCGGCTTCGTCGGCCTGCGCCACGCGTTCACCCCGAAGACCCGGTTCAACATCTACTACGCGACGTCGAGCTACGACAACGACGTCAACCTGACCGGCAACGCGGTGACCGAGTCGGTCGACTCGCTGTCGTTCAACATCTTCCACACCCCGACGCCGAGACTCGACCTGGGTGCGGAGCTGCGCTTCGCCAACCGCGAACTGGAAAGCGGTGCCGACGGCGATCTGACCCGCCTGCACCTGGTCGCGCGCTACTCGTTCTGATCGACGCCCCGCCCGCCGTCGGCCGCTCGCGCGGCCGGCGGCGGGATGCGGTCCTCAGGCGGCGCCCGCGCGGGCGCCGTGCCTCACGGCGAGCCCGGCACGAACCACAGCGGGCCGCCCGGACCGAGCGGCAGGTCGAGCGCGACCCAGCCCAGCAGGAAGGCGGTCCACGCCACGCCCAGCGCCAGCGAGTACGGCACCATCAGCGCGATCAGGGTGCCGATGCCGGCGCCCTGCCGGTACTTCAGCAGCACCGCGAGGATGATCGGCAGGTAGTTGTTGAGCGGGGTGACGATGTTCACCACCGAGTCGCCGATGCGATAGGCCGCGGTGGTCAGTTCCGGGCTGATCCCGACCAGCATGAACATCGGCACGAAGATCGGCGCCAGCACGCCGAACTTGCTGATCAGCCCGCTCATCGCGAAGTCGCCGCCGATCACCACCGCGACGAAGGCCACCAGCAGCACCGCCACCGGCAGGTCGGCGGCCACCAGCAGCGCGCCGCCGGCATAGGCCATCATGCGGTCGAGGTGCGAGTAGGCGAAGTAGCTGGTGAACTGGGCGAGGAAGAACAGCATCACCAGCACCGGCGCCAGCGTGCGGATGCCGTGGTTGAGCGCCTCGTTGAGGTCCTTCTGCCCGCGCAGCGCGCCGGTCATCGCGCCGTAGACCACGCCGGGCACCGCGAACAGCAGGAAGATCAGCGGCACGATGACGTGCGACCAGCGCGGGCCCGGGTTCTCGACCAGGCGCCCGGCCTGCGGGGTCTCGGTCACCAGCAGCGGCTCGCGCGCCAGCACGTCGTGCGCGGGCGCTTCGATCGGACTGCCTTCGGGCGCCACCTCGACCGGGATGTGGGCCAGCACGCGGTCGTTGGGCAGGCGCGGCTGGCCGGGCCCGTGCAGGGGCATCGACGGCAGCAGGATCATCGCCGCCAGCAGCGCGCCGACCACGGCCATCGCCGCCAGCGCGCCGCCCAGCGCGCGCCGCTCGCGCGCATCCAGCCGCATGTCGGCCGCCGCCTCGCCGGCGCCGTCGCGCGGGGCCGTGCGCTGCAGGCGCGGCTCGACGATGCGGTCGGTGACGAACCAGCCGACCGCCGTCACCAGCAGCGCGGAGGCGGCCTTGAAGTACCAGTTGTGCAGGATGTTGACCGTGTACTGCGGGTCGAGCATGCGCGCCGCGTCCTGCGCGAAGCCGGCCAGCGCGCCGTCGCTGCCGGCCGGGAACACGCCGCCGCCGAAGCCGCCCGCCACGCCGCAGAACGCCGCCGCCAGGCCCGCCACCGGGTGGCGCCCCATCGCGAGGAACAGCGCCGCGGCCAGCGGCGGCAGGATGATGTAGCCGGCGTCGCTGGCCACCGCCGAGTTGGCGCCGATGAACACCACCATCGGGGTCAGCCAGCGGCGCGGGGTGAGGAAGGCGAGGAAGCGCATCAGCGCGGCGAAGAAGCCGAGCTTCTCCGCGATGCCGATGCCCAGCACGGCGACGAAGATCAGCCCCAGCGCGGGCTGGGTGGTGAAGTTGCGCAGCGCCGAAGACAGCATCCAGTAGATGCCGTCGGCCGACAGCAGGCTGCGCGGTTCGATCGGCGCGCCGGACGCGACCAGGGCCAGCGTCGGCCGGCCCGCCTCCTCGCCCGCCGCGACGGTCGTCTCGGCCGGCGCATCGACCACCACCGGCCGCACCGGCTGCACCTGCCAGTCGAGCGCGCTGCCCAGTGCCGACACCAGCACCACGACCAGCGCCAGCAGCGCGAACAGGATCGCCGGCTCGGGCAGCTTGTTGCCCAGCCACTCGATCCAGTCGAGCGCGGAGCGTGGGCGAGACTGTGGGGTGTCCATCGCCGTTCCCCCGGTGTGTGGCGGGCGCCCGCGCGGACTCCCGCGCCCGCGCCCGCCCGTGACTCAGGCGCCGCCGCCCGGCGCCTTGCCCTTGCCGACGAAGTGGCGGTCGCCCACCGCTTCGCCGATGTGCTGCGCATCCAGCGGCGGCGCCGGTTCGTTGCGGGTCTTCCACAGCGAGACGATCACGCCGACTGCCAGCAGGCCGAAGGTCACCGACAGCGAGATCATCGGGTCCATCTTGCCCCAGATCTGGTTGTAGAAGATCTTCAGGCCGATGAACACCAGCACCGCCGACAGCGCGTACTTCAAGTACTTGAAGCGGTGGATGATCGCGGCCAGCGCGAAGTACAGCGCGCGCAGGCCGAGGATGGCGAAGATGTTGCTGGTGTAGACGATGAACGGGTCCTGGGTGATGGCGAAGATCGCCGGCACCGAGTCGACCGCGAAGATCAGGTCGGCGAACTCGACCAGGACCAGGGCCAGCAGCAGCGGGGTGCCGTAGCGCACCATCCTGCCGGTCGCGGGATCGGGCTTGAGCACGGTGAAGGCGTTGCCATGCACCTCGTCGGTGACCCGGAAGCGCTTGCGCAGGAAGCGCAGCAGCGGGTTGTTGCCGATGTCCGGCATGTTGTCGACCATCCACAGCATCTTGATGCCGGTGATGATCAGGAACGCGCCGAAGATGTAGAGGATCCAGTTGAACTGCTCGACCAGGGTCGCGCCCAGCCCGATCATGATCGCGCGCAGCACGATCACGCCGAGGATGCCCCAGAACAGCACGCGGTGCTGGTACAGGCGCGGGATCGCGAAGTAGGAGAAGATCAGCGCGATGACGAACACGTTGTCCATCGCCAGCGACTTCTCGATCAGGAAGCCGGTGAAGTATTCGGTGCCGGACTGGGCGCCGATGTACCACCAGATCCAGGCCCCGTAGCCGATCGCGATCGCGATGTAGCCGGCACTGAGCCACAGCGACTCGCGCACCCCGATCTCGTGGTCCTTGCGGTTGAGCACGCCGAGGTCGAACACCAGCAGCGCGATCACGATGCCGATGAACATCAGCCACAGCCAGGTGGCCTTGCCCATGA
Source organism: Lysobacteraceae bacterium (assembly GCA_021299185.1). GTDB lineage: Bacteria > Pseudomonadota > Gammaproteobacteria > Xanthomonadales > Ahniellaceae > UBA4656. The sequence continues at coordinate 24,158 of JAJTHZ010000056.1, read as the reverse complement.
AGTCGGCAAGCAGGAACGTGGAAACGAATTCCATGACGGGCCCCCTTTGAGCCTTGGGTGTCGAGATTGGGGTCGACGACATCGCAGCGCGTTGCACGCTGCCAGAGGGGCCCGCCGACGGCGCCAATTTAGCCAGCAGGCGTGAAGCGGGCGTGAGCGGAAGGCGCCCGTGCTGCGATGCACCACGCGCGCTAGTCGAAAGTCGAATGGCGGCGCCGCGGGCCGCAGCACAGCATCGGGACACGCGGTGCCGTGGGGTTGCGGCATGCGTCGTGCGCCGCACACGGCACGTCACACACCTTGGGAGGAAGGCTCATGGCAACAGGCAGCGAGGGCGGCGACGCCCGGCGGGCCGAGTACTGGCGGCGGACCGTGACGGTCACCGCGGTACTGCTCGCGATCTGGTTCGTGGTCACCTACGTGGTGGCCTTCTTCGCGAAACCGCTGAACGAGTTCTCGTTCTTCGGCTTCCCGTTCGCCTTCTACATGGGGGCGCAGGGCTCGCTGGTGATCTATCTCGGGATCATCTTCTACTACGCACGCTACATGAACCGGCTCGACAAAGAGTTCGGCGTGGCGGAGGAGGACTGACCCATGGCCGCTGCAGCCGGTGGTGACTTCGTTTCCCGCCTTCCGAGGATCTACGGCATGTACACGGGAGGCTTCCTCGCCTTCCTGGTCGTGCTCGCCCTCGCCGAGCACTTCTTCAACCTGTCCGACAAGACGATCGGCTACGTGTTCCTCGCGGCCACGATCGGCCTGTACGCGCTGATCGGCGTGATGAGCCGCACGGCGAGCTCCGACGAGTACTACGTCGCGGGCCGCCGCGTGCCGGCCGTGTTCAACGGCATGGCGACCGCGTCCGACTGGATGAGCGCGGCGTCCTTCATCGGCATGGCCGGCACGCTGTACGTGCAGGGCTACGACGGGCTGGCCTTCATCATGGGCTGGACCGGCGGCTACGTGCTGGTGGCGCTGCTGATCGCGCCCTACCTGCGCAAGTTCGGCCAGTACACGATCCCGGACTTCCTCGGCGCGCGCTACGGCGGCAACACCATCCGCCTGATCGGCGTGGTGTGCGCGATCGTGGTGTCGTTCGTGTACCTGATGGCGCAGCTGTCGGGCGCCGGCCTGATCATGAGCCGCTTCCTCGGCATCGAGATGATGTGGGGCATCATCGCGGCACTCGGTGGCGTGCTGGTGTGCTCGATGCTCGGCGGCATGCGCGCGGTGACCTGGACCCAGGTGGCGCAGTACATCGTGCTGATCATCGCCTACCTGATCCCGGTGGTCTGGCTGTCGATCAAGGTCACCGGCAATCCCCTCCCGCAGTTCGCCTACGGCGGCGTGCTGGAGAAGATCGGCGAGCTGGAGCAGCAGTTCGGAGTGGCGGCCGGCCACGTGGTGCCGTTCGCGCGCACCGACATGGCCAACTTCCTCGCCCTGACCTTCTGCCTGATGGTCGGCACCGCCGGACTGCCGCACGTGCTGATGCGCTTCTACACCGTGCCATCGGTGAAGGAAGCCCGCACCTCGGTCGGCTGGGCGCTGCTGTTCATCTTCCTGCTCTACTTCACCGCGCCGGCGTATGCGGTGTTCGCCAAGTACGCGGTGTATACCGACGTCATCGGCAAGGGCCTGGACCAGTTGCCGCAGTGGGTCGCCTACTGGGGCAAGATCGGCGTGGTCGCGGTGTGCGACGCGGTCGATGCGGCCACCACCATCAAGGGCTGCACCGCGGCCGGCAACGGCGACGGCATCGTGCAGTTGAAGGAACTGTGGCTGCACGGCGATGCGATCGTGCTCGCGACGCCGGAAATCGCCGGCCTGCCGTACGTGATCTCGGGCCTGGTGGCCGCCGGTGGCCTCGCGGCCGCGCTGTCCACCGCCGACGGCCTGCTGCTGACGATGTCCAACGCGCTATCGCACGACTTCTACACCAAGGTGGTCAACCCGAACGCCTCGGTCGTGCAGCGCCTGACCATCGCCCGCGTCCTGCTGGTCGTGATCGCCGCGATCGCGGCGTACGCCACGATCCACGCGCCGGCCACGATCCTGCAGCTGGTCGGACAGGCCTTCTCGCTGGCGGCCTCGGCGTTCTTCCCGGCGCTGGTGCTGGGCGTGTTCTGGAAGCGTGCCAACAAGGCCGGCGCGATCGCCGGCATGCTGGTCGGCTTCCTGCTGGCGGGTTACTACATCGGCGGCGTGGGCTGGAACTTCAACGGCCTGTTCGGCGTGTCGTTCTTCCCCGATCCGGCGCCGAACCCGGCCAATCCGGGCGTCGACGGCCGCTGGTTCGGCATCAACGCGATCAGCGCCGGCATCTTCGGCATGCCGGCCGGCCTGCTCACGATGATCGTGGTCTCGCTGCTGACCAAGGACACCTCGCCCGACATCAAGGCGATGGTGGAAAACCTGCGTTACCCGCGGCTGTCGAAGGCCTGAGCGGGCTCCCCACGGCCAGCCGCCGCCCCGGCGGCCGGCCCCTGTGCACCACGGACGCCGGGCTTTCGCCCGGCGTCCGCTTTTCCGGCATCGACGGTTGCGCTAGCGTCGCCCCATGTACGCCTTCCTGAACTTCGTGATCGCGCTGTTCATGTGGACCCTGGTCGGCCGCGCCGTGCTGTGGCTGATCGCCGGCGGCAACGTGCAGGGGAACTTCGTCTATCGCTTCTTCACCCGCGTGCTGGCGCCGGTGCTGGTGCCCACGCGCGCGTTGCTGCCGCGCTTCATCCCCGACGCCCACGTCGGCTGGTGGGCGTTCGCGCTGCTGTTGCTGCTGCGCTTCGCGCTCTACGTGCTCGCCTTCACCCAGGGCTGGCTGCCGACCACGGCCAACACCACCAGCGCGTGAACCCGGGCAGGCGCACGGCGCACGAACGGAGCCGGCGTCGCGGCCGGGGCGCCGCGGCCGGCTCAGTCGCCGCCACCGCCACCATCCCCGCCATCGGTGTTGCCGTCCGGCGAGCGATCGCCATCGGCGCCGGGCTTGCCGCGCGGACCGCCGTCGCCGCTGGCCACGGCCAGGTGGGCGGTTGGCGACGAATCGGCGGCATCGCCGCGCCGCGCCTTCTGCTTGCGCGCCTCGATGATCATCGACAGCTCGCGCGTGGACTGGGCCTGCGAGACCGACTCCACGCGTGCGGCGGCGAAGGCGATGAACGCGCCGACCAGGCCGACGCAGCCGAGCAGCAGGCCGAACGCCAGCATGCCGACCGACGACGTGCCGAAAGCGAGCGCGAAGCCCAGCATCGCGACCGCGACCATCACCCAGCGCATCATGCCCCACCTCTCCGCTCCGCCCGGGGGAGCGCGCCGGCGCGCGAGTGCGGCCTGGATCGCCCGGGACGGCGGCGAGTCTCGCACGAACGTGCGCGCGCACCGACCACGCTGGTCGGCATTTCCGGCGCTTCCGCCGGCCGGCCGGATCAGCCGGCGATCGCGCGCAGGGTCTGCGCCGGCGGCGTGGCGACCACGCGGCGGGTGGCCAGCATACCGGTCACCGCGACGGCCAGCATGCCGAGCGCGCCGCCGATCGCCGGCAGGCGCCAGTCCGGCGTCCACGGCAGGTCGAACACCTGGGTCGCGATCGCGCCCGAGAGCAGGGTGGCCGCGATCGCCGCCACCAGGCCGGCGAGCAGGCCGATCGCCGCGAACTCGGTCAGTTGCGCGAGCCGCAACTGGCGCCGGTTGGCGCCGAGCACGCGCATCACGCCGCCTTCCAGCAGACGCTCGTCCTGGGTCGCGGTGACCGCGGCGATCAGCACCAGCAGCCCCGCCGCGAGGGTGAAGTAGAACACGTACTCCACCGCCTTCGAGACCTGGTCCGCGGTCGAGCGCACCTGGTTCAGCACGGCTTCGATGTCGATCACGCTCAGGTTGGGGAAGCGCATCACCAGTTCGTTGGTCGCGTTCGCATTGCCGGCCGGCACGTGCACCGAGGTGATGTGGCTCATCGGATAGCCGTCGAGCGAACCCGGCGAGCCGACCACGAAGAAGTTCGGGCGGAAACTCTCCCAGTCGACCTTGCGCAGGCCGACGATTGTGGCCTCCCACGGCCGGCCGGCGATGTCGAAGCGCACGCGGTCGCCGATCTTCCAGCCCAGTTCCCGCGCAAAATCGACTTCCACGCTGACCTCGGGCGTCGTCGCGCCCTCCGTGAACCAGCGGCCCTCCACCAGCGTGTTGTCGCTGCCGAACGAGGCCGCCTGGCTGAGGTTGAACTCGCGCTCGGCGAGGCGCCGCGCGCGGCCGCCGCGCTCGGCGTAACTGGCGCCGGTGACGGCCTCGCCGTTCACCGCGGTCAGGCGGCCGCGCACCATCGGCCACAGTTCGGGGTTGCGCACGCCCGCTTCGCGCAGGAAGTCCCGCACCGGGGCGACCTGCTCGGGCTGCACGTTGATCACGAAGCGGTTGGGTGCATCGGCCGGCAGTTCGGCCTGCCAGCGGGCGAGCAGGTCGGTGCGCACCAGGGTCAGCAGCAGGATCGCCATCAGGCCGAGGCCGAGCGCGCTGATCTGCGCCACCGAGGAGCCGGCGCGGCGGCTGACGTTGGCCAGTCCATAGCGCCACGCGCCGCGCAGGCGCGAACGCAGCGCGCGCACGCCGAACACGAGGCCGAGCGCGAGCAGCGCCAGCGCCGCCAGCGTGCCGAGGATGCCGCCGAGCACCACCGTGCCGAGCTGCGCGGAGCCCGCCTTCCACCACACCAGCGCGGCGAGCCCGCCGATCCCGGCGGCGCCCGCGAGCCACGCGCTGGCCTCGGGCGCGCCGGCATCGCGGCGCAGCACGCGCAGCGCGGGCACCTGGCGCAGCGCCAGCACCGGCGGCACCGCGAAGGCGATCAGCACCGTGAAGCCGACACCGAGGCCCTGCAGCGCCGGCAGCAGGCCTGGCGGCGGGATGTCGAGGCCGAGCACCCGGCCCAGCACGCCGGCCACCAGCGCCTGCAGCGCGAGCGCGATCGCGACCCCGCCGAGGCCGGCGAACAGGCCGAGCCACGCCAGTTCGCCGATGTACACGGTGGCGATCGTGCGCTGGCTGGCGCCGAGGCAGCGCATCACCGCGCAGCCGTCGAGGTGGCGCCGCGTGTGGCGGCGCGCGGCCATCGCCACCGCCACCGCCGCCAGCACCACGCTGACCAGCGCGGCGAGCCCGAGGAAGCGGTCCGCGCGCGACAGCGCGTTGCGGATCTCGGGCCGCGCGTCGTCGATCGTCTCCAGCCGCTGGCCGCGGCCGAGGTCGGCGCGGGTGGCGCGCACGAAGCCTTCCACCGCCGCCGCCTCGCCCGCCACCACGAGGCGGTAGCCGACGCGGCTGCCTTCCTGCACCAGGCCGGTGGAGGCCACGTCGGCGAGGTTCAGGAACACCTTCGGCGCGGTGTTGAAGTAGTCCAGCGCCGCATCGGGCTCCTGCAGCACCAGCGCGGCGAGGCGGAACTCGCGCGTGCCGAGGTTCACCGCGTCGCCCACCGAAGCGCCCAGCGCCTGCGCGCCGGCGCGCGAGATCCACACCGTGCCCGGCGCGGGCACGCCGTCGGCGATCCGGCCTTCGCCGCCTTCGCGGTCGGCGAGGGTGAAGCTGCCGCGCAGCGGAAAGCCCTCGCCCAGCGCGCGGATGTCGGCCAGCTTCAGGTTGGCGCCGACCCGCGCCATCGAGTTGAACGACCAGGTTTCGGTGGCGCGCAGGCCGGGTGCGGCGGCGCGCTGGCGCGCGGCTTCGCCGATCGGCGCATCGCCGCGCAGCACCGCATCGCCGCCGAGCAGGCGGTTGGCCTCGATGCCCAGCGCGCGCTCGGCGCGATCGGTGATGAAGCCGACCGTGGTGACCGCGGTCACCGCCAGCAGGAGTGCGGCCAGCAGCACGCGCACCTCGCCCGAGGCGAGGTCGCGCTTGAGCAGGCGCCAGGCGAGGCGGAGGGGGCGCGGGGTTGGGGTCATCGGCGGCGTGGTCGGGTTCGGGCGACGGGGGGTCGGGTCAATGTGGGATCAGCGAATGGCGAATGGCGAATGGCGAATGGCAAATAGGAGAGCCGATGGTCGCCGTGGCAGCGGTTCCTGCTTTCCCATTCGCCATTCGCCATTCGCTATTTGCCGCTTTCACTCCACCATCTTCCCGCCGGCCAGCCGGATGCGCCGCGCGCAGCGCGCGGCCAGGCGTTCGTCGTGGGTCACCAGCACCAGGGTGGTGCCGATCTCGCGGTTGAGGCCGTACAGCAGTTCCACCACCGCCTGGCCGGTGGTGGTGTCGAGGTTGCCGGTGGGCTCGTCGGCGAACAGCACGCCGGGCCGCGCGACGAAGGCGCGCGCCAGCGCCACGCGCTGCTGCTCGCCGCCGGACAACTGCCGCGGGTAGTGGCCCAGGCGCTCGCCGAGGCCGACCCGGCCGAGGATGTCGCGCGCGCGCGGCTCGGCGTCGTCGGCACCGGCCAGCTCCATCGGCAGCATCACGTTTTCCAGCGCGGTCAGCGACGGCAGCAGCTGGAACGACTGGAACACGAAGCCGACGTGCTCGCCGCGCAGCCGCGCGCGGCCGTCCTCGTCCAGGGTTGACAGCGCCTGGCCGGCGAGGCGCACCTCGCCCTCGGTCGGCGTGTCCAGGCCCGCCATCAGCGACAGCAGGGTCGACTTGCCGGAGCCCGAGGCGCCGACGATGGCGACCGTTTCACCCCGCGCGATGCTAAAACTCACCGCATCGAGGATGGTCAGCACGCGGTCGGGCAGCGCCACCCGCTTGCTCAGGCGCGACACCTCGAGCACGGTGGCGACGGCCGCCGGCGGCAATTGGATGGACGGATCGATGGTCATGACGAGTCGTTGGGGCCGCGCGGCGACGCGCACAAGGGGCCTAGCATGGCGCAGGACGGGCGAAGTTTTCGTCGCGATCCTGCTGTGGTGTTGCGCCGGCGTGAACATCGCCGCGGCGGAGCCCGCCGCGCGCGTGCTGCTGGTCATGGGCGATTCGCTGTCGGCCGGCTACAACCTGGCCGCCGACGAGGGCTGGGTGAGCCTGCTCGGCCAGCGCCTGGCGGACCGCAAGCCGGCCTGGCGGGTGGTCAACGCCAGCATCAGCGGCGAGACCACCGCCGGCGGGGCCGCGCGCATCGACTCGGAGCTGGCCACCCACCGGCCGGACGTGGTGCTGATCGAACTCGGCGCCAACGACGGCCTGCGTGGCCTGCCGATGGAACAGGCGCGCGCCAACCTGTCGAAAATGATCGACGCCGCGCAGGCGGCCGGGGCGAAGGTTCTGCTGGTCGGGATGGAGATGCCGCCCAACTACGGGCCCGAGTACACCGCCCAGTTCCGCGGCATGTTCCGCGAACTGGCCGAGGCCAACGGCATCCCGCTGCTGCCCTTCCTGCTGGAGCCGATCGCGCGCGAGCGCGACGCCTTCCAGGCCGACAACCTGCACCCGGTGGCCGCCGTCCAGCCGCGCCTGCTGGAGCACGTCTGGCCGGCGCTGGAGCCGCTGCTGGCCGGCCCCTGATGCCGGGCCCCGGATCGGGCTAGGATGCCCAGCGCCGCGCCCGCCGCGCGGTTTTCCGGAGTCGCCATGCAGGGCTGGTCCCCCGTGCCGCCAGCAAGGATGCGCCGCGCCACGGCCGGGTCGCTGGCGGCCTGCCCGGCCTGCGCCACGGCCGCGCCGCTGGCGATCGACGCGCCCGCCGTGCAGGCCGCGCTGTGGCTCGGCGTGCTGCTGCTGCTGGGCGTGCTGTGGTGGCTGCGCCGCCAGGCCGGCACCATCGCCGCGCTGCGCCGCGAGCTCGCCGCGCGCGACGCGCGCCTCGCCGAGCGCGAGCAGGCGCTCGGCGAATCCGCCCGCCGGCTGGAGGAACTGCACGCCCTGCTGCGCGACATGAGCCTGCGCGATGCGCTGACCGGCCTGTACAACCGGCGCTGCCTCGACCAGGTGCTGCTGGAGGCCTGGAAGGCCGCCGGCGCGCGGCGCGAGCCGCTGTCGCTGCTGATGATCGACATCGACCACTTCAAGCAGTTGAACGACAAGTACGGCCACGCGGCCGGCGACGACTGCCTGCGCGAGGTCGCCAACCGCCTGCAGCGCCACGCCACCACCCTCGGTGGCGTGGTCGCGCGCTACGGCGGCGAGGAGTTCGTGGTGGTGCTCGCCGCCACCGATGCCGACATCGCGCAGGCGCTGGCCGAGGCGCTGCGCACCGCGGTGGCCGCGGCACCGGTCAAGACCGCGCCCGCGCCGCTGTGGGTGACGATCAGCGTCGGCGCCGCCACCGCCCGGCCGCAGACCCGCGACTCGCTGGGCGCCACCCTCAAGCGCGCCGACGAGGCGCTCTACCAGGCCAAGCGCGAGGGGCGTAACCGGGTGGTGGTGCGCTGAGGTTCGGCAACGCGCGCTGAAGGGGGCGCCCCCCGCCGCTTGCGCGCGCCGCCACGCGGCGTACCCTGCGCGGCATGGACCTGATCGCCCAGATCGCGCTCGCCGGGGGCCTCGCCTGGGCCTCCGGCATCCGCCTCTACGCCACCGTGCTGCTGCTCGGCTTGCTGGGGCGCTTCGACTACGTCGATCTGCCCACTGCGCTGACCGTGGTCGAACACGATTGGGTGCTGTGGACCGCCGGCGTGCTCACCCTCGGCGAGTTCGTGGCCGACAAGGTGCCGGCCTTCGATTCGCTGTGGGACGCGCTGCAGACCTTCGTGCGCGTGCCGGCGGGCATGCTGCTGGCGTGGGGTGCGCTGGACGATGCGGGACCCGGCGCGCAACTGGCCGCGGCGCTGATCGGCGGCGCGATCACCTCGGGCACGCATTTGACCAAGGCCGGCTCGCGGGCGGCGATCAACCACTCGCCGGAGCCGGTCAGCAACTGGCTCGCGAGCTTCACCGAGGATGGCGTGGTGGTCGGCGGGCTGCTGCTGGCGCTGGCCAACCCGTGGCTGTTCCTCGGTCTGCTGCTGGCCTTCCTGCTGCTGTGCGCCTGGCTGCTGCCGAAGCTCTGGCGCGCACTGCGGGCGGTGTTCCGGCGGCTGCGCGGCCTGTTCGCCGCGCGCGCCGCGGCTTAGGCCTGCCTCGACGGCGCGTCGGGGCGCGCCTGTGGGAGCCGCTTCAGGCGGCGATTGCAGCGTCTCCGGGTGTCGTGATCGCCGCCTGAAGCGGCTCCCACAAAGAAGGTTCCCTATCGCCCGAGCCAGTCGATCGGCTTGAGATAGTCGGTCAGCTTCGCCTCCGCGCTGCCGGGCGCGGGTTCGTAGCCGTACTCCCAGCGCACCAGTGGCGGCAGGCTCATCAGGATCGACTCGGTGCGGCCGCCGCTCTGCAGGCCGAACAGGGTGCCGCGGTCCCAGACCAGGTTGAACTCGACGTAGCGGCCGCGGCGGTAGAGCTGGAAGTCACGTTCGCGCTCGCCGTAGGGTAGGTCGCGGCGGCGCTCGACGATCGGCAGGTAGGCGTCGAGGAAGTGATCGCCCACGCTGCGCTGGTAGGCGAAGCAGGTCTCGAACGGCCAGCGGTTGAGATCATCGAAGAACAGCCCGCCGACGCCGCGCGTCTCGCCGCGGTGCTTGAGGAAGAAGTACTCGTCGCACCACTTCTTGTGCTCGGCGTAAAGGCCCTCGCCGAACGGCGCGGTGGCGCGGCGCGCGACCTCGTGCCAGTGGCGCGCGTCGTCCTCGAACACGTAGTAGGGCGTGAGGTCGAAGCCGCCGCCGAACCACCACACCGGCGCGCCGGCGCCGCGCGCGATGAACATCCGCACGTTCATGTGGGTGGTCGGGATGTAGGGGTTGCGCGGGTGGAACACCAGCGACACGCCCATCGCCACCCAGGCCTTGTCGGCCAGTTCGGGCCGGTGCGCGGTGGCGGACGCCGGCATGCGCGCGCCCTCGACGCGCGAGAAACCGATGCCGGCCTGCTCGAACACGTGCCCGTCGCGCAGCACGCGGGAACGCCCGCCGCCGCCCTCGGCGCGCTGCCAGCGGTCCTCGTGGAAGCGCGCGCCGCCGTCCACGCCCTCGATCGCGGCGCAGATCCGGTCCTGCAGGCCGGTGAGGTAGTCCTCGACCGCGGCGATGCGGTCGGCGCCTATGGCTTCGGTGGGCAGGGCGTTCATGGCGTCTCGACGGTCGGGGTCATGCAAGCGTAACCGGGCGCGCGCGGCTAGACTATGCGACCCCCGCGCGACGGTGCGCGGCGCCAGGGATGCCCGGATGACGCCCACCCACGCGGCCCAGCCTTCTTCCCGCGACGAACCCGTGCACGGGCCGCTGGCGGTGCGCACCTGGGCGGCGCCCGACCCACCGGACCACCTCGCCGCCATCGCCACCGCGCAGGGCGCGGCCAAGCTGGCGCACGCGGCGCCGCTGCCGTTGCCCTGGCTGGGCGGCACCTCGCGCGCGGAGTTCTGGCGCACGCCGCGCGCGCCGCGGCGCGACGAGACGCCCGGCCTGTCGCTGGCCTGGACCGAAGACGTGCTGTTCGGCGTGCTCAGCGTGGAGGACGCGCCGACCGGTGCGATGCGCGCGGCCGAGCGCGGCTACCGCGCGATGACCGACGCCTGCGCGCGCTTCGGCTTCCCGCACCTGCTGCGGGTGTGGAACTGGATGGGCGCGATCAACGACGGCGAGGGCGACCGCGAGCGCTACCGGCAGTTCTGCGTCGGTCGCGCGCGGGTGATCCCGAGCGAACCCGCCACCGGCTACGCGGCGGCGACCGCGATCGGCATTCCGGGCCCTGCCGCCGCGCTGCACCTGCACTTCCTCGCCGCGCGCAAGCCCGGCGTGCCGGTGGAGAACCCGCGCCAGGTCAGCGCCTGGGAGTACCCGCGCGAGTACGGCCCCGTCGCGCCGGGCTTCTCGCGCGCGATGCTGCTCGACTGGTGCGATCCGCCGCTGCTGCTGATTTCCGGCACGGCGAGCGTGGTCGGCCACGCGTCGGCGCACGACCACACCCTGGCCCAGCTCGACGAAACGCTGCACAACATCGAGGCCGTGGTGGCCCGCGCCGCGCAGCGGGTCGGCGGCGGGTCGGCCAGCCTCGGCGCGCAGAGCCTGCTGCGCGTCTACCTGCGCGATGCCGCCGAAGCGGGCGCGGTGACGACGCGCCTGCTCGAGCGCCTCGGCGCCCACGTGCCCTTCATGGTCCTGCACGGCGACATCTGCCGCCGAGAACTGCGGGTCGAGATCGAGGCGGTGCACGCGTTGGGATAGGGCGCCGCGCGCAGCCGCTGTAGGAGCGCTGCGTGCAGCGCGATCGGGCTGCCGCGAGATCGAAACGCATCGCGGCGCACGCGCCGCTCCCACAAACCCCTCGCCATGGCGCGCGTCCACGGCCGCGCGCAGGCAATGTAGGAGCGCTGCGTGCAGCGCGACGGGGTCTCCGCAAGATCGAAGAGCATCGCGGCGCACGCGCCGCTCCCAAAAAGTCCGCGCCCTGCCGAACGGCACCGGCCGCGCGCAGCCGATGTGGGAGCGCTGCGTGCAGCGCGATCGGGCTGCCGCGAGATCGAAAAGCATCGCGGCGCACGCGCCGCTGCCGCAGGGCTCAGGCCGGCACGGTCGTCTTCGTCGCGCGCTTGGCCGGCGTCTTCCGGGCCGGGGCCTTCTTCGCCGCCACCTTGCGCGGCGCGGCTTTCTTCGCCGGGGCCTTCTTCGGCGCCGCCGCCGCCTCGGCCGCCGCCGCCTTGCGCGGGGCAGCCTTCTTCGCCGGCGCGGCCTTGGCAGCCGGGGCGGCTTTCGCCGCCGCGCCCTTGCGCCCGAAGCGGCCGCGGCCGCCCTTGGCCGGGGCGGCCTCCAGCAGGGCGGCGCATTCGTCGCGGGTCAGCGACTTCGGTTCGCGGTCCTTGGGGATGCGGGCGTTCTTGCTGCCGTCGGTGATGTAGGGCCCGTAGCGGCCGTTCAGCACCTGGATCGCGCCGTCGTCGAACGAGGCGATCACGCGGTTGGCGGCCAGTTCCAGCTTCTCGCGCATCAGCTCCAGCGCGCGCGGCAACTCGATCGTGTACGGATCGTCCTCCGGCTTGAGCGACGCGTATGCGCCGCCGATCTTGACGAAGGGCCCGAAGCGGCCGACGCCGACGGTGACCGTCTCGCCGGCGGCATCGGCGCCCAGCATGCGCGGCAGCTTGAACAGCTCCAGCGCTTCCGGCAGCGCGATCGTGTGCAGGCTCTGGCCCGGACGCAGCGAGGCGTACTTCGGCGTGTCGCCGTCCTCCTTGAGCCCCAGCTGCGCGAACGGCCCGTAGCGGCCGAGGCGCACCGAGACCGTCTTGCCGCTCACCGGGTCCTTGCCGAGCACGCGCGCCGAGCGCGCCTCGTCGGAGGACACGTTCTCCATCGCGTGGTCGACCTGTTCCTTGAACGGGCCCCAGAACTTCCGCATCAGCGGGACCCAGTCCTCCTCGCCGCGGCTGACCGCGTCGAGCTCGTCCTCGAGCTTGGCGGTGAAGTCGTAGTCCACGTACTGCGCGAAGTGCGCGGACAGGAACTTGGCCACCACGCGGCCGACGTCGGTCGGGCGGAAGCGGCGACTGTCGAGCACCACGTACTCGCGCGCCAGCAGCACCTGGATGATCGACGCATAGGTCGACGGACGGCCGATGCCGTGCTCCTCCAGTGCCTTGACCAGGCTCGCTTCGGAGTAGCGCGGCGGCGGCTCGGTGAAGTGCTGCTCGGCGACCACCGCCGACAGCGGCACGCGCTCGCCCTGGCGCATCGGCGGCAGGCGGCGGCCTTCCTCCTCGTCCTCCTCGGTGCGTGCGTCCTTGCCTTCCTCGTAGACCGCGAGGAAGCCGGGCTCGACCACCGTGGTGCCGCTGACGCGGAAGGTGTTGCCCTCGCCCGCGGCGAGGTCGACCGACACGGTGTTGAGCAGGGCCGGGGCCATCTGGCTCGCCACCGTGCGCTTCCAGATCAGTTCGTAGAGCTTGGCCTGGTCGGGGTCGAGGTAGCGCGCGACGCTTTCGGGCGTGCGCAGCGCGGACGTCGGACGGATCGCCTCGTGGGCCTCCTGCGCGTTCTTCGACTTCGACTGGTACATCACCGCCGCGGCCGGCAGGGCCTTGGGGCCGTAGCGTTGCGGGATCATCTGCCGCAGTTCGGCGATCGCCTCGTTGGAGAGGTTCACCGAGTCGGTACGCATGTAGGTGATCAGGCCCACCTGGCCCTCGTCGCCCAGCGGCACGCCCTCGTAGAGCTTCTGCGCTACCCGCATGGTGCGGCTGGTCGAGAAGCCGAGCTTGCGCGCGGCCTCCTGCTGCAGGGTGGAGGTGATGAAGGGCGCGGCGGGACGGCGCTGGCGCTGGCGGCTCTCGACGCCGGAGACGACCAGCTCCGGCGCGGCGCGGTCGGCCGATTGCGCGCGCGCGCCTTCCAGCACGTCGAGCCGCACCTTCTCGGCGGTCTCGGCGTCGCGGAAGGAGAAGCGGCTTTCCTTGACGTTGTTCTCGACCTTCTCGCCGGCATAGCGGATCAGGCGCGCCTCGAAGGGCTGCTGGCCGTGCGCGCAGTGCGCGGCGTGGGTCCAGTACTCCTGCGGCTTGAAGCGTTCGATCTCCTCCTCGCGCTCGACGATCATGCGCAGCGCCGGCGACTGCACGCGGCCGGCCGAGAGCCCGGTCTGCACCTTGCGCCAGAGCACCGGCGAGAGGTTGAAGCCGACCAGGTAGTCGAGCGCGCGCCGCGCCTGCTGCGCGTTGACCAGGTCGGACAGCACGCGGCGCGGGTGGGCGATGGCTTCCGCCACCGCCTTGGGGGTGATCTCGCTGAAGGTCACCCGGTGCAGGGCGCGGCCCTCGAGCAGGCCGCGTTCGCGCAGGATCTCGGCGATGTGCCAGGAAATCGCCTCGCCCTCGCGGTCCAAGTCGGTGGCGAGGTAGAGCGACTGCGCGGACTTCGCGGCGCGGGCGATGGCGTCGACGTGCTTTTCGTTCTTCTCGATCAGCTCGTAGCGCATGGCGAAGCCGCGCTCGGGGTCGACCGCACCCTCGCGCGGCACGAGGTCGCGCACGTGGCCGTAGCTGGCCAGGACCGTGAAGTCCTTGCCGAGGTACTTGTTGATCGTCTTCGCCTTGGCGGGCGACTCGACGATGAGGAGGTTCTTGGGCATGGGGCAGGGCGGTCCGTCCGGGCGCGGGGAGGGCGTCGCGCGGGCGGCGACGCGGGCGGGCCGCGGGCCCGTTCCTTTTTCCATGGGGACACGCGGCCGGCGCCGCTGTCAAGCCGAGGGGGTCGGGCGGGGCCTGACGCCGGGGTGGCGCGGGAGCCGCTTCAGCGGCGACTCGGACCTTTCCCGATCGCCGCAGTCGCCGCTGAAGCGGCTCCCACAGGGGTCGTCGCGGCCGACCGCCGGCGCGGAAGGCTCAGTGGACGGGGTCGCCCTCGTCCTCGAGCAAGTGGTTTTCCATCCAGGCGAACGCCGCTTCCTGGCCGGGCTGGTTGAACAGCACCATCAGCACCACCCACTTGACGTCCTCGACCCCGAGTTCGTCGTGCTCGAGCGCCATCAGGCGGTCCAGCACCAGTTCGCGGCGCGCGGCGTCCAGCACGCCCTGCTGCTCGAGGTACATCAGGAAGCCGCGGCAGGCGCCGTCCAGGCGGGCCTGCTCCTCGGGCGCGTAGAGGCGCACCGGGCCGGTCTGCGCGGGCACCTCGGCGGCCTGCGGGCGGCGGCGCTCGAGTTCCTCCAGCCAGTCGAAGGCCTGCTGGATGCCGCCATTGGAAAAACCGGCCTGCTGCAGTTCCTCGCGCAACTGGTCGCGGTCGCCGGCGGTTTCGTCCTCGGCGTAGATGAAGTGCTCGAAGAGGTAGACCAGGACGTCCAGTACGTTCTCTTTCATCATCCCGTCCCGCGCGGGGCGCAGTGGCCCGCGGCGTGCTGGCGCGGCCGGTGGCGGATCGCGACGATCCGGTCCGGGCCTTGGTCCGGGCGGTCGCGGCCCGGTTCCCCCCACGTGCTGGACCCCGGCGGTCGGGATCAGGGACACAAGGCGTAGTAGCCACCGGGCTGCGCAGCCACAATCCCTTCGAGTTCCAGCATCAGCAGCATGCTGGATAGGGCGGCCACGGTCAACCCGGTGCGGGCCGCCAGCACGTCGACCGCCTGCGGGTCATGGCCGAGCGCGTCCAGCAGGCGCGCGTAGTCCGGATCGTCGCGTCGCGAGGCGGGTGCGCCCGCTTCGGTCGCATCGTGCGCGGCCAGCGCGCCGGCCAGCTCGGCGCCGAGTTCCTGCGCCAGCGGGGCCAGTTCGTCGAGCACGTCCTGTGCGCTTTCGACCAGCTTGGCGCCGTCGCGGATCAGCCGGTGGCAGCCGCGCGCGAGCGGGTTGTGGATCGAGCCGGGGATGGCGAACACCTCGCGCCCGGCCTCGGATGCGCAACGGGCGGTGATCAGGGTGCCCGAGCGCAGGCCGGCTTCCACCACCAGGGTGCCCAGCGACAGCCCGGCGATGATGCGGTTGCGGCGCGGGAAGTGCGGTGGCAGGCCGTCGGTGCCGAGCGGGAACTCCGACACCAGCGCGCCCTGGCCCGCGATTCGCGCGGCGAGATCGGCGTGCCGGCGCGGGAACACCTGGTCGATGCCGGTGCCGAACACCGCGATGGTGGTGCCGCCGGCGGCCAGCGTGGCCTCGTGCGCGGCGGCATCCACGCCCTCGGCGAGCCCGCTGGTGACGGTGAGCCCGCCGCGCGCGAAGGTGGCGGCGAAGTCGCGCGCATGGGCCAGCCCGCCGCTGGTCGCGCTGCGCGAGCCGACGATCGCCAGTTGCGGCAGCCACAGCACGGTCGGATCGCCGTCGACCCACAGCGCGGCCGGTGGATCGGGCGCGCGCGCGAGCAGCGGCGGGTAGTCGGCGCTGCCGAAGCGCACCAGGTGGTGCGCGGGGGCCTCCAGCCAGCGCCGCTGCGTGATCCCCGGCGGCGGCTTCAGCAGATGCTCGTCGTTGGCCGGGTCGATGCCCAGCGCGCGCCAGGCCGTCGGGCCTGCGGACAGCAGGGTGGCGGCGTCGCGGTGCCGTGCGAGGCCGTCGCGGAGCGCGCGCGCGGACAGCCTTGGGGCGGCCAGCAGGGCGAGCCAGGCAGTGAGTTCGCGATCGGGCAGGTCGGGCAGTGGCACCGCGGCAGTCTAGCCGCCGCGGTGCATCGCCTTCTGTAGGAAAACGCCGCGTCGTGGCGGCGCGCGGATCAGTTCGCCGGCTCGCGCAGGATGTCGCCGGGCTCGACCGGGCGGATGCCGTCCATGATCAGCGCGTAGCTGATGCGGTCGAAGGTGCGGAACACCATCGCGTGGCCGACGAATTCGTCCGGCAAGGTCACCTCGGTGCGGCCCGGGCGGAATGCGCGCTGCAGGCTGCCGTCGGGGTGCTTCACGCGGTCGACCACGGTCTCGCCCGGGCTGAAAATCGAAAACACTTCGCCATTCTCGAGACCGTCGCGGGCGCCGCGCGACAGCGCGATCACCTGGTTCGGGCCGGCAGCGTTGTACGCGCCGGTCAGCGACACCACCCGCAGGCCTTCAGGCACCGCCTTCGGCGCGCGCGGGAAGAACGTCATGTCGAAGGGCATCGAGCCGCCGACGATGACGCGGTCGCCGTCGCGCACCTCGCTGTCCGCCGCCTTGACCAGCACGGTCGCCGGGTCGCCGCCGCGCAGCACTTCGCCCTGCGCGATCTCCATCAACTCGGTGCCGAGGTACTCGGAGCGGCCGGTCTTGCCGAAGCGCAGGGTCCACATCCAGTGCCAGGTCGGGTTCTCGAACTCTCCGTCGGACTCCAGCGAATGGGCGGCCACCTTGCGGCGCTGCTCCTGCCAGAACGCGGCGTCGGGCACGTCGTAGTAGTCATTGGTCGCGCGCACCACCAGAACCCGCGTGCCGGGTGCTGCATCGATGCCGCGCACGTACACCACCTGGCCCGGCGTGCCGCGCAGGCGGTTCTCCTCGATCGCCACCACGTAGGGCAGGCCCTCGAATTCGGCTCTGTCGACCACGCGCATCTTCTCGAGGAAGGGCAGCACGCGACCCAGCGGCACGGCGGTGGTGGCATCCGACAGCGGCTCGGCGCGCACGCGCGGGCCGAACGGCGGCCGCTCGCCCACGGTCAGGCGCGGCTTGCCGTCGATCCACACCAGGTTGAGCACGTCGCCCGGATAGATCAGGTGCGGGTTCTCGACCTGCGGATTGGCCTGCCAGATCTCCGGCCACAGCCAGGGCTTGGACAGGAACTTGCCGGCGATGTCCCAGAGCGTGTCGCCCTTCTGCACCGTGTAGGTGTCGGGATGCCCGTCCTTGAGCGCCACGTCGGCGGCAAAAACGCCGACCGCGACCCCCACGCCCGTCACAACTGCAAGAATTTGCTTAAGCATGACGGCCAAATTCCTGATTCCCCAAGGTTTCCTGAGTGTAACCGATCGGCGGCAGGGCGCAAATCGACCGAATCCGGTCCCGTTCCCGCGTCCCGGCGCCCCCCGCCTCCGCGACAGGACTTGAATCCCGGCCGCGGCCCCCGCATCGTGGGCGGATGGCCATGCTCACCATCCTTGAATTCCCCGATCCGCGACTGCGAACCCGCGCACAGCCCGTCGAGCGCGTGGACGATGCCCTGTCGCGGCTGATCGACGACATGTTCGAGACCATGTACGCCGCGCCCGGCATCGGCCTGGCGGCGACCCAGGTCGACGTGCACCGACGCTTCATGGTGATCGACGTCAGCGAGGAGAAGAACGCCCCGCTGGTGTTCATCAACCCCGAAATCCTGGAAAAACAGGGCGCTCAGACCTACCAGGAGGGCTGCCTGTCGGTGCCCGGCATCTACGCCGACGTCGATCGTGCCGACCGCATCCGGGTGCGCGCGCTCGACCGCCACGGCCAGCCCTTCGAGATGTGGGCCGACGGCCTGCTCGCGGTGTGCATCCAGCACGAGATGGACCATCTCGACGGCAAGGTGTTCGTCGACTACCTCTCGCCGTTCAAGCGCGAACAGGTGCGCAAGCGGCTGGCCAAGGCGGCCAAGGAGCGCGCCGCGGCGGGTGGCGCGGATGCCGATGAGCAGCGGCGCCATACCATCTGAAGGCAGGGCCCAGGGCCCAGGGTATAGGGCCCAGAAAAGCCTGCTGATCGTGCGTTTGCCTCAGGGCCCGCTGTCGCGCTGTAGATCGGCGGGGTCCGCCGCACGCAGCGCAGCGCCGGCTTCTACTGGGCCCTATACCCTGGGCCCTGGGCCCTCGTTCCTCCCCGATCCTCCATGCCGCCAAGGGCCATGTCCCCCAACCGCTTCCGAATCGCCTTCGCCGGTACGCCCGACTTCGCCGTACCGGTGCTCGCCGCGCTGCTCGACTCGCCGCACGAGGTCGTCGGTGCGTGGACGCAGCCGGATCGTCCGGCCGGGCGTGGGCGCGAACTGGCGGCGAGCCCGGTCAAGCAGCTGGCGCTGCGCAGCGCGGTGCCGGTGTTCCAGCCGGAGACGTTGAAGGACACCGCCGCGCAGCAGGCGCTGCGCGACCTGCAGCCGGACCTGCTGGTGGTGGTCGCCTACGGGCTGATCCTGCCCCGCGCCGTGCTCGCCATCCCGCGTTTCGGTTGCTGGAACGTGCACGCCTCGCTGCTGCCGCGCTGGCGCGGTGCGGCACCGATCCAGCGCGCGATCGAGGCCGGCGATGCACGCACCGGCGTGTGCCTGATGCAGATGGAGCCCGGCCTCGATACCGGCCCGGTGCTGCTCTCGCTGGACACCCCGATCGACGAGGCCGACACCGCGCAGACCCTGCACGACCGCCTGGCGACGATGGGCGCGCAGGTGGTCAAGGACGGCCTCGCCCTGCTGCGCGCCGGCATCCGCCCGGTGCCGCAGCCGCAGTCGGCCGAGGGCGTGACCTATGCGCGCAAGATCGACAAGGCCGAGGCGGTGCTCGACCTCGCGCAGCCCGCCGCGGCGCTGGCGCGCAAGGTGCGCGCCTTCCTGCCGTGGCCGGTGGCGGAACTGGAACTCGACGGCGAGCGCGTGCGCGTGCACGCCGCGCAGGCGGTGGACGCCGCAGCCGCCGCGCCCGGCAGCGTGATCGGCGCCGGCCGCGAGGGCATCGACCTCGCCACCGGCGACGGTGCGCTGCGCTTGACCGCGGTGCAGCGGCCGGGCGCGCGCGTGCTGTCGGCGGCCGACTACCTCAACCCGCGGCCGGGGCTGCGGCGGCCGCCGCGGTGAACGCCGGCGACGACGGCGCGGCAGCGCGCGAACAGGCCGCGCGGGTGCTCGCGCACGTCTGGCGCGGCCACGCGCTGGATGCCGCGCTGCCGGCCGCCGATGCCGCGCTTTCGGACCCGCGCGACCGCGGCCTGCTGCGTGCGATCTGCTTCGCGACCCTGCGCGCGCCGTGGCGCTACGAGGCGCTGCTCGACGCGCTGCTCGCGCGCGACGGCGCGAAGCTCGACCGCCTGGTGCGAGCGGCCCTGCTGGCCGGTCTGGCGCAGCTCGACGCGGGCATCGCGCCACCGTATGCCGCGGTCTCGGGCACGGTCGCCGCGGTGCGCGCGCTCGGCCGGCCGCGCCTGGCGGCGCTGGCCAACGCGGTGCTGCGCCGCTTCCTGCGCGAGCGCGAGGCGCTGCTCGCCGCGCTGCCGGACGATCCCGTGCAGCGCCACCAGCATTCGCGCTGGCTGGTCGACGCGCTGGCGCGCGACTGGCCGGCCGACGTCGCGCGCATCCTGGCGGCCAACAATGCGCCGGCGCCGATGCTGCTGCGCGCCTCCCGGCGCCGCGGCGGCCGCGACGCGGCGCTGGCGGCGCTCGCCGCCGCCGGCCTCGCGGCCACCGCGCATCCGCACCTGCCCGATGCGATCGTGCTGGCCGAGCCGGTCGACGTGCACGCACTGCCCGGCTTCGATGCCGGCGCGCTGTCGGTGCAGGACGGCGCCGCGCAGCTCGCCGCGGACCTGATGGACCTGCGGCCCGGACTGCGCGTGCTCGATGCCTGCGCCGCGCCCGGCGGCAAGGCGGCGCACCTGCTGGAACGCGAACCCGCCATCGACCTGCTGGCGCTCGACGAGTCGGCGCCGCGCGCGGCGCGCATCGAGGCCGGGTTCGCCCGCCTCGGGCTGGCCGGCGTGGTGCGCGTGGCCGACGCCACCGCGCCCGCGGGGTGGTGGGATGGCCGGCCCTTCGATCGCATCCTGGTCGACGCACCCTGCAGCGGCAGCGGCGTGATCCGGCGCCATCCCGACATCCGCCGCCTGCGCCGCGCCGGCGATGTCGCCGCGCTGTGCGCGACCCAGGACCGCCTGCTGAACGCGCTGTGGCCTTTGCTGGCCCCCGGGGGGCGGCTAGTCTATGCGACCTGCTCGGTGCTGGCCGATGAGAACGCACGCCGGATCGCTGCCTTCCTGGCCCGCACGCCCGATGCCCGCCCCCGCGATGCGGTGCCGGCCTGGTTCGGCGTCGCCAGCGGCGCCGGGCGCCAGCACTTCCCCGGCGACGACGGGCTCGACGGTTTCTACTACGCGGTGCTGGCGCGCGACTGAGCGCGTGGCGCGACGGCTCGCGCTGCTCGCGTTCGCCGCGCTGCTGTGCGCCTGCCACGGCGGCGGGGCGATCGAATCGGCGCGCATCGACGACGGCGCGGCGCCGGCGATCGACGCGCGCCTGCGCCTGCAACCGACCGCCGATCTGCTGGCCGCGCTCGACCGCGGCGTGCCGCTGGTGCTGCGCCTCGACCTCGCCGCGGACGGCGCGCGCCACCTGCGCGCGGTGCGCCGCATCGAACTGCGCTACCTGCCGCTGGCCCAGCGCTACGCCTGGACCGACCTCGACAGCGGGGCCGTCCGCACCTTCGCCCGTCGCTCGCTGCTGCTGGCCGCGCTCGACCGAGTGCGCCTGCCGCTGCCCGCCGACTGGTCCGGGCTGCCGCCCGGCACCCGGCTCGCGCTGTCGCTGTCGCTGGACGTCGACGCACTGCCGCCGCCGCTGCGCCTGCCGGCGCTGTTCTCGCCGCGCTGGCGGCTCGACCTGCCGGAGCACGCATGGACCGCCGGCGCCTGATCCGCATCGCCTTCGGCCTGCTGCCGGCGCTGGCGCTGGCGGCCCTGCTGGCCTTCGTCCTGCTGCTGGCCGGCGACGCCGAGGCCGACACCGCGTGGCTCGGGCGCTGGTGGCTGTGGGCCTTCGGCGGTGCCGCGGCGTCGGTGGCGCTGGTGCTGGGCGCGATCGGCGGCCGCGTGCTCGACCTCTTGCGCGCGCGCCGCGAAGGCCGGCCCGGGGCGCGCCTGGCGGCGCGCTGGACGGTGGCGCTGGTGCTGCTGGCGGTGCCGCCGCTACTGCTGGTGTACGGCTTCGCGCTGCGCTTCCTGCACGCCACCGTCGACTCCTGGCTCAACGTGCGCGTGGAAGCCGGCCTCGACGACGCGCTGTCGCTGGGCCGGCTGTGGCTGGACGGCGAGGTGGCGCGCGCGCGCGCCGACAGCGCCGCGCTGGTCGAGCGGCTCGCCGCCGCGCCCGACGTGCAGGCCGCGCTGGAGGAGGAACTCGATCGCAGTCGCGCCCTGCAGTTCGCGCTGTACGGCCCGGGCGGCGAACTGCGCGCCGCGGCCGCCGCCGATCCGCGCCTGCTGCTGCCCGCGCCACCCGATCCCACCGAGGTGCTGCGCGTGCGCGACGGCGCGATCGAGGCGTCCAGCCAGCCGCTCGGCGACGATCTCGTGGTGCGCGTGCTGCGTGCGGCCCCGCCCGACGGCGTGCTGCTCGCGCTGTGGCCGCTGCCGGCCGAGGTGCAGCCGCTGGCGCGCAACATCGAAGCCACCTGGGCCGACTGGCAGCGGCTGTCGTTCCTGCGCGACTCGCTGAAACTGACCTTCACCCTGGTGCTGACGCTGGCCCTGCTGCTGTCGCTGCTGCTGGCGGTGTTCGCCGCCTTGCGCGTGGCGCGGCGCCAGGTCGCGCCGGTGGCGCGGCTGGCTGCGGCCACCGGCGCGATCGCGCGCGGCGAGTACGGCACCGAAGTCCCGGCCGGTGGCGACGACGAACTCGGCTTCCTCAGCGATTCGTTCAACCGCATGAGTCGCGAACTGGCCGCCACCAGCGCCGCCGCGCGAGAATCGCAGGCGCAGACCGAGCGCCAGCGCGCTTACCTCGGCACCGTGCTGGCGCGCCTGTCCAGCGGCGTGCTGACCTGGGGCACGGACGGCGCGCTGCGCACCGCCAACGAGGCCGCCGCGCGCATCCTCGGGGTCGAACTGTCGCCCTTCGTCGGCCGCCCGCTGGCCGACCTCGCCGCCGCCGAGCCGGCGCTGCGCCTGTTCGTCGACGCGCTGTCCGCGCGCAGCGCCGAAGGCGTTCGCGAGTGGCGGCAGGAACTGCAGTTGCCGCGCGATTCCGCCGGCGAGTCCGCCCAGGTGCTGGTCCTGCGCGGCGCCATGTTGCCGGCGGGCGAAGAGGGCCACGTGGCGGTGATCGACGACGAGACCGTGCTCAACCAGGCGCAGCGCGAGGCCGCGTGGAGCGAGGTCGCGCGCCGCCTCGCGCACGAGGTCAAGAACCCGCTGACCCCGATCCAGTTGAGCGCCGAGCGCCTCAAGCTGCGCCTCGGCGGCAAGCTGGAGCCTGCCGACGCGCAGGTGCTGGACAAGGCCACCGGCACCATCGTGGCCCAGGTCGAGGCGCTCAAGACCCTGGTCAACGCCTTCGGTGACTATGCGCGGCCACCGCAATTGAAGCTCGAACGCCTGTCGCTGAACGCGCTCGTCGCGCAGGTCCTGGACCTTTACGAGCAGGACCCGAAGCTGCGCGTACTGCGCACCCTCGACCCCGCCGACCCCTGGATCCGCGCCGACGCCGGCCGCCTGCGCCAGTTGCTGCACAACCTGGTCAAGAACGCGATCGAGGCCTCGGCCGGCGGCGCGGAGATCGAACTGGCCACCCGCTGCGTCGACGACGCCGGTCGCGCCGAGGTCGCGCTCAGCGTGGCCGACCGCGGCAGCGGCCTGCCGCCGGGCTTCGACGACACCTGGTTCGAACCCTATCGAACCGGAAAACCCCGCGGCAGCGGCCTCGGCCTCGCGATCGTGCGCAAGGTCGCCGATGAACACGCCGCGCGCGTCGCCGCCGCCGACCGCGAGGGCGGTGGCGCGGTGTTCACGGTGTGTTTTCCGCGGGGACGTGAATCTCGGCGACCGGGCGCAACAACGTGACTCGATGCAGGATTAACCACCATCCAACTCGTGGAATCTCCGGCCTACGTTGCCTATCGCAACAAAAGCGTATTCGTGCGAGCAGCCCGCGAGGGCTGGCATTGGCCTTAACCTTAGCGGTCCGACGCAGCGCGCGGGGATGCAGGCACCTTGACCACGCGCTACCTTTCCGTTCGTCAGCCTGCTTCTTCGCCTCGCCGCGGATCGCCTTGACCGCGCCGCACCCAACGGGGAAGCCGCGTCTGGGCATGACGCGTCCGCTACAAATCCTTCAGCACCTTGCGAGCCCTTCGAGCATCTTCACGACGACAGAGCGTGCGCTCGGTGGCACAGTTCGCAGCAGCCTAAGCACCCGCTCTTCGATCTCGTCCATTGCGATGGAATCGGCGGTTAGAACGGCCGGCTCCGAGAGAGGGGACGCCATTGAGCCCCGCCCAGTCGCCAGCCAATCGAAACTAACGCCGGTTGCCACGGCAATCTCTGCCATGTGCTTCCCGGTGGGCAAGGTCCCCGAAGGATTTTCCCACTGCGCAACTGCGCTTGGCTGAACAGCCAAGAGCCGAGCAACGCCAGCTTGGGTCAGCTTCGCATTTCGCCTCGCCAGGCGTATGCGGGTCGGGAGTTGGGTCGTGGGCATCGCCGCCCCTCCTTGGCATGGTGCACTCCAGTGAAGCTAACACAGCAGCATCACTTATCAACCCGGTGTCTTTGTATCTGAAGTTCACGCTGCCGCGTAGCGGATCTTCGGATGTTGAAAGTAGCTCCTCACCCGCGACCGCGATCGCTGAATGGCGCGGAGGTGTTTGCGAACGGTGCGCTTGAGTTCTCCGGAGTCCTTGGGTGGGACATCGCTGTGCACGGCTCGCTTGAGGTCACCGTTGAGATATGGGTCTGTTGAAATTCAAGTGGGTTATGCCGGGCGAGCGACATGCGGGTTGACCGAGTAGAAGTCGAGCTTTCCGGCGATCAGGAAAATGACGGTTCGGATCGTGGACAGGCGGGTGAATCCACGTGCCCTGCGTTTG
>JAJTHZ010000063.1 GCA_021299185.1 Lysobacteraceae bacterium | reverse complement strand
TCGACCGCGGCGTGGTCGAACTGGGCTGCTGGGCGCATGCGCGGCGCAAGTTCCACGAGCTGCACGTGGCCAACCGAAGCCCGATCGCGGCCGAGGCGCGCGAGGCCGGGCTCGGCTCAGCGGCGCTCCACGCGCTGCGGCAGGCGAAAGCCAAGCCGAAGGTCGAGGCGTTCAAGGCGTGGCTGGACGAAACCCGTCCGAAGGCCCTGGGCGCCAGCGGCACACGCAACGCCATCGACTACACGCTCAAGCGCTGGCCGGCGCTGATGCGCTACCTGGACGACGGCCGCCACCCGATCGACAACAACGCCATCGAGAACGCCATCCGCCCGATCGCGCTCGGCCGCAAGAACTGGCTGTTCGCAGGCAGCGAGCGCGCTGGCGAGCGCGCCGCGATCATCATGGGCCTGCTGGCAACTGCCAAGGCCAACGGCCACGAGCCGCATGCCTGGCTCAGCGATGTGCTCACGCGGCTGCCGACGACCAAGGACAGCGAGATCGGGACGCTGCTGCCGCACAGCTGGCGCCCGGCGGCGGGGTAAGGCGACGGCCAGATTCGCGCAGGGTGGCGAGGGCAAGGTGTGGTCACCGGACGCTTACGCCCGATCCCTCACGCCGCAGCCGGTAACGCCATGCGTCCAGCGAAGACACGCGCAAGCCACGTGCGCCGCACCAAGCCCGCCGCGACAGCCCGCTGCGCTCGAACGCCGCTACCCGCTTCGCCCAAACTGCCCGCTTCGACTCCCGTGACATCGCGCACCTCCTTCGACTGGGCGCGCGAGGTTGCGACTGCGCGTGAAGCAGGGCAAGGTGTGGTCACCGGACGCTTACGACGGACCGGCACTGACGCCCACCGACTATCTGGCCGTCCTCGAGTGGACCGGGCGGCAGCTGCATCCGGGCAAGCGCGGACGCATCACCGGACCGCCGCCGGCGGCCTTCGCCAAGGCCACCGGCGTGGCACCGGAACGCTGGGCCGATCGCGTCAGCGGCATCGAAAGGGACTACTGGCGCGCTGTCGGCACGGTGGATGCGCTGCTGGAGCGAGCGCAAGCCCTGGGGCAGTGCTGGCTCAAGGGGCTGGGGGTCGCCCGCCGGCTCGCACGAGCGATGGATCGCGGCTAGCGCCTGCCGCGGCCAGGCCTGGCTGCAACGCCAGGCATTCGGGGCGATGGGCTGAACCTGTCGCATCGCCGATCCAATCTGCATCTTCGCTGCCCGATGGGTTCGGGTCGGGATCCGATACGTGACTTCCGCCGCCTTCGGCATGCCGCGGCGGATGCGTGGGGCTCATTGGCAAGGAAGGAATGATGGGTGTCCTGGTTTTCTCACGTGAGTTGAAAGACCTTGATGGGTGTCCTGGTTTGCGGGCCGGCATCCTGCATCAATCGTATGCGTCACCCAGCGACTCGAACTTTGGTTGCAGCCAGTAGAGTTCGGCGCCTCGCGACTCTAGAATGCGAGTCAAGAACTCGGAAAAGCTCCTTGCCACCACTGGGCACGATCCGGCGACAGCATGACGATCCCAGAAACTATCGTAGCAATGGCCGTTCCGCGAGGCACCACAATCTACGGTGACAAACTGACCACCATTGCGCGCGATGATGAACCAGTCATCGGATGGGTCGTCAGGCACATCTACACCCGCGATGACCGGGTTTGCCTTCAAAAAATCCAGGGGTGAGACGATTTCCAGCGGGTATGGAGCACCTACAAACAAGAGGGCACCACCGCATTCCAGAAAGAATTCTTCGACGTCGCGCGGTAGCGTCTTCCCGTGCGGAAGAACAGGGAGTCCGGCCGGCCCTCTGAGAACGCAGCCAGGCGTCCGACGGATTCGCTCAACGAGCAACACTATTCACTCCGGTAGATGTACTGATTGAAGGCGCGGTAGTACTCATCGCGAGCGCCTTGAGGCACGTCAGCGGCATCGAACATGCGCTCGGAAAGCTGCATTGCTTCTCTTTGGCTCACACTGGTCCAATCGATCCGGCCCCCGACCGGTCGACCAGTTCGCTCAGCCAGCCAAGCTCGGTAAACAGCTCTCGTGGCATCGTGCTGCGCTGTTGACAGCCTGATGGTTGGTGTATTCGCGCCGCGGCTGATGTAGCCCTGCACGTTTTGGGATGCCCAAACGTCGAGGATCCCATGATGATTTTCGAAGCCCGGAATCGTAGGGCGGTACGTCGTTACTTGGTTCGCTTCCGCCTTGAGCGCGGCAACTTCCTTTGAGTCCACCCCCAATCGCTTGGCTTGATCGTAGATCGATTCGCCAACCTTGCGAGCCACTTTCGCGGCCGGACCAATCGCCAAGCCGACCAAGACATCGGTCCCGTCTTCAGGCAGTCCTGCTTCGACCACCGCAACTCCGGTACCAATGCCACTTTGAACGCGATTGAGTCCGGCCTGAATCCGATCGCGCGACTCGGCGCCCTCGATCGCCTGCGCGCCTCGCGATGAGCCATCGCGGGTATTACCGGTGGCGCCCTGCTGCAATCGCGCGCCGTTGCTTGCCGTTGCCCCGACTTGGATGTAAGAGCGCGTTCCGTCCTGACTGCGCGTGACCTCGACGTTCGTCGTTGTCTTGATTCGCGATCCAGGCCTGTCCTCGGTCACCGTGCAGCTCGTCGAGCCACCAGCGGGCACGTCGCTGGGCTTGACGTTGTCGCACTTGATGGCATACCCCGTCGGATCCGTCCCGCTCAACGGATTGTTCAAGATGTAGCTGTAGGGATTCAGCGACTGGCTATTCCTAGGGAACTGAATGACCGGATCAACCGACAGGAACCGCCCGAGGTTGTAGTCGTACACGCGCCCGTTCATGTGAATCAGCTCGAGCGAGTTCAGATGCTCGTGCTGCGTGAATCCGCGAGGCGTGCGCGAGACGTCGCTGAGCCGCGGCGGGGTGGCGTCGGACCAGTCCGCTGAGCGGGGCTTGCCGAAGGGATCGAAGGCCCGGCGTTCGACGAGGTTTCCGCCGGCGTCTGCGATGGCGCCAATTGAGCCCAGGCGCTCCTTCAGCAGGTAGCTGACCACGGTGCTGCCGCCGCTGCGGGTGAGCACGGCGAAATCGCCGAGATAGGTCTTGTCCTGCAGCACCGAGCCCAAAACGCGCTCCAGCGACGGGCTGATGTGGATGCGCTCGCCTTCCGGGCCGGACGACCAGGTTCTCTCGTTGCTGGGCCCGTATTGGAATGCCCAGGAAACCGTGTTGCGTTGGGTACGGACGGTCAGGTTCGCGTGATCGTAGCTCGCATTGAAGCCGCTGTTGTCGCCGATGAGATTGCCGGCGTTGTCGTAGCTGTAGCTACGGGTTCCACCCGAACGCAACTGCACCTGCCAGACGGCGTTGGGACCGGCGTTGCCGGTCGCGCCGCTCCGGGGCGCGGTCCCGTACTGGTAGCGCAGGGTAGTGGTGTCGTTGGCTGCGACCGAGCAGTTCGGCGCCTGGCTGAAGTCCGACTTGAAGCGGAAGTTGCCGATCGCGTCGTAGCCGTAGCACACGGTGTTCGGCGAGGGGGCGCTGCCGGACGTGCGGGTGGCCTCTCGCAAGCGCTGGAGGTTGTCGTACTCGAACGACTCGTTGGCCGACACCGAGCCATCGATCAGCGCTTGCGATGCGAGGTTCGAGAACACGTCGTAGCTGTAGTCCACGGCGCGCAGCACGGTGCTGCCGCGCGCGTGCTCGACGCGTCGCATCTGTCCGGTGGCGTCGTCGTGGGCGTAGCGACTGATGATCTGAGCGCCGAGGCGCTCCTGCGTGATCTGCCCACGATCGTTGCGGGCTTCGACCACGCGCCAGGGGGCGCCCGTTGCGGCGTCGGTCTCGCGGAGGAGGTGACCGTAGCGGGAGTATGTGAATCGCACCGCGTCTCCGGAGGGGAACACCTGTCGCGATACACGTCCGTAGTAGCTGTCGTAGAAGCTGCGCTCGGTGAACTCCTCCTGCGCACCACTGGGGAGTCGCTGGAGCGTGGTCACACTGGTCGGACGGCTGAGGGCGTCGTACGCGTAGGTGTATTTGCGACGCGTCGTTGCGCTCGCCTGGTTGGCGCCGATGCGGCGCTCGGCCGTTGCGACCGAGCCCTTCGCATTCAGCGGATCGTAGGTCCATGCATCCTCGACGAACTCGGACGCTGGCAAGCCCTCGACATCCACGGTGGACCGGCGGAACTGCGGACGCCCCAAGACGTCGTGGAGGGTCGTGGTCACGATGCTCCGCGCATCCTGCTCGCTGCGGACTTCGCCGAACGCGGTATACAGGAAGGTCGACGCACCCTGATTCGGATCGTCGACACTGGTCCGGCGACCGACGTTGTCATAGCCCGCCTTGGTCAACTGGTTGTTTGCATCCCGGATGGCGACCGGATTGCCGGCCGGGTCATGCCAGAATCGCGTCGCACCACCGCGGGCGTCCTGCGTGTACGTGAAGCGGCCGAACGCATCGGCCCGCCGCACCATCGTTCGCACGGTAGAGCCGGATGTCGCGCAGGCGCCGGACGCGGTTGTCTGCGCCGTGCCGCAGACGCGAACGGTGGTGTCGAGCCCGCGGTGGATGTAGTCGACCTGCAGATCGCCCAGGGGACTGTCTGACCGCGTGGACACCTTTCTGGTGGGCCGACCGAGCACGTCGTCGTACTCGTGGCTGGTGCCATGGACTGCGGGCGCAGAGATGTCGCGGGGTTCGGTCGTCGCTGCGATCTGGCCGCGCGCCGTGTAGCTGGTGTCGACGACCGTGGTGCCCTGGTCCATACGCCGGGCGGAAATGCGGATCGGGCGATCCATGAGGTCGTATGCCGTACGGCTGGTCGGAGCGCCGTCCTGGACGGCGATGACCTCGTAGGCTGTTCCGGGCGGGGAGTCCGCCTGCGGGCCATAGCGATGCAAGTACTGCACCGGTTGGACGAGGCGCGGCGGGGCTGACTGGTCGGTTACTCGAGACTCAACCAATTGACCAAAGGGGTCGTACGTCAACGAGGTGACAAGTCCGTTCGCGTCGATCTGGCTTGATGCAAGGCCGTCGCGCGCACGGGTGGCGACCTGCACTTGATGGCCAAGTGCATTGGTCGACACGCGGGGGAAGTAGCCCGCGTCGTTTCCGGTCGTGTACTCGGTCGTGCTCGAGCGCGTCTGCGTGGTGGTTCCGTCGCTTCCGAGGCCCGCCACACTCACCTCGATTGGCAGCCCGAAGTTCCGCTGCCCTGCAGAGGGGTAGGTGTAGGTGGTGGCCAATCGTTCGCTTGGTGTGTCGGGCTGGAGCGTTTCGGTGTTCGGCGTACGGTTGGCATCGTTCCAGGTGATGGTCTTCACCGTCGTCCGGTTCGGCAGCGTGACCCCGTTCGGGAGCGGTGCGCCCACGCCCGCAGTGACCTCCAGTCGCTGCTCGGTGCGCGAAAGCTTGCCCAGCCACCAGGTCGCCGTGTCGTTGGTCAGTGTGGTGATCGTGTGCGTTACGTGCTTGCCGAGCGAGGCCGTCGCTGTGAGCTCTTCGACGGTCGAGGTCTGGCACAGCAGGTTTCCGAAGGCGTCGAACGACGAGCCCTCGGTGCCGTTGGTGGTGCATGCCGCCGGCGGGTCCTTGCCGGCGAACCAACTCGTGATGCTGCGCCTCACCACCGGGGTTTCAACGTAGGGCGTACCGAGGTCGCTCGCGGCTCCGGCGTCGTACTCCGTCGTGATGCTGGACGCGGCAAACGGGAAGCGCGGCGTAGTGATTGGACCGTCGGTAAACGTGCAGGACACCTCGCCACCCGCACGCAAGGTGCGGTCACAGCTGTACTGCTGGGTTTCGCGCTGAACAGTCCGCGTTGCGTCGCCGGGGTTGATCGGATCGAAGACGGTGGTGGTCACCGACTCCGCTCGGCTGGTCAACGGGAACTTCTGGTGGAACACCGTCCGCGTGCGGGCGCCAGCCTCGACATCGATCTCGGTGATTGCGCGGAATCCCTGGAATCCCCGGCCGCGCGTGTTGTAGATCGCCTCTTCGTAGCCGTACTTGAACATCCGGGCCGGTACCGATGGCACGCCGGTGCTGACGGTCATCGAGTCGACGACGTTCATCGATGAGGTGAACAAGAAGTGGCGATCGTCGATGTAGCGCGCCCGTCCCGACGGGACTGCGACGTAGAATGGCAACTCGCCGGCGGCACGCCCGGCCTGCGCGGAGAGCGGGTGGTAGCTCCAACGGACCTGACGTCCGAGACCGTCGGTGATGGCGGCCACCGTATCAGGGGCGTTCGGCACGGTTCGTCCCGAGCCTGCCGGTCCCGTGCCCGCGCCCAGGTTCTCGGCGACGTACATGCGGCGACTCAGGATGCCGTTGGCTTGTAGGGGCGGCGGCAGCGTTCGGGGTTGCTCTGACTCCGGGATCCACTGCGGCGTTCCGGGGGTCCCTGACATGCGGCCGATGGGTACGCCGCACAGTTCGCGGTCGCGGAACGGACAGCTCTGATTTTCGATGAGCACGTCCTGGAGCCCATCCGAGAACAAGTCGTCAGGGATCCACCGGCCTTGTCCGATGAGGATGTTCGTCGGGACCGCCTCGACAACGATCGTGCTCGCGCCAGTCTGAATGAATCGAAGCGCTTCGCTTCGGTACAGGCTTGAATCGAGCTGCGCAGAGGCGTTGCGGTAGAGGCCCTCGACGAGCTCGAAGCGCCCGTCGAGGGGAATCGAGGGATCGAGATCCGCGGGATCCAGTTGCCCGTTGTCATCTAGGTCATGGGCAAAGGCTGCAGTCAAACCAGGGAATTCAACGTGCAGGTCGGGGCCGCGCGGCAGCTCAGGGCAGCGATAGATGAGCTCGCACTGCGTGCCGCGACCCTGTCCGTCTGCTGGGCGAGCGCACTGCGAAACGCCGCCCGGGCGCTTGAAGTAGGCGACGCAGACTCGGGAGAAGAACCCGGATGGCACCAACAGTTCGGAACGACCGTCCGCATCGACGTCCGTCGGGCGAATCAGCGATGAATAGCGGAATCGCTGGATCAACCCCGGGCTGTCGCCGCCAACGACCCGAATGTACTGGTTCTCCAGACCAAGCGAAGACCCAGTGTCGATGCGCGGACCGAAGTAGCCGACCGTGGAGCCCGTTCGTCCACCCTTGTTGAGCCGCGCCGACCAGGTTCCGGGGCTGAGCGCAGATGCGGCAACCGGGTAGACGATGTCCGCCAATCCATCACCATTAATGTCGACGAAGCGCGCATCACCCCTCGCCAGCCAACGGAGCTCGTCCGAACCGAGCGATTCGAAAAGCTCGGTATCGGTGACGGCAGTCGAGACCGAATAGGTCGGTACGCCAACAGCCGACAGCACCGAGTTGCCCAAAAGGACTCGCTTGATCACCCTTGCAGCACCCGGGCTGTTGGCGAGGCCCGACTGGATCCAGAAGTCGGGCAAGCCGTCGCCGTTGAGGTCGAGCACCTGCATGACCTCTTCCCAGCTTTCGCCAGGATACTGGTCGTCAAGCAGGAACGACGTCGCGAGCTGGAAGCTCGGAGCACCGGATCCCAATCGCTGGTTGAGATAAATGCTGACGGTTCGATCACCGGACATGTTCAGTGTCGAGATCGCAATATCTGTCCAGCCGTCGGCATTGAGGTCCGTGGTCGCGACGATGGCGTGCTGCGCTGGATCGAACGTGAAGCCCGAGAGCGCGACACCGCAGGAAAGGCTCAGGCACATCGTCCCGGCCGCATCGTTCCACTGCAGTACCGAAAGTCCGACACCGCCCACGTCCGAGACACGGCGCCGGTAGAGGATCTCCGCCCGCCCATCATTGTTGAAGTCGGTCGAGGCGTCTTCAGGGAAATAGGCCCCGTCCGCCAGCGCCTGCGGCACGACGATCGATCGGGAGACGCGCCTGTCTGCTCCCATCGTGAGAATTCGGGTGGACGCCGGCACACTTCCCTGCGCGCGTGTGGCCACCCAAAGTTCCCGTGTACCATCGCCGTCGAGGTCTCCAATCGGCGTCCCGCTGATCGCGGGAGGCACGGTCTGCGTCGGAACGCCGTTTTCGTCGATTACCGGTTGGGTGTTCAGGTCAGGGGCCGCGAGGGAGGGCACGCTGAGGGCGTCCGAACCCAGCGCATCCGAAAGGCGAGTCAGCCCATAGGACGATTGGACCGAACGCTCCAACCACTCAACCTGCGTCGCGGGCCGGCAAACATCAGTACCGGCAGTATTCGTCGCGCACTCCTGGATGGTGCGCAGCAGGGAACGCCGGCTGCTGAGACTTGTCGAACTGCCACCGACCCCGTAACCCATTTTGTAAGTGCGGATCCGCGTCTCGTCGACAAAGGTACGGATCGCGACAATCCGCTTCGTCTGCAGCGTGAGTGCGCCGCTGAGGTAGCTGCTGTTGAGGTCGTTGCCGATGCCGCTGCCCGCCGGACGGTCGCCGTAGTCGAAGCGCACCGACCGCGTCGGCAGGAGTGCGCCACCGGCGCCATCGAAGCCCGTGTACTCGATCCGGGAGATGAGCGTCTCACCCGCGGCAGCTTCGGTGTAGGTGTGGGTGAGGTAGTTGCCCGCCGGGTCGCTTCGCCGTTTGATGAGCCACGCGAGCGGCGCTGACGCGCCGGAAGGCGTGTTTCGGGAGCTCGCATCGGTTCCGTAGGTCAGTGTGTCACCGGACTTGGTCCGGACGGTGAAGCTGGTCGATGCCGAGGTGAGGTCGGTTGCAGACTGAGTCACCTGCGAGAAGGAGTCAAGCTCCGTGCGGTAGACGCGGCCAGCAGTGCCGTAGTTGGCGTTGTCGGCGCTGCAGTTCGTGCAGACGAGGCGCTGGCCGTCGAGGCAGAGCCGATCGCTGTTGTCGTAGGACACCTTGCGCTGGCGCCCGTCCTGGGCCAGCGTTTGCGGGCAGCGGTGGATCGAAGACAGGCCGCTCAGCGACCAGCCCATCCCGAGCGGACCGCCGCCAGCTTTGCTGCTGTATGACAGGGACAGAGACGGCTCGACGCCGCGACGCCCGGGCGGCACGGTGATCGGGATTTCGTAAGTTGCCGCACCACCGCTGGTGCCCGGCTTGCCCGCAAGCGCGCCAATCTCCGGATTGTGGGGGTAGGGGGTAAGCTCCGCTGCGAGGGACTCGACGGTCTGATCGTCCGCCTCGGCGGTGATGACGACGACGTTGGAGTACACCGTGGCGGGCGCCGAGGTCGTGCCGACCGCGCGCACGTAGTAGTTCCCAGTCGAAGACGGTGTTGTCCACGAAACCGAGTACGGCGGTGCCGGGAAGCTCGTGATGACGGTCGGGGTCGTGAACGCCGCGTTGGCAGACCATTCGAAGCGGACATTGGTCAAGACACCGGCCGTACCTGGCTCGGCGCCGAGGAGTACCGTGGTGCCGGGCACGACCGAAGTTGCCGAACTGGTGAGCGTGAACCCTTGTGCACCGAGCACAGTGACGAGCACGGTCGCGCTCGTCGTCGTCGTCGAGCCGTCCGAGGCCACGACGCGCAGTGCACTGACGCCTGTTACAGGGAGCCAGTTCAGCGTCGCGAACTCGCCATTCGACGATACCGGCGTTGCGTTGATGTTGGTCCAGGATTGGCCCGATAGGGACTGGAAGGTGGCCGTTGCCGTCGGACCGTCCTGGTCGACGGCTCGTGCACGCAAAGTGGTCAAGCGCCCGGCGACGAGTTGGGCGTTCGGCAAGGGGTCAAGCAGTTCGGCAAGCGGGGGAGCGTTCTGGCCGGCAGCGACTTTGACGTCGACTGATGCTGAAGCTGTGACAGTCGTGGCGTCCCTGACCCGGGCTGTGATGCGCCAGTCTCCGTCACTACCGCTCATCGGGACCGTCCACTGGCACGTGTAGGACGGTGCAACCGGCGAACAGCTCGTGAGATCGGTCTCCGCCCCGAGGGGATTCGTCACCGAATAAGAGATAGTCGCGGAGTTCGACGAGGTGAGGGCGTCGGAACTGATCTGCACCGTCGAACCTGGTGGGAAGATCGCGCCTGGACTCGGCGATGTGATGCGAATCGAATCGGTGGTCGGAGACGTGACAGGCACGAACTCGATGTAGTCGAGTTCCGCCCCATTATTGGCCGTGAAGCGCACGATGTAGTCACGGCGTAGCAATGGCACCACGCCTACCGAGCACAAGATCGGTACAGTTACCTCAGTATTGGGGCACGCTTGAACGGTGCTTGCTGTCTGGGAGCGGGTCTCGATCTGAGGAGCGGCCTCCCCTGCTACCCCGCCAATGGACACCGTCACGGGAGCGGTGGTGACTCCGTTGCAGGGATTTCCCTGACCCACCGGCTGCGTGGGCGGATACAACATCGTCCTAATCTCGAACGGGAGCCGTTCGGGGCCCGATTCTGGCCCCGCGACTTGGATCGAGTACTCTGTCCACTCACCCGGCTCATAGTCGATGCGGCATTGCCTCGGACTCGCCGGATTCGGGCGCCCGCATGGCGTGCAGTTGCCCTTCTCGTCGCACCAATGCATGTCGGTGTCGAGGTCCTGGTCGCTGCCACCCAGCGTGGTGTCAAAGTAGGCGACGCCCTGGCCGCCGAAGTCGACGCTTTCCGCCTCCACGCGAGTGGCAGCATTGTTCCAGTTCACGGGCCAGCGGCAATTGTAGTTGCATGAGCCGGATTGAGCGTCAACAGATCCTGGCACGACTGCGAGTGGTGCCGGGGGCGACTCGGCTTGCCCCGCGGTGCCTTGGCCTAGGTCGATCGATCTTGCGCGAATCATGCGCACAGCCGAACTCCCGGCCAGTGTCGCCGGGCCATCGTTGGCACCGCTTCGCAGATCAATGGCGTAGGGGGTGATTCGCCGGTCATCGACTAGGACGTCTCCCTGGCCATTGCGTGAACTCACGAGGTAGTCGATTCGATCGAGATTCCCGTCAGGGTCTCCAATCTGTCCGCCTGGTGCCGGTGAGATCAGCTGCGTAGCTACCCGAAGCAGTTGTCCATGAACCAAGATGTTGCGGTGGTATCTCGGCACCCGTGAATTCGCAACCCCGCCGGGCGGGATGACGCATTCCGGGACCGAGAGGTCGGGTTGGAGCCGAACGATCGGCACGACATTCTGATTCACTGTGACCGTGCGCACGATCTCCAGTGCACCCGCAGCGCCTGCGTTTGCGCGGGCGAGGATGCGATACGTGCCAGGACCCGGCGGCACCCAAGCGGTACTGTAGGGCGGCGTGCTATCGGTCGCGATCAGCGTCGGCGATGCGCCACCCTGGGGGCCCGCGAGGAACTGGACCGCAACGCCGTCCATGTAGGCGCCGCTGGCAATGACGGCGATGGGGATCGCGATACCCGGGGCGAACTGCCGGCCATCGACCGGGCTGGTGAATTCGAACTGCGTCGGCTGGCCTTCAGTGACCGTAACGTGGATCGTGTTCGACAGCGTGTTGCCGGCAGCCGTTCTCGCGAAGGCAAAAACCTGATACCGCTCGGCCGCTTCCGGGATCCAATCGATCCGGTATGGCGGCGTCTCATCGAGCCCGAGGGTCACCCACCAAGCGTCTTCGCCAGAGACAGCCTGGCGCATGAACAACACATCCTGAAGCTGCCCGATTGATGGCGGCAACTGCACCTCTGCGGCCACGGGAATGCGCTGACCGATGCTGAACGAAGCGCCCGGGATGGGGCTCGTCAGTTCGATCCGAGGCTGGGCAGGTCCAACGGGGCCAATCTCGACATGATCGAGGTCTACAGTGCCAGCGCCCGCGTTGCCCAACCGCTCAGCGGACAGTCGAAGGACATACCGGCCCGCGGCATTCAGTGCCAAGGGGGCGTCGGCTGCCACAAGGGTCTGGCCCCCCATGTGTGTGGTTGCAATGACGGTCTGCGATGTCGGTTGACCGACCGCGTTGGCAGACAGCCGGAGTCGGAGCGACTCGGTCGCGTTCGCCTGCGAGATCCTTACGCCATAGGTGCCGGGCGTCGTGACGTCGACCGTGTACTCCAGCCACTCGCCATCGGCCATGACGACATAGTGCTGGTTGCTCACAAAGAAGGTCTGACGCCGGATCTCCGCATCGTTTCTGCGGTACGGCTGATTGACCACCTGATTCTGGGCATCGTTATCGTGGTGGGCGACGCCCTCCCCACCGAAATCGTAGTTTTCGACCTCGATGCGGGTCGGCGCAGTCACCGCATTGTTCAGTGACTGCACGTAGCCCATGAAGGCCTGCTGGCCGGCTCGGACCTCGACAACCACCGGAGTCGCCACGAAAACTGCACCGCTGGCGGGCGTACCGGTCGCACTGACCGTGTAGTACCCGGGCACCGCCTGAGCGCCAGCGTGGCCTTCCCAGCTCATCACGTACGGTGGTTCGCCAGTGACGTTGACCGTGGAACTCGGCGTCCCGGGCGGAGGAGCCACACCAGCGGCGTGCGGTCCAGTAATCTGGAACTGAACCTGCTGGAAGGCGACGCTCGCGGTCGGCGCGCTTGTTCCGGGGAAAGGAAGCCGGGCGAGTATCTTGACGGGCTTCGTCGCGCCAAAAACCAGACCAGCTGCGGAACGGAAATCGTCGATGCTCCGCAACCTGAAGTCGGCTTCGTCGGCAACGCTGAACGTTCGGACGTGTTCCGGAGTCCCCGTGGTCCTGAATCCAAGATGATCGATGGCGGACAGGTGGACGGAATAGGTTCCGGGCGCCAACGGTCCGATATCTCGCACCCACAAATCAGGCTGTTCCGGTGTCGGCGCAGCGGTCGCGTCCAGTTCGGTGTCAGCCACTCTCATGATGACGCGCGCAATCGAGCCGCCTTGCTCGCTGGCAATTGCAGCGATCCGCGTCGGAGTGGACGGAGTCCTTTTGAGCAGCGCGGCGTTTGCGGGCGTCGGCGCTGTGTACCGCACAAAAGGAATGGGTGGGCTCACAGTGAACGTTCGCACGGCAGGTCCAGACTCGGAACTGAAACCGTCGTATGCGATGGCCTGTGCACGATACGTCCCGACCGGCATGTCCCAAGCGGGTGACTCCCACGTCGGTCCGCTAAAGTCAGTGAACGTCTCAAGAACTGAGTTATCGGAGCTGCGCGTCAGCTGGAAGTCGACCCGGGAGATTGAGTCCGAGGGGTCCGAATCTGTGGCGGTCGCTCGAACGACGATGGAGGCCACCGCGTTCCCTGCGATGATCCGGTCAAGTAGGACGTTCGTAGCGGGCGAGGAGACTGACGCGACTGGGAACGAGTTGACCCTGACATTAGTGCCCTGTGTCTCGGTCCATTCACCGTTCACGTCGAAAGCGCGTGCTGACAATGAATAGTTTCCTCGCGGGACATTCGTCCAATAAAACACGTAAGGGGCCGTGGAGTCCGTGTTGATGACAGTCGACTCGAGCGGAAACTCGACACTCGCCGCCAGAAACTCGACTCTAGCCACGCCCCCGTCGGCATCATTGGCGATCGCCGAAAGAATGATGTTTCCCGGAGGCAGGAACGTCTGACTGTAGGACGGCGAAGTCAAAACCACAGCTGGCGGCTGGTTGGTCGCGTTGACGGTTATCGGCACTGCATTGGAATGCGTTATGGCACCGACGTTGTCTCTGGCAACGGCGGTCAGGAGATAGTTGCCTTGGCCCACCCCGGTCCAGTTGAAGTTGAGGCTCCCGGATGTACCGGAAGCGATGACTACGCCGTTCCTGCGGATTTCGACCTGCGAGATCGTGCCGTCGCGATCGGTCGCAACGGCAGAGATCGCGATGGAAGCGGGAGCCGCAAACACACGACCCGACGTGGGCTGCTGGATCGATACGGTGGGCGCGAGGTTCGTGGTGACCGCGATGTGCGCGGACGCCGAAGACGATCCGCCGCCGTTGTCGACCGCTCGCGCGGTGACGAGGTAGGCGTTGGCGACGTTCGACGGTGGTGTCCAGGTGGCGGCATACGGCGCCGAGTTGTCGGTGGCTATGACCGTGCTTCCCGACAGGAACTCTACGTACTGGATGCTGCCATCGGGGTCGCTGGCGGTCGCCGCGAGACTGACGGTCGCTGGACGCCCGAAGTGCTGTCCGTTGGTCGGCGAAGTGATCGAAACCACCGGCAGTCGGTTCGTCTGCGCAAACTCCAGCCAGTCGATGTTGAAGGTCCCCGCCCCCGTGGACAGACGGACCACGCGCGTGCCCGCGGTGAGGGTGATGCCCGTTCGAGTCTGCGTCTGGAAGGTGGTCAGCGACCCTGTGTTCGGCACGGCGATCGTGCCGGCGATATCGATCCCGTCGACCAGGACCGTCAGCGTGCCGCCTGCGGCGTTGGCTGCGACTGCGACGCCGAGCGTGTAGGTCGCGGTCTGGGCGACGTTGACGGTGTACTCCGTCCACTCGGTCCCTGTGGTGTTGACAGCGACCCCAGGACCTGGCACCGATACGAGGTCAACGTTCAACGCCCGATAGACGCCGCTCGCGTTCCCTGTGGTCGTGTCGAAGTGCCCCGAACCGTCGTCGAAGTCCTCCGCCTGCACGCGCCCGGGGATGGTACGCGCAGTGCCGCCATACGGCGTCGCAGCGCGAACGTTTACGAGGCGCGTCACCGACAGTGACTGCGTGCCCACGCCATTGGTCGCCCGCGCCCTGACGAAGTAGGAACCGGCGGGTACGTTCGTCCAATTGAACGTGTAGGGCGCCGTCGTGTCGGCACCGATGACGGTTCCGCCGTTCAGGAACTCTACCTGGGTGATCGGCGAGCTGCCGATGTCCACGACGGTCGCCTCGAGCGGCACGGTCGCGGGCGCGTTGACGTGCACGTTCGTTGCCGGCGCGACCAGTCGCACCGCCGGTGCATCCGCCAGGCGGGTGAACTCGATCCAGTCGAGGTTCAAGCTGCCCACGGGAAACGCGATGCGCAGGACCTGCGTGCCTGATGGAAGGTTCAGCGCGCCCGCCGACGTGGTGCTGAACGTCGTCGCACCGCCCGTGGTGGGCAGCGTGTTGGTGAAAAACGGCGAGGCGCCATCAAGGCTGACCGCGATGTTGGCACTGGCGTTGGTCGATGCGTAACGCAACTGCATCGTGTAGGTGCCGGGCGTCGCGATGGAGACCGTGTACTCCACCCACTCGTTGTTCGCGGTGTTGCCGAGGTAGTGCCCGTTTCCGGCCCCCACGAGCGCGTAGAGGTCTACGTCGGTGGTGCGATATGCGCCGCCTACATTCCCGGCAGTCGTATCGGAGTACGACTCGCCTGATAATCCGTTGTCGAACTTCTCGGCCTCGATCCGCGCGGGGATCGCAATGGGCGTTCCGTCGAACGGCGACTGCACCTTGGGCCGGACTTCAGGTGCTGCAGCGAGCGAGAGGGAGGAGTGAAGCGCCAGAAGGGCGCATGCCGCCACGAGGGCATCAACTGATCTGTGAATTGGCATTCCGTGACCCCGAGACAATTGGATCCGCCGGTGCGGCGGCTCCCCCATTGGTGTGTCACGCGCCATCCATGGCTTTCGCGCCGCCGCGAAGCGGTCGATTGCGTGGGATCGCGCAGAGCCCCCTCTGGACGCTGCGCTCGCGAGCGTAAAGCAAACCCGCGTTAGTCACGAGACTAGCGGACGGTAGCGAGCTGATTGCTCCGGCGCAAGTACCGAGTCCACGTCCTGAGTGCGCGGATTCGTGTGTCGCAAGCATCAGGTTGGCTTTAACAGGCTGTTGAGAATACCCCCTCAATTACCTCACACGACCCTGTCGTAGACCGGTGGTCGCATGTTCGGGTGGTCGAAAAACGCGGGAAAACCAAATTTCGGACGGATCTATCCTGATGCAGGAGGCATCACGTCGGCGCAGGTTCCCACCAGCCTTCCATGCCGCCGAGGCGTACGAGGTTGTAGGCTGCGAACACCCACGCGACGTGCCCCTTCACGGTCGGCAGACTCGTGCGCGTGAGCTTGCGCAGCCCTCCGATGACCTTCACCCAGCCGAAGATCGATTCGATCCGCTTGCGAAGCACCTGGCTCTTGGCATAGCCCTTCGTTCGCGCCACCTTGGCTGGCACGGCGCTGCGTCGCCCCTTGGTACTCCGCGCGATGTGCGGCTTGACCTTGCGCTCGCCCAGTTCGGAAGCGAACGAGCCTCGGTCGTAGCCCTTGTCCGCGCCGACGCTGCAGCCCTCGCCCAGCAGCATCTCGTCGATGAGATCGAGTGCGCCCTCACACTCTGCCGTGCCGCTGACGATGCGCACATCGATGCCCACCGCAAACCCGTTGCGATTCTCCATCAGCGCATTCGCCTGATAGCTCAGCTTGCTTTCCTTGCCAGCGCCCTTGCGCGCCAGTCGAGCGTCCGGATCGGTCGTGGATTCGTGGGTTTCGTTGCTGCGCCGCTCGCCCCGGAAGTCCCCACCATCGCCGACGCCACCACCATCCTTCGGCCGAAAGCTCTTGTGCGAGGCCCATGCTTCCAACAGCGTGCCATCGACCGAGAAATGCTCGCTGCTGACCAGGTTATTGACCTGGGCATGCAGGACCGTCGAGTCGAAGAACCGCTGCGCGATCGCGTCATCGAACAGACGATCGCGGTTGAACGAGAACGTCGAGTGGTCCCAGACCGGGTCGTCGATGTTCAGGCCCACGAACCAACGGAACAGCAGGTTGTAGTTCAGCTGCTCCATCAGCAGTCGTTCGCTGCGCACGCTGTAGATCACCTGCAGCAGTGCCGCGCGCAGTAGACGCTCTGGGGGGATGAACGGTCGCCCAGTATCGGCATAGCGTTCCGCAAGTATCGGATCGAGTTCCTTGAGCAGCTTGTCGACCAGACTCCGCAGCGGCCGGATCGGATGGTCTGCAGGGACACGCGTCTCGACCGAAATGTACGAGAGCATTCCAAACTGCTGCAGGTCTGGGCTGCGCATTGCACGAATGTCTCGAATCCGAACTAATTTGATTATTGCACGGATAGAAACTTGGTGCGAGAGGTTTCTCAACAGCCTGTTAAGCCCCCGGTTGCGGCTTGGATCAGGAACGTTCCTGTTTTCTCAGCCCTTCATCACGCGCCAGTAGGACGGCAGTAGGCGCATGGCCCCTGTTTGGTTGCGCAATTTACGCGCTCAGCCGATCAGTTCGGCATTCGTCCCCACGTGTCGTTGGAACAGCTCATCGCCGGTGAACCTCTCATCCGCCGAGCGCGACTGCAGGCAATGGGCCGTCAACAGCGCTTCAAGCGTTCGCAGTCCGTGCTTGCAGATGGCGGGGCAATCACCACCGCACTGAGGTCTTTCGCGGTCATGGGGTCAGGTGTCCCGGTTCTGGATTGTGTGCTCCCGTTTCAATGCTTGCCGCATCAACCTCTGGACTGACGATGCCTTGCGACCGCACGCCGATCCCGCGGGCACTGGAGCGTCGCGCGGGTGGTTGGCATTCTGGGTACGGGTGCAAGGGGCCGAGATGGCCGATGGCCCATCCGCCGTGATCGATTCCGACCGCTGATCCGGCAGTCCGTCACAGTGAGTCGCTTCGGGGTGTCGTACCGTTACGGGTCCGCGCTAGATTCCTGGCTCATGAGCATGTATCAAACCACCGTCGCGCGCTGCCTCGTCCTCATGCCTGCGGCCATTGCCTGGCTCATTCTGCTTCCATGCGTCGCCGAAGCGTGGCCAGGCACTACCCCGGCGGTCGCTGCAGCAGGCGGTGGGAAGGAACTGGGAACGGGTTGCGAGGATCTGTCGGCCGAGCCCATCACGTACGGAATGATGTATGACATCCCGGAGAGCGGACTCCCGCAGTCGATTCGGGACATTCACGATATCTGGCTTGCAGGAGGCTGTGTGGGCTGCCACCAGCTCAACAGCGCCATGAACGGGGGTCTTCTTCTGAACGACCCGGGTTTCGCCGCGCCGCAACTCTTCTTCCCGAGTTCACGGGATTCCTCGATTTACCGCGTGGTTGAGGGGCGACCGGAGGACAGCCTCACCTATGCGATGCTGAACTGCGTGCCCCCCCAGACCTTCCCGGCAATGCCGCCAGCGGTCGATGGTATTTCGCAACGCATCGCGCGTCCGCTTCGGGCAATGGTGTACGACTGGATCGCTCAAGGTGCCCGGGGCGTCGACGGAGACGGCAATCCAATTAGGGTCTTCGTGAATCCGTGTGGGCGACTTTACGCCCCGAAGTTGCGCCAGAGTGCCTGAATCAGGGCACATCGTGCACCCACCGGGTGCCCGGAAATCTGGCACGCTTCCGGCATGCACCTACCAAGCCCAAGGCTGCG
>JAJTHZ010000221.1 GCA_021299185.1 Lysobacteraceae bacterium | reverse complement strand
CGCGCGGTGCGGCCGCACGACCGCCGGCGATCGCAGCCAGGCGAGCGGCCGGGGTGACGTCCAGGGCGTCGCGGCCGTTGCTCGGCAGGTAGAACTGCACCTGGTGATTCACGTCGACGCCGCCCGAGTGCTCGACCCGCTCGAGGAACATGCCCTGGCTCTTCCCGAGCAGCTCCGCGGCCTTGAGCCGGTCGCGCGTGACCTCCTTCGGGTCGCGGAGGATCTGCGTCCACACGCGGCGCAGCTCGTCGGCGTTGGCGATGTCCTCGCGGAGCTTTTCCGCCTTCATCGCGGCGACGGCGGCCGCGAACCGCGGCTTGCGCAGCCACGTGTGCGCGCTGGCGCGCGCGGTCGCTTTGCTGTAGCCCGCCTCGATCGCCGCCGCCTGCGCGGCCTTGCCGCGAACGTAGGCCGCGACGAAGGCGAGTTGCTTCGGCGTGAGTGGGCGTTCCGCCTCGACCGGTGCCAGTGCTACCACGGCGCCGTCAATCCGTCACGTGGACCGGTCCGCCGCCACCGTTGAAGCAGAACAGGTTCTTCCGGCCAACCGTGGCGACCATGGTCAGGGCGTCCTGCAGCGACGGCTCGCCGGTGAACTTCGTGGGCACTGGCTGCTGCGCCGCCGGCCGCTTCATGCGCGCCGAGAAGCCGCTGCCACCCGCCGGCGTGCCGCCGCGCCGGGCGATCTCGGCCCGCACGCGCGCCAGCTCGGCCGACAGGACGCCGCGCTGCGCGGCGAACTGCACCGCGCGCGCCATGGCGGCCTCCGCGCGTCCCTTGGCCGCGGAGAACTGCTGCGCGGTGTCGCGGACCTTGATGTTCCACTGTACATCGCTGGTGTTCACTTCATCGCCTCCAGTTGCTTGTTCGCCGCGGCCAGGTCGGCAGCCAGGCGCGCGCACTCGCGCTCCTCCTGCGCCGCCTGCCGCTCCCATGACTCCGCCAGGGCGGCCTGCGCCGCGACGCTGGTCTCCAGGTCGCGCAATGCCTTCCCGTTCTGCTCGTTCATCGCCTCACCTGAGATGGAGCCCGCCGCGCACGTTCTCGCGTCCGGCCCGAGAACCCCGTCAGGAACTCGGGACCGCAACCGCGCGCGGCGGGCATTGACTGATTCCGTTACCCGAACCTCGCCCCGTAGCCGGTGCGCTGAATCGCTTCCCGCACGCCCTCGCCGGTCCGCACGAAGTCCCGCCGCAGCTCGCGCAGCTCGGTCTCGACAGCGGTCAGCCGTTGCAGCTGCTGATCTTGCACTGCGAAAGACCGGTCGAGGACCAGCGGGGACACCGACAGCGCGTTGCCGCTACCGCCGCCCACGCCGGGCAGCGACAGGCCTTGCGGCACCGTCAGCGCGCCGTTCGCCGCCGGACCGAAGCCCAGGCCGCCGACGCCGACCGCGTTCGGACCAATCCCGAAACCGCGCATGAGTTCGAGGAAGCGCCGCAGCGCCGCAGCCGGGCCGCCCGCGAGCGCGCCGGAGTCCGCGCTGCCCGACTGCCCGAGCGCCGCGAGAGGGCCCAGTGA
This sequence comes from Lysobacteraceae bacterium, assembly GCA_021299185.1. GTDB lineage: Bacteria > Pseudomonadota > Gammaproteobacteria > Xanthomonadales > Ahniellaceae > UBA4656. Next base: position 62,822 of record JAJTHZ010000221.1, on the reverse strand, counting down.
GCCGAGCACCGCCTCGCGGAGCTGCCGGTAGGCATCGCCGCCACCGAGGAAGGAAAGCGCCTGTTCCAGCAGCCGCTGCGCGGCGCCCTGAATGCCCTGCGCCGCGTTCTGGTCGCCGGCAGCGGCCCGGCGCAGCGTGTCCTGGAACTGCTCCTGCGCGGCCGCGAATTGTTCCGCCGGGGTGAGCGTGCTGGTCTCGCCGAACATCTCGCCGCGAAGGAAGTCGGCGAGACCCCCGAACGCCGACCGAATGGCGTCCGCGACCTGCTGCATCGCTTGCTGGTTGTAGGCCGCGATCTGCGCCCAGTAGTCGGCCGCCGCATCAAGCGCCTGCTGTGCGCTTTGCTGCTCCAGCCGGGCCCGGCGCGCCGTGAAGATTTCGCGTATCTCGGCCAGTTCGGCCTCGTTCGCCCCGAGCGCGGCAGCCGCGAGCGCGGCCTCGTTGGCCTCTTGGGCGAGGATCGCGAGCTGTCGATCGAGGTCCGACAGGCCGACCAGCGACTCCTCGAATCGCAGACGGTCGAGCATGTCGCCGATGCGGGCCGCGTCGCGGACCAGCCCGTCGACCGAGTCCTCGGTGGCTTCGGTGAGGGCAGCCAGCGCGCGGGCACGAAACGCCTCGACCTGCGCGAGCTGCTCCTCGGTCGCGCTGCGTTCGGTCAGGTAGTCGATGGCCGCGTCGAACCGCTCATTGACCTCCAGTGTGCGGCGCTCCAGCTCGGTCATGTTGGCGAGCAAGTCCTCGCGTGCGAAGCCGTCGATCACGGCCTGAATCTCACGCGGAAACTGCAGCGCCTGTCCGAGCCGCTGGACCTGGTCCTCGAAGGTCTCGCCCTCGGCGACGAACGCGCGCACGGCGTCGCTCATCGTCGACAGGACCGCATCGAAGCGCTGTCGGATGAACGTGTCGGCGGTGATCGCGCCCTCGGTCGCCTGCGTGTTGATCTGGGCGACAGCGTCCTTCACGCGCTGCAGCTGATCCTCGTCGAGCAGCTGCGCGATCGACGCATCGAACTGCTGGATCGCCTGCGCGAGCTGGTCGCGCTCCTCACGGCCGACGTTGTCGATCGACGCGAAGGCGAACCCACCCAGGGCCGACTGGCGAACCGCGTCGGGCGCCAGGTTGCGGTAGCCAGGCGTGCCGACCAGCTCGGAGCCGATCACAGTGATCCGGCGCGTGGTGTCCTTCAAGGCCCCGGCGAGCAGGGACAGCGCAGCGACCGCCAGGCCGATCGGGCCGGCGAGCGCGCCGAGGCCGACGCCGACATTGCCGGCGGCGAGCGATGCGAGACCAAACTGCGTAGTCGCCGCCAAGCCGCCGAAGATGCTGCCAGTCGCACCGATCGTAGCGCCAAGCACGCCGGTGCCCGCTGCAAAGCCGCCGAAGCCCAGCGCGCCGGCGATGCTGCCGACGGTGCCGAGAATGCCGCCGCCGCCGCCTGCGCCAAGCGCCTGCCCGATCCCGCCGGCAATCCCTCCACCGCCGCCTTGACCCGTGATTTGCGCCGTGATCGGCACGATGATCCGGTTGCGCAGGAAGGTGTAGATCAGGTCGGAGATCAGACGGCGCGCGATGTTCTTCATCGCATCGGCGAACTCACGGAACGAGCCGAGCCCACTGGCCGCGAAGTCGGCGATCGCCGAAGCGACCGAGTCGGCCGCGCTCAGCCAGGAGTCGGCGAACTCGGACGGCGCCGGTTCCTTCGCCGTCGCGTTCATGGTCGCGAGCGCCTGCGCAGCCGCGGCCGCGAAGTCCGGGACGACTCGGATGTCCGAGGTCAGCTGCTGCATCGCGCGCGAGGCCGCTTCCGTGCCCTGCCGGGCCGGGGCGAGCCCCTCGCGGAAGTTCTTCTTCAGCGCGGCGTCGAGATCGGCGATGGCCGCGGCGAGGGCCTTCTTCGCGGCAGCAGCCTCGATATCGGCCTCGGTCGCTTCTTCGGTCCTGTCGGTGCCCTCGACCGTGCTGGCGATCGCCTTGCGCTGGGCTTCGAACGCGAGCACCTCCTGCCCAGTGCGTCGCTGAATGGCGTCGATCAAGATGCCATGCTGGCGCGATAGCTCGGCCAGTTCCTTGCGGTACTGGCCCGACTGCGTCGCCGACGCGCGCAACGCGAGGGCCGACTTCGCGAGCCCGTCGGCGAGGCGCTGCGCCCCGTCGACCGGGATGTTCTTCAGCGACAGGGCGATGCGCGCGATCTGCTCGGCGATCGCGATGCGCACGACGTCCAGCGCGGTCGCCATCGCGATCTTGATCTGCAGCCCGAGCGCCTGGAAGCCGAACTTGATGCTCTCCCACCACTCAGCGAAGGCGCCGCGCACGACGAGCAGCATGCCGGGGAGCAGCTCGATCGCCGTACGGATGAAGTCGATCCCCTGAACGACGATGTTCGAAGCGCCGCCGGCCTTGTTGAACCACCCGACAGTCATCTGCAGCGAGTTGGATAGCTGCGTCAGCGCCCCGCCGATCGTGACGGGCATCTGCGCGAACTTCTGGTCGATGTCGGCAGCAGCCTCGCCAAGCGCCTGCCGCACCGCCGACGCGGTGATCTTGCCGTCCTCGGCCATCGCGCGCAGCTCACCGCGGCTCACGCCGAGCGACTTCGCGAGCGCATCCATGATCGCCGGCGCCTGCTCGGCCACGGAGTTGAACTCGTCTCCGCGCAGCGCGCCGGCGGCGAGACCCTGCGCGAGCTGCACAGTCGCCGCTGCGGCCTCGGTCGTGGTGGCGCCCGAGACCTGGAACGCCTTGTTGATGGTCTCGGTAAGCCGCGCGACCTCGGCCTGGCTGGCTCCGGTCTCCTTGAGCGACTGCGTCAGCCGCGAGTAGAGCGCGGCCGTCGCGCCGATCTCGCTGCGGGTGCGCTGCGCGATGTCGAAAACGAGCCCGTTCGCACGAGCGTACTCGTTGGCCGAGCCGGCGGTGATCTTGAGCCGGGCGTCGAGATTGGTCATCGCGTCGGCCATGCGGACAAGGCCGGCGACCGTGGCGCCGATCGCTATCGAGCCGAGTGCGGTGCTGAAGAGCGACCAGGAGCCTGCGGCGCCCTTCGCGCGATTGCCCGCCTGCTCGGCCTTGGTGCCCGCCTGAGCGATCCCCTCCCCGCCCTGGCGCGCGTCGGTGCCGGCCTTGCGCGCAGCCGCACCGACGTTGTTCAGGTCGCCCACGACGCCGCGGAGACCGTTGCGAGCGTTGCTACCGTCGGCGTTGATCCGCAGCGTGAGGGCGAGCGACATCGGTGCGGCTCCGGCTTATCGCACGCCTGAGGTCGGCGCGTCGGCGGGGATGCCGAAGGCGTCGCCAGGGAAGCAGGCCTCATCGTCGGCGACGCTGCCCGACCGCGCGAGGTTCAGGATGTCGACCATCTCGGGCAGGTTCGCGAACACGTCCGGCAGCGTCGCCGCCTTCAGGCGCTGCATCGCCCGGACGGTGTCGAGGACGAACTCGGCGTGCGCGAGATCGAACAGGGAGCGGCGAGCCGCCCGGTGCGCACCATTCACCCGCGCGTCGGCGAGCCGCAGGGCCTCGCGGAGCTTCTCGGCCTCGGCGCGGCGCAGGGTGGCGACCTCGTCCTGCGCAGCAGCCGCGTCGCGCAGCGTCTGCGCCCGCTGCTTCGCCGCGACGATGGTCGCCTCGTGAGCGCCGAGCTGATCCTCGCCCACCACCGCGCGGATCAGCTCCGTGCGGCTGGTCTCCAGGGCGGCCGCAGCGTCGCGGTAGCGCTCGACCGCAGCGGGGAGGCCTTTCGTGAGGTCGGCGAGCGCCTTCGCGTCCGCCTCGACGGCGGCACGCAGTTCCTTGAGGGGCTTCTTCGGCAGGAACGGGTTCATTTGATCGATCTCCAGGGGTCAAGCGGCCAGCCGCTGAGCGAACGCGGCGGCGATGGATGGGTGGCGCCGGGCGAAGTCCCCGCCCTCGGGCGTGTCGGACAGCCAGGCGGCGAAGCGAGCCAGGTGCACGCGGGCGGAGCCCGGATTGCCGCGCGGGGTCGAGGCCTGCACGAAGCCGCCGGCGTCCAGGGTGAGGACGACATCGAACGAGTCGACCATCGGGCCCGGCGACCGCAGCATCGCGTTCCAGAGGCCATTGAGCGCGAGGACGCGCTCCTCGGGCGGGGCGGCGCCGGCGATGGTCTCCAGCGACGCCAGCTCGCGCGCCGGCGGCAGGTCGACGCGGACCTTCGGCAGCTCGAGGTCGGGCAGGTTCTCGGCCAGGGTGGCGAGGCCGCGCGGCGTCATGTGCAGCCCCGAGGCGGCATTGCGTCCGGGGCCATGCAGCCACGCGAGCAGCTCCTGGCGGCCGACCGCGTCGCCGTCGACGTCGATCGATTCGCGGATCCACGACGCGAGTCTCGCGGGCGTGAGGATGTTGGGGCCGACGACATCGCGCACGCGATGCGCGGCACCTTCGGCGAAGGCGGTCAAGCTGATCTTCAAGGGCCGGTTTCCGGATCGGCTGGGACAGCAGGAAGCGCCCGGACGCGCGAGACGATCGTCGGCCAGGCGGTGAGGAATGCACGCGGCACGGAATCGACGCCGAGCGCGGCCGAACCGGCAGCACCGCCGAGGAATCCGATCACCGCATCCGCGTCGACCGTGTTCCCCGCGAGGCCCATGCCGCCGCGGATCGCGTCCGCGATGGCCACAGCGGTGAGCCCGTGGCGATCGAAGCGTGCCTCGGCGCCGCGCAGGGTCAGCAGCAGCGACGCGACTGCGTCGACATTCACCGGGCGGGAGGGCGGCACTCGGGCGCGCATCAATCGAACGCCCCTTGCTGGCGCAGGATGTTCTCGACGATCTCGATCCCGCCGCGCGTCCAGGCGTCGGGGAGATCGGGCGTCCCGTCCTCGCGGATCGGCATGAACGGTCGGTAGGGCACGCCGCCCCCGAGCTGGTGCGGCGCCGCGTACTCGACATTGGTGCCGATGTGCACCTCGTCGCCCACGAGGTTGTGCGTGATCGACTGGCTCAGCCGGCCGGTGTCGCGAAGAATCTCAGCGCCCTTCCCGGCCTTCCGGCGCAACCGCAGCGTGAGCGGCGACAGCGGGCGCCACGCGGCGTTCCACGGGTCTGCCTGGTCGTCGAAGGTGCGGTCCGCGCGCTGGCTGAACTCGAAACCGACCGCGTCCAGGGCGTCGCGCGGGTCCTCGCACTTGCGGATCAGCCGGCCCAGCCCGCGCAGCGCCTCGCTCGCATCGAAAGAGATGCTGAAGCCCGTCACGGCGCAACTTCCGCACGAGCTGCCAGCCGGGCGCGCGCGCCGCGGCATCCCTTCCACGCCACGGCGGCCACCAGGGCGACCGGTATCACCACCAGGCTCCAGGCCAGGGCGGCGACGATGATCGTCGCCATCGCGGCCAGGATGCCGGCCACGACGACGAGGTCGACGGCGGCAGCGATGGCGCGGGCGAGTCGGCTCGGCATGCCTCAGCCCTGCAGCGAGCCGGGGGCGAGCTTCACCGACCCGATGTCGCCGAGCACGCCCGACTCCTGCGCGATGCCGATCACCCGGACGTTCGCGCCGGCAGCGGGCGCGGCGGCCACCGCGCGGCCCTGGGCATCGGCGACCAGGAGCTGGCCGCGCGTCACCGTGCCGCCGTATTCGACCTCCGCGATGCCTTCCTCGACCACGTCGCACCGGTCGTTCGCCGGCGAAGGGATCGACGTCGAGACGCCGAACACGGCCTCAGTCGCTCCTGCGGCCTGGACGACCAGGTCGTCCGCGCCGCCGTGGCGCACGATGCGATAGGCGGCGATCGCGCCGCCCGTGCGGTAGTTGATCGTCTGCGTCGGGTTCAGTCGGCCCACAAGTGCGCGCTCCGCGATGGATGCGCGCACCCTGCCCGAGAAGTGTCCCGAGATCGAGGCAAGAGCCGGGACAGCGCTACGTGTAGAACTGCCCGTGGTCAGCGAAGCCCAGCGGCACCACGGTCGCGCCGGCGACCTGCTCCAGCCGGTGCCGCTTGATCGCCAGCATGCCCTCGTGGTGCACCGTGGAGCCGTCGCGCTTGCAGTGCCGAGTCTGGAGCCACGCGCCCTTCCGGCGCTCCAGCCAGCCGGCGGCAGGTTGGGGGCGAGAACCAAGGCCCAACCCTACGCCGGGCGATTGCTGCCGGCAAGCCTCGCCGGGGGCGTCGTCGCAGTTTCTCAGTTTCTCAGTTTCCCCCCATACCCCCCGAGAAACTGCGCGGGCGAGCCGCGCAGTCTCTCTCGGTTGGCCTCAGTTGCGAGAACTGCGGGAAACTGAGACGAACTGCGGCACAGTCGGGAAAAGCCGTCGAGGCAGGAAAAAGTCGGCGCGCTACGGCCAGCGTGCCCACCGCCCTGCAATCGTGAAGGGATGGTGACGGAATGGGCTCGCGCTACTCGTCGGGCGCGATCGGGCGGAACGCGCCGTCGACGCCGCAGCCGGGGCAAGCGAGCCGCATGCCGCCGATCGCGGGTTGCCACGATCCAGGCCGCGCGGTCCATTGATGGCTGCACGACGGACACGCCAGCTCGGCGAGAGTCGGCGTCGACGGCAGGGCCTGCTCGCGCCCACGCGGCATGATGGTCCGATCGTGGATGCGCGCGAACTCGATTCGAAGCACCTTGAACTCGACCACGGCGATCGCTCCTCGCCGCGAGCAGTGCGGCGTGCGACTGGTGTACCTCACCAGCGCGCGAACCGTCGGCCCCATCGCTTCGCCTTCGCGCCGCAAGTTCGGGACAGGTTCGGCATGGGGGAAAGAAAAAGGGCCTGCATCGCTGCAAGCCCTTGACGCCATTGGCGTCCCCACGGGGATTCGAACCCCGGTCGCCTCCGTGAAAGGGAGGTGTCCTAGGCCTCTAGACGATGGGGACTGCGGTGGGGTGGTGGAGCCAGCCGGGATCGAACCGGCGACCTCTACAATGCCATTGTAGCGCTCTCCCAGCTGAGCTATGGCCCCACGGGAAGGCGCGAATCCTACGGGTGCGGCGCCGACGCGTCAACTTTTTCCTGCATGGCCTCGCCGGTCGCCGCCGCGCGCACGGTGAAGCGCGAGTGCCCGCGGCCTTCGAGGTACTCCAGCCATTTGCCGAGGAAGGCATTCATCCGCAGGCGGTGCTGCATCACCGAGCGCGGCTCCGGATGCAGGCCGAGCACGTCCTGCAGCCGCGCGCCCACGTAGCACGCAGTGACCTCGGCGAGCTGCGCGTCGCGGTAGATGCGCACGAAGGCCGACGGATCCGGCGCGCCGGTGGCCGCGTCGCGGAACAGATAGCTCAGGCGCAAATCCAGCGTGTACGGATGGCGTTCCACCACCTCGATCGACAGGTCGAGTCCGTCGCCCACGCTGGACCGGTAGTGGCCGACCCCGAGATTGTCGGGGCCCAGTCCACGGACCAGTCGCCAGTAGTTGTCCGCATACAGGCCCATCAGCCACGCGAAGCGGCCGGAGACCTGGGCACGGGTGGGTCGGATGTCGAGCATGGCCGGACTATATCAGCGGGTCGTGGCCCCGCCAGTCTCCCCGGAACGCGGCGGAACCCCTATGCTGGCGGTCCCTGCAAGCCGCGCGCCGCGCGCCTCAGAAAGCCTGCTTCTCCAGGCCGACCGCCGCCATCACCTTGCTCGCGATCTCCTCGATCGAGGTGTGGGTGGTCGACAGCACGTGCAGGTTCTCGCGCCCGAACATCGCCTCCGCCTGCGCGACCTCGCGGCGGCACTGCTCCATCGTCGCGTAGCGGCTGTTCGGCCGCCGCTGCTGGCGCACCTGCTGCAGGCGCACCGGATCGATGGTCAGTCCGAACAGTTTTCGCCGATGCGGCCGCAGCCGCGACGGCAGGACGTCGGACTCGAGGTCCTCCGGGGTGAGCGGGTAATTCGCCGCGCGCACGCCGTAGTGCAAGGCCAGGTACAGGCAGGTCGGGGTCTTGCCCGAGCGCGACACGCCGACCAGGATCACCTCGGCGTCACCGAAGTTGAGGTCGACGCCGTCGTCGTGGCTGAGCGCATAGTTGGTGGCATTGATGCGCGCCTCGTACTGCGCGAAGTCCACCATGCCGTGCGCCTGGCCGACCCGCGAACTGCGCTTGCACTCGAGTTCCTTCTCCAGCGGGGCGATGAAGGGCGCGAACACGTCGAGCATCAGCGCCCCGCTGGAGGCGAGGATCACCGACAGTTCCGGATCGACCACCGTGTTGATCACGATCGGCCGGGTGCCGAAGTGGGCCTGCGCGTTGCGGATCCGCGCCACCGCGGCGTGCGCCTGCTCGGCGTCGCCGACGAACGGGATGCGCACGGCATCGAAGTCGACGCCCTCGAACTGCGTCAGCACGCTGTGGCCGATGGTTTCGGCGGTGATGCCGGTGCCGTCGGAGATGTAGAAGATCGGCCGTCGCGGCCGGGGTTCGCTGTGCATGGCGGGCAGTGTAATCCAGCCGCGCGCCCTGCCCTCCAAGGTTGTCTGCACGGCGCAAACCGGGGATCATTGATGGCTTTCCCGCCTGCCTTGCCCTGGGAGTTCCCCGATGGCCGATCTCGTGCTCTGGCTCGACCAGTTGCGGCTTTCCGACCTCGCCCAGGTGGGCGGCAAGAACGCCTCGCTGGGCGAGATGATCGGCCACCTGGCGCGCGCGGGGGTGTCGGTGCCGGGCGGCTTCGCGACCACCGCCCATGCCTATCGCGAGTTCATCGCCCAGTCGGGCCTCGGCGGGCGCATCCAGGCCAGGCTCGCCACGCTGGACGTCGACGACGTCGATGCGCTGGTGGCCGCCGGCGCCGAGATCCGCCGCTGGGTGGTGGAAACCCCGCTGCAGGCCGCGCTAGAGGCGCAGATCCGCGCCGACTACGCGCGGCTGTGCGAGCAGAACGGCGCCGAGGTGGCGGTGGCCGTGCGCTCCTCGGCCACCGCCGAGGACCTGCCGGACGCGTCGTTCGCCGGCCAGCAGGAGACCTTCCTCAACGTGGTCGGCGCCGACGACGTGGTGCGCAAGGTCAAGGAGGTCTTCGCCTCGCTGTACAACGATCGCGCGATCGCCTATCGCGTGCACCATGGCTTCGACCATGGCGAGGTCGCGCTGTCGGCCGGCATCCAGTTGATGGTGCGCTCCGACCGCGGCGCGTCCGGCGTGCTGTTCACCCTCGACACCGAGTCGGGCTTCCGCGACGTGGTGTTCGTCACCGCGTCCTGGGGGCTCGGCGAGAACGTCGTGCAGGGCGCGGTCAATCCGGACGAGTTCTACGTGCACAAGCCCACCCTGCGCGCCGGCCGCCCGGCCATCCTGCGCCGGCAACTGGGCTCGAAGGCGATCCGCATGGTGTTCTCGGACCAGCCGGGCGAGCGCGTGCGCAACGAGGACGTGCCGGTCGCCGACCGGCGCCGCTTCTGCATCACCGACGCCGACGTGCAGGAACTGGCCAAGCAGGCGCTCATCATCGAGCAGCACTACGGCCGCCCGATGGACATCGAGTGGGGCAAGGACGGCGTCACCGGGCGCATCTACATCCTGCAGGCGCGCCCGGAGACGGTGAAGTCGCGCGCATCCGCGCAGCAGATGGAGCGCTTCGTGCTCGGCGAGCGCGGCACGGTGCTTTCCGAGGGCCGCTCGATCGGGCACAAGATCGGCGCTGGCAGCGCCAAGGTGCTGCGCTCGGTCACTGAGATGAGCCGCGTGCAGCCGGGCGACGTGCTGGTCGCCGACATGACCGATCCCGACTGGGAGCCGATCATGAAGCGCGCCGCCGCGATCGTCACCAACCGCGGCGGCCGCACCTGCCATGCGGCGATCATCGCCCGCGAACTGGGCATCCCGGCGATCGTGGGCTGCGGCGACGCCACTGCGCGGATCGCCGACGGCGTGGCGGTGACCGTGTCCTGCGCCGAGGGCGACACCGGCTATGTGTACGAGGGCCTCAAGCCCTTCGAGCGCATCACCACCGACCTCGACGCGATGCCGCCGGCGCCGCTGAAGATCATGATGAACGTCGCCAACCCCGAGCGCGCGCTCGACTTCGCGATGCTGCCCAACGCCGGCGTCGGGCTCGCGCGGCTGGAGATGATCATCAACAGCCACATCGGCGTGCACCCGAAGGCGCTGCTGGAATACGACCGCCAGGATCCGGAGACGCGCCGCCGGATCGACGACAAGATGGCCGGCTACGCCGACCCGGTGTCGTTCTACGTCGACCGCCTCGCCGAAGGCATCGCGACCATCACGGCGGCCTTCGCGCCCAACCCGGTGATCGTGCGCCTGTCCGACTTCAAGTCGAACGAATACGCCAACCTGGTCGGCGGCAAGCGCTACGAGCCGCACGAGGAAAACCCGATGATCGGCTACCGCGGCGCCAGCCGCTACGTCGACCCGGGCTTCGCCGAGGCCTTCGCCCTGGAGTGCCGCGCGATGCGCCGCGTGCGCGACGAGATGGGCCTGATCAACGCCTGGGTGATGATCCCGTTCGTGCGCACCGTCGACGAGGGCCGCCAGGTGCTCGAGGTGCTGGCCCGCAACGGCCTCAAGCAGGGCGAGAACGGCCTCAAGGTCATCATGATGTGCGAGGTCCCGTCCAACGCGCTGCTGGCCGACCAGTTCCTGGACCTGTTCGACGGCTTCTCGATCGGCTCCAACGACCTGACCCAGTTGACCCTCGGGCTGGACCGCGATTCGGCCATCGTCGCCCACCTGTTCGACGAGCGGAACGCGGCGGTCAAGGCCCTGCTGTCGATGGCCATCCAGGCCGCGCGCCGGAAGGGCAAGTACATCGGCATCTGCGGCCAGGGTCCGTCCGACCACCCGGACCTCGCCGAGTGGCTGATGGACCAGGGCATCGAGTCGGTGTCCCTCAACCCGGACACCGTGGTCGATACCTGGCTGCGGCTGGCCCGGCACCGCAACGCCTGAGGCATTTGTTGGTAGGCTGTTGCGGGCGCTCGTGCCGGCAGGCTGTTGCCGCGCTCGGGCAGAACTTCAACCCCCGCAGACTCGGACCGGATACCGCGCATGACGTCGGATGCGCCCCGCAGGACCGCAGCCGGCGACGACGCCGTCGCCCGCCACGCCCCGGAACTCGAAACCGCGGCGCGCGTGCTGCTGGCCGCCGTCGACGGCAAGCGCAGCCTCGCGATCCTGAAGGCGCGGTTCAACGCGCTGGTGCCGGTGGAGACCATCCTCGAGCGCCTGGCGCGCGCGGGATACGTGGAGTTGCCGGGTGCGCCGGCACCGTCGCCAGCCGCGAGCCCGGCGACCGGCGCCGCGCCGGCGGCCGCCGCGCCGGCGCCTGCGACACCCGCCTTCGACCTCGCGGTCGCGCGCCGCATGGCGGTGCGCGCCCTCACCGAGACGCTCGGCCCCGGTGGCGACGTGCTGGCGCTGCAGATCGAGCGCTCGAAGACGGCGACCGAATTCGCCACCCTGCACGCCAAGGCGCTGGGCGTGGTCAGGGCCCAGCGGGGCGACGACGCGGTGGCGGCCTTCCTGCAGTGGTCGCCCGCGCCACCGACCGCTTGACGCTCAGGCCACCTGCCCGCCGAGCGGGCCCATGTGCCTGCGGTACCAGCGCAGCTCGGCAATCGAATCGCGGATGTCCGACAGCGCGGTGTGCTGCGAGTCCTTGCTGAACCCGGCGCCGATCGCCGGCGCCCAGCGCCGGCACAGTTCCTTGACGGTGCTGACGTCGAGGTTGCGGTAGTGGAAATGCCGCTCAAGCCGCGGCATCAGCCGGGCGAGGAAGCGCCGGTCCTGGCAGATCGAATTGCCGCACATCGGCGACTTGCCGGCCGGGACGTGCCGCGCGAGGAACTCGAGCGTGGCCTGCTCGGCCGACGCGAGGTCGTGGGTCGACGCGAGTACCCGGTCCCACAGGCCCGATTTCGCGTGCTGGGTCCGGTTCCAGTCGTCCATCGCCTGCAATCGCGCCAGCGGATGGCGGACCGCGAACTCCGGGCCCTCGGCCACCACCTCGAGGTTGGCGTCGGTGACGATGGTGCCGATCTCGAGGATCGAGTCGGACTGCGGATCGAGCCCGGTCATCTCGAGGTCGATCCAGATCAGGTGGTTGTCGTTCGGCGGGGTCATGGTCGATCGCGCAGGAGGGTCAGGATTCGAGCGGCGGCTTGCCGCGCTTGGCGCGGAAGTAGTTGCTGAGCATGCGCCCCGCCTCCGCGGCGAGCACGCCGCCGGCGACGTCGACGCGGTGGTTGTGGCGGGGCGACGCCAGCAGGTCGAACACGCTGCCGGCCGCGCCGGTCTTCGGGTCCGCGGCGGCGTACACGACGCGCGCCACCCGCGCGTGCACCATCGCCATCGCGCACATCGCGCACGGCTCCAGCGTCACGTACAGCGTGCAGCCGGTGAGCCGGTGGTTGCCGAGGCGGCGCCCGGCGCGGCGCATCGCGACCACCTCCGCGTGCGCGGTGGGATCGTGGCGGCGGATGTTGAGGTTCATGCCCTCGGCGATCTTCACCCCGTCGCGCACGATCACCGCGCCCACCGGCACCTCGTCCTCGCGGTCGCGCACGCGCGCGGCGAGCACGAGGGCACGCCGCATCCAGCGCTCGTCATCCGCAGCCCGCCCCGCGTCGCCCGCCATGCCTGTCGCCATCACCCGGTGCTGCGTGACCTTATCCGGACGGCGGCCAAACGCAAGCCCGCCGTGGCGATCCTCGCCCGGCTTGCGACCGATCCGGCGCTGGCGCAGGATCGCCGGCGGCGCGACGTTGCGGCAGGGAGGTGCCATGACCTGGTTGGGCGTGCTGCTGGTGTTCAAGATCGCGACGACCGCGCTGGTCGTGGTCGCACCGCTGCTGCTGCTGCCGCCGGCGCGCCTCGCGGCGCGGCTCGCGGTGCCCGCGGCGGCGAGCGGGCTTGCGCGCCTCTACAGCGTGGCCCTGCTGGCGTTGCTTGTGGGCTATGGCGGCGGACTCGTGCAGACCTGGCAGGGCGTGTTCCCGGAAGGCGTGGTGTGGATGGGCCTCGTGTCCAACGGCGGCGCGACGATCGCGCTGCTCGCCACCGGCTGGGCACGCCGGCACCCTGCCCTGACCGCGCTGTTCGGCGCCATCGCCCTCGGCCTGGCCGGGGCTGCGCTGTATCCGGACCACGCCATGGGTTCGCTGTGATGACCGGCGCCGATGCCACAATCCGCCGCGCGGCACCCGGCGAATGGCGGGCGCTGGGCGACCTCGTCGGCGCGGCCTTCGCGGCCGATCCGATCGCGCACTGGACCTTCCGGGACCCTCTTCTGATCCGCGCCGCGTTCCGCAGCCTCGCGCGTGATGTCTACCTGCCGCACGGCAGCGGCTGGTTCGCCGGCGCCGACGGTGGCGCGATGTGGCTGCACCCCGGCCCGCGGCGCGGCCTGGGCGCGATCGCAACCCTGGCGCTGGCGGCGCGAATGGTCCTGCTGGCGGGACCGGGCGCCGTGTGGCGTGCCATGCAGGTCGACGCGGCATTCGGCAGCCGTCGTCCGCCGCAGCCGCACGCCTACCTGTTCACCGTGGGACTGCTGCCCGCGGCGCGTGGCCGCGGCCTCGGCAGTCGCCTGCTGCGCCCGATGCTCGACCACTGGGACGCCGCCGGCGTGCCGGTCTGGCTGGAGAACACCCATCCCGCCAACGACGCCATCTACCGCGGCCTCGGGTTCGTCGCGCGCGAGACCTTCCACCCCGCGCCCGGCGCCCCGCCGGTGACCACCATGCTGCGGCCGCCGCGCGGCCGCGGCGACGGCTATTCCCACTCGATCGTGGCCGGCGGCTTGCCCGAGATGTCGTAGACCACGCGGCTGACGCCGCGCAGCTCGTTGATGATGCGCCGGCTGACGTGGTCGAGGAACTCGTACGGCAGGTGCGCCCAGTGCGCGGTCATGAAGTCGACGGTCTCGACCGCGCGCAGCGCGATCACCCACTCGTAGGCGCGCGCGTCGCCGACCACGCCGACCGACTTCACCGGCAGGAACACCGCGAAGGCCTGGCTCACCTGGTCGTAGAGTCCGTGCCGGCGCAGTTCCTCGATGAAGATGTGGTCGGCCTGCGCGAGCAGCTGCGCGTGCCCGGCCTTGACCTCGCCGAGGATGCGCACGCCGAGCCCGGGGCCGGGGAACGGGTGCCGGTAGACCATCTCGCGCGGCAGGCCGAGCTCCACGCCGATCCGGCGCACCTCGTCCTTGAACAGCTCGCGCAGCGGCTCGACCAGCTTCAACTGCATGCGCTCGGGAAGGCCGCCGACGTTGTGGTGGCTCTTGATGACGTGGGCCTTGCCGGTCTTGCTGCCGGCGGACTCGATCACGTCGGGGTAGATCGTGCCCTGCGCCAGCCACTTCACGCCTTCGAGCTTCCTCGATTCCTCCTCGAAGATCTCGACGAACAAGCGGCCGATGACCTTGCGCTTGGCCTCGGGGTCCTCGATGCCGGCCAGCGCCGCGAAGTAGCGTTCGGCGGCATCGACGCGGATCACGTGCACGCCCATGTGCTCGGCCATCGTGGCCATCACCTGGTCGCCTTCCTTCCAGCGCAACAGGCCGGTGTCGACGAACACGCAGGTCAACTGGTCGCCGATCGCGCGCTCGAGCAGCGCGGCGACCACCGAGGAATCGACGCCGCCCGACAACCCCAGCAGCACCTTGTCCGCGCCGACCTGGGCGCGCACGCGCGCGATCGCGTCTTCGATGATGTTGGCCGCGGTCCACAGCGTGGCGCAGCCGCAGGCCTCGACCACGAAGCGGCGCAGCATCTCCGCGCCCTGTTTGGTATGTGTGACCTCGGGGTGGAACTGCACGCCGTACCAGCGGCGCGACTCGTCGGCCATCGCGGCGTAGGCGACGCTGTCGGTGGAACCGATGACCGCGAAACCGGGCGGCAGCGCGGTCACCCGGTCGCCATGCGACATCCAGACCGCGTGGCGGGCGACGCCGTCCTCGCCGCGCTCGCCGAGGCCGTCGAGCAACCGGCAACCCTCGCGTGCGTGGACCCGCGCGTAGCCGAACTCGCGATGGTGGCCGCCCTCGACGCGCCCGCCGAGCTGCACCGCCATCGTCTGCATGCCGTAGCAGATGCCGAGGATCGGCACGCCGGCGGCGAACACCTGCTGCGGCGCGCGCGGCGAGCCCGGCTCGGTGGTCGATTCCGGGCCACCCGAGAGGATGATGCCCTTCGGCGCGAAGGCCGCGATCTCCGCCGGATCGTGGTCCCAGGCCCAGATCTCGCAATAGACGCCGATTTCGCGGATGCGCCGCGCGATCAGCTGCGTGTACTGCGCCCCGAAGTCGAGGATGAGGATCTTGTCGGCGTGGATGTTCTGCATGAAAGCCAGGGTATAGGGCCCAGGGTATAGGTCGGACCGCCGGGCTCTATACCCTGGGCCCTATACCCTACTTTTCCGCCTCACTCCATCCGGTAATTCGGCGCTTCCTTGGTGATCGCCACGTCGTGGACGTGGCTCTCGCGCACGCCGGCGCTGGTGATGCGAACGAACTGCGGCTTCTCGCGCATCTGGTCGATGGTCGCGCAGCCGACGTAGCCCATCGAGGCGCGCAGGCCGCCGACCAGCTGGTGGACGATGTTGCGCAGCGGGCCGCGGTAAGGCACGCGCCCCTCGATGCCCTCGGGGACCAGCTTGTCGGCGTCGGCGGCGTCCTGGAAGTAGCGGTCCTTGGAGCCCTGGGCCATCGCGCCGAGCGAACCCATCCCGCGGTAGGACTTGTACGAGCGGCCCTGGTAGAGCTCGACCTCGCCCGGGGCTTCCTCGGTGCCGGCGAACATGCCGCCGATCATCACGCAGGACGCGCCGGCGGCGATCGCCTTGGCGATGTCGCCCGAGTAACGGATGCCGCCGTCGGCGATCAGCGGTACGCCGGTGCCGGTCAGCGCCGAGGCCACCATCGACACCGCGGTGATCTGCGGCACGCCGACGCCGGCCACGATGCGCGTGGTGCAGATCGAGCCCGGGCCCACGCCGACCTTGACCGCATCCGCGCCGGCCTCGACCAGCGCGCGCGCGGCCTCGCCGGTGACGATGTTTCCGCCGACCACCTGCACCTGTGGGTAGCGCTGCTTGACCCAGCGCACGCGCTCGATCACGCCCGCGGAATGCCCGTGCGCGGTGTCGACCACCAGCACGTCCACGCCGGCGTCCACCAGCGCGGCCACGCGCTCCTCGGTGTCGCCGCCGACGCCGACCGCGGCGCCGACGCGCAGGCGCTCCTGCTCGTCCTTGCAGGCGAAGGGGTTCTCCTTCGACTTCTGCATGTCCTTGACCGTGATCAGGCCGCGCAGCTGGAAGCGGTCGTTGACGACCAGGATCTTCTCGATGCGGTGCTTGTGCAGCTTGGCGAGGATCTCGTCGTCGGCCGCGCCGTCGCCCACCGTGACCAGGCGCTCCTTCGGGGTCATGATGGTGCGCACCGGGGCATCGAGGTGGGTCTCGAAGCGCAGGTCGCGCGAGGTCACGATGCCGATCAGTTCGGCGCCGTCGACCACCGGCACGCCGGAGATGTTGCGCGCGCGGGTCAGCGCCATGACCTCGCGGATCGAGGTGTCGGGGCCGACCGTGATCGGGTCGCGGATGACCCCGCTCTCGAACTTCTTGACCATGCGCACTTCGAGCGCCTGGCGCTCGGCGGTCATGTTCTTGTGGATGATGCCGATGCCGCCGCTCTGCGCCATCGTGATCGCGAGCCGCGACTCGGTGACCGTGTCCATCGCGGCGGAGACCACCGGGATGTTGAGGGCGATGCCGCGCGTGAGCCGGGTGGTCGTGCTGACGTCGCGCGGCAGCACGTTGGACTCCGCGGGGACCAGCGACACGTCGTCGAACGTGAGGGCTTCGGTGAGGATCCGCATGCTCCACTTCCCGGCGAGTGAAACGCGGCATTGTACCGGGCGGCGCCCTGCCCTGCCAACCGCGGCGGGCCGCCGCGGCGGCGGCCCCGGCTCACGCGCCGCGTTCGGCGAGGCGGTCCAGCATCGCGCGCCAGCGCGGCACAGCGGCCGCCAGGCCGGCCGCCTCCAGCCAGTCGTCGTCCGGGCTGCGCCCGCGGGCGAGTCGGGTCGCGACGTGGGTCGCGCCGACCGCCCCCAGCGTCGCGCCGGCGCGTGCCGGCGCCTCGCGCAGGGCCACGGCCTCGACCACCGACGGCGGCAGGTTCCACAGGGCCAGGAGGTAGGCGCCGAGCGCGGGGCCGAGCGTCTCGCGCTCGGCCGCCGGCATCGAGCGCCGCGCCAGCAGGGTGTCGCCGATGCCGGCCAGCAGGGCCGACGTCCGCGCGACATCCGTCGACGGGGCGTCGAGCCCGAGCGCCGGCACCAGGCCGGAGGCCAGCGCCGATTCGCGTTGGCCGCGCGCCACCACGCGCGCATCGACGTTGAATCGCGTGTACGCCTCGGTGAGCAGCACGATCTCGCGCAGCGTGCCGAAGCCGAGCCGCACCACCGCGGCCTGGATGTCGGCGATCGGACGCCCGGCCGAGTAGTAGGCCGAATTGCACAATTGCAGCACCTTCGCCGCCAGGCCGGGATCGCGGCCGACGACCTTCGCCACCGCCGCCGCTTCGGCCCGGTCATCGTCCATCAGGCGGTTGAGTTCCAGCCAGCAACTTGGGGCGGGCGGCAGCGCGCCGAGATCGTTGGCGATCCGCCGCAGCTCGGCGTCGTCCAGCATGCGCCGCAGGTCGAAGCCGCGTTCGACCTGGGCGACCAGGTCCGCCGCCGGGCACGGCTTGGCCAGGAAGCCGTGGGCGACGTCGAAGGCCCGGCGCAGCAGGTCCGGTTCGTTGGCGGCCGACAGCACGATGCGCACCGCCTGCGGCTGCCGCTCGCGCACGTGGCGCAGCAACTCCGCGCCGTCGATCCTGGGCATCTTGAGGTCGGCCACCACCACGTCGACCGGCGTGCGGTCGATCAGTTCGATCGCCTCCTGCGGGTCCGGGATGCAGAACACGTCCCACGGCACGCGCTGCGCCAGCAGCATGCGCTCGATGCCGTGCAGCACTCCCGGCTCGTCGTCCACGAACACCACCAGCATGCGCGACTCCCGTGCCGCGGCACGCGGGACGCGCGCCGCCGGCGCGATGGAAACCCGCCACGCGACAGGCCGCGGGCGGCATCGCGCCGTCACGTCGTCTTCGGAGGCAAGCCGTGTGCCGGCGGTGCCTCAGCGCACCAGCACCAGCGACAGCCAGGGCACGTAGGTGATGGCCAGCACGGCGGCGAACAGGATCAGGAAGAACGGCACACAGGCGCGCACGATCTCAAGCACCGGGCGCTGGAAACGATAGGCGGCGATGAACAGGTTCATCCCCACCGGCGGCGTGAAATAGCCGAGCTGCATGTTGGCGAGGAACACGATGCCCAGGTGCACCGGGTCGATGCCGAACTGCAGCGCGATCGGCAGGATGATCGGCACCATGATCACGGTGGCGGAGAAGATGTCGAGCAGCATCCCCAGCACCAGCAGGAACAGGTTCAACAACAGCAGGAAGGCGAGCTTGCTGTCGACGTGGGCGCCGATCCACTCGAACAGGCGCTCCGGCACGCTGTTGTCGATGAACCAGTATGTGAGGCCCAGCGAGACGCCGAGGATCAGCAGGATCGCGCCGACCAGGGCCATCGCCTCGCGGATCGCGGCCACCAGCCGCGGCGCATCGATCTCGCGCCGCACCAGGGTGGTCACCACGAGCACGTAGGCCGCGGTCACGGCGGCCACCTCGCTGGCCGCGAAGGCGCCGGAGTAGATGCCGCCGAGCACCACGATCGGCAGCGGGATCTCCCAGCGCGCGTCCCACGCCGCGCGACCGGCCTCGCGCCAGTCGATCCGGCCCGGGCCACGTTCCAGCGGCGGCGCGACGTAGATCGACCACGCCGCCAGCAGCAGGATCATCAGCAGGCCCGGCAACAGGCCGGCGCGGAACATCGCGTCCACGCTCACCGGCGGCGTGGTGTTGAACTGCTGGGCGACGATCGCGTACAGGATCAGCGGCACGGCCGGGGCGAACAGCAGCCCGAGGCTGCCGCTGCTGGTGACCAGCCCGAGCGAGAAGGAATCGCCGTAGCGCGCCTGCCGCAGCGCGGGGTACAGCAACGCTCCCATCGCCACGATGGTCACGCCGGAGGCGCCGGTGAAGGCGGTGAACAGCGCGCAGGCGCACAGCGCCACGATCGCCAGCCCGCCCGGCATCCAGCCCAGCAGCGAATCGGTCAGACGCACCAGCCGCTTGGGCGCGCCGCTTTCCCCGAGCAGGTAGCCGGCCAGCGTGAACAGCGGGATCGCCACCAGCACCGGCATGTCGGCCAGGCGATAGAACTCCACCATCACCACGGTGAGGTCGGCGCCGCCCGCATGCAGGCCGAGCATGGCGACCGCGCCGATCAGGGCGAACAGCGGTGCGCCGAGCGCGGCCAGCAGCAGGAGGGCGGCGACGATCAGCCAGGTCATGGCGAGGGCGGCTGCGGTCGCACGAACGCCCGCACCAGGAAGCGCAGGGCGAGCAGCCCGAAGCCGACCGGCAGGATCAGTTCGACATGCCAGGCCTGGACGAAGCCGAACGCCGGGGTCCCCGACTCGCGGTCGAGCAGGACCAGTTGCCAGCCGTACCAGGCCAGCAGCGCGCTGACGCCCGCGGCGAATGCGAACGTCACGAAGCGGGCGAAACGCAGCGGCGTTCCGCGCAGCAGGCGCGTCAAGGCGTCGAGGTTGATGTGGCGGTCATCGCGCGCGGCGGCCAGCGCGCCGAGCATCGCCGTCCACAGCACCAGCGCGCGGGTCAGCGGGTCGACCCAGGCCCAGCCGCCGTCGAACAGGGTGCGCGCCACGATCTGCGCCGCCGAAAGGCCGACCAGGGCGAGCACCGCGGCGACCAGCAGCGCGGTCTCCGCGGCATGCAGCCAGCGCAGTGGCAGCGGCGTGGACCGTGCGCGATCGCCTGGCGCGGCGTCCAACGCCGCGACCTCAGCGCGCCGCGCCGCGGACCGGGGCCAGCAGCGACTCGATCTCGGCTTCCAGCGCCGTGGAGTAGGCCTGCTTCTCCGCCAGCTTGCGCCGCGCGTCGGCGCCGATCTGGAACCAGAACGCCTGTTCGGCCGGCGCTGGCGCCTCGATCGAGATGCCCTGCTTGGCCAGCGCGCCGCGGGCGGCCTCGTTGTCCTTGCGGTTGGCGGCGTCGATGCGCAGGAAGGCGGCGTCGATTTCCTCCAGCAGGACGGCCCGGTCCGCGGCGTCGAGCTTGTCGACCGCGCGCTTGTCCAGCACCAGCAGGCCGAGCACATAGGTCAACGGCAGGTCGACCATGTGCTTGACCCGGGTGTGCCACTGGAAGGCGATCGCGCCCGAAGGCGTGTTGCCGACCGTGTCCACCATGCCGGTCGACAGCGCGGTATAGACGTCGGCCAGCGGCAGGGCGATCGGCTTGACGCCGCCGGTCTCGAAGGTCACGCGCGCGATGTCGTCGCCCTGCGGGAACCACACCTTGCCGGCGCGCAGATCGTCGCGGCTGCGGATCGGTCGGCTGGACATCAGGTAGGTGAATCCGCCACCGGCAATGCCGGCGACGACGAAGCCCTTGGCCTCGAAGGCGGCGCGCACCTTGGGATCGATGGTCGGGCGGACCGCGTCGACCTCGGCCTGCGAGCGGAACTGGAACGGCAGCGAGTAGATCTGCGCGTCGGCGACCACGGTGCCGATCTCGGCGCTGGCGAAGGCGCCGCCCTGCAACTGGCCCAGCCGCATCTTGCGCAGCACGGCGTCGCCATTGCCCTGCACGCCGCCGGGGAAGTACTTGAGTTCGACCCGGCCCTGCGTGCGCTCCTTCACCGCCTGCGCGCCGGCGCGCATCTCGCGCATCCAGCCGCTGCCGTCGGGGGCGAGGGTGGCGATCTTGAGGGTGGTGGCGGCACCGACCGGCGCAGCGAGTACCAGCGCGAACAGCGCGGTGGCGAGATGGCGGAACATAATGTCAGAAGTAGTCCTTGGCCGACTGCTGGAGCTCGCGCGCGCGGCGCTGCGCGAGCGTGTTGACGAGGGTGAGACCCGGCGCGACCGGGTCGGCTTGCAATGCCTGCGCCAGCAGCGCGTCGTGGCGCTCCTGGTCGAACAACAGCCGTGCGCAATACTCGGCGTCCAGCACGCGCGCCATCTGGTTGCGTCCCTCCGACAGCGCCAGTGCCTCCTCGAAGAAGGCGATGCCGTCGCGCGGACGCCCGCCCAGGCTCTCCGGCCGCAGGCAGTTCAGCACGCCGAGGTACATGGAAGCCGATCCACCGTCATGGCGCGGCGAAAGCGCCCGCGTGCGCAGCAGCAGGGCCTCGACGCGCGGCAAGTCGGCGATGCGCTCCCAGTCCGACGGATCGGCCTGCAGCACGCCGGCCCAGGCCACGGCCAGCGCGTGCGCCACCGGGACGTCACGCGCCGTCAGCGCCGCGACCGCCGCGCTGAACGCCTCGAACGGCTGGCCCAACGCGGCGCACAGTGCCTCGGCACGCAGGCAGGTGGCCTGGCGCGCATACCGCTCGGCTTTCAGCGCGAGCCGCTTGCGCCGCTCGGGCTCGGGCGCGAACGAGCCCGCATAGGCGCCATTCAGGTTCGCGCCGGTCAGCAGCAGGTCGACGTTGTCCGGACTGGAGGTGAGCAGGCCGTCGACCAGCAGCAGGTAGGCCGGCAGGCCGTCGGCCACCGTCTGCGGATCGTCCTGGTTGAGCACGCCGGCCCCCAGGTCGCGGCCCAGCCCCGCGGTGGCATTGCTCACCAGGCTCGCACAGCCGCCGAGCAGCAGCACGGCGGCGGCCGCGACCCCGAGCATGCGCAGTCCGCGGGTCGTCCGTGGCGGCGGGAAGGATCCGTTCATCGCTGCATTCTAGCCTGGCGCATGTTGCGGCTGCACAAGCGGCCCGCACTTGCATTGCAACCCGCGCTGGCGTAGCCGCGCGTTCAGCCGCGGCGCTCGCAGGCCTCGAGCGTGTTCTGCACCAGCATCGCGACCGTCATCGGCCCCACGCCGCCCGGCACCGGGGTGATCCAGGCCGCCCGCTCCGCGGCGCGCGGGTAGTCCACGTCGCCCGCCAGCTTGCCGTCCGGCATCCGGTTGATGCCGACGTCGATCACGATCGCTCCGGGCTTGACCCAGTCCCCGCGCACCAGGCCCGGCTTGCCGACCGCGACCACCAATATGTCGGCCTGCGCGACCTCCGCGGCGAGGTCCTCGGTAAAGCGATGGCAGCCGACCACGGTGCAGCCGGCCAGCAGCAATTCGAGCAGCATCGGCCGGCCGACGTGGTTGGACACGCCGACCACCACGGCGCGGCGACCGCGCACCGGCCGATCGGTGTGCGCCAGCAGGGTCATGACTCCCTTCGGCGTGCACGGCCGCAGCCCCGGCTGGCGCAGCGCCAGCCGGCCGACGTTCTCGGCGTGGAACCCGTCCACGTCCTTCGCCGGATCGATATGCTGGATCAGCCGCGTGGCGTCGATGTGCGGTGGCAGCGGCAACTGCACCAGGATGCCGTGCACCGCAGGGTCGGCATTGAGCCGCTCGATCAGCGCGAACAGCACGGCCTCCGGCGTGTCGGCCGGCAGGTCGTGGTCGATCGACACGAGGCCCACCTGCTCGCAGGCGCGGCGCTTGTTGCGCACGTACACCGTGCTGGCCGGATCGCTGCCGACCAGCACCACGGCCAGCCCCGGCGGCGGCATGCCGGCGGCCACGCGCTGGCGCACGCGGCGCCGCACGTTGTCGAGCACGCCGTCGGCGATCTTGCGCCCGTCGAGGATCCTGGCCGGCACGGCGTCGGTCCGCTGCATGGAAAGCTCGGCATTATCAGGGCTGCCGAGCCGCGCGGCTACAATCGCGGGCCGACCCACCGCCCGAGCCCGCACCGATGGATCCCACGACCGCCGCCGAAGCCGCCGCGTTCCGTCGCCTCGTCGCGCACCTGCGCGAGCGGGCCGACGTGCAGAACATCGACCTGATGAACCTGGCGGGGTTCTGCCGCAACTGCCTCGCCGACTGGTACCGCGAGGCGGCGTCGGCCGAGGGCCTCGCGCTGGACAAGGAAGCCGCGCGCGAGCGCATCTACGGCATGCCGAGCGCGGAATGGAAGGCGCGCCACCAGCGCGAGGCAAGCCCGGCGCAGCAGGCCGCGTTCGCCGCGTCGGCCAAACCGCACGCCTGAGCCCCGCTCAGCGGAGCGCGCAGAGCGCCTCGAGGCCCTGCGGCGGGCGGCGCAGGGGCGCGGGTCCGCAGCCGGGGCATTGCGGGTCGCGCGGCACCCGCAGTTCGCGGAACACCATGCCGCGTGCATCGACGTGCAGCAGGCGGCCACGCAGCGGGACGCCGATGCCGAGCACCAGCTTGATCGCCTCCGCCGCCTGCAGGCTGCCGACGATGCCCGGCAGCACGCCCAGCACGCCGGCGGTCGCGCAGTCGGGCGCGTCGGCGGCGGCCGGTGGATCGGGGAACAGGCAGCGGTAGCACGGCGCTTCTTCGGCGCCACCGAACACCGACACCTGTCCCTCGAAGCGATGGATGGCGCCGTAGACCAGCGGCTTGCCGGCCGCCTGGCAGGCGGCATCGAGCAGGTAGCGGGCGATGAAGTTGTCGCTGCCGTCCACCACCACGTCTGCGTCTGCGACCAGCGCCTGCACGTTGCCGGCGTCGACGCGGAGCGACAGCGCCTCGACCGCGATGCGTGGATTGAGCGCAAGTAGCGCGGCGCGCGCGGAGTCCGCCTTCGGCATGCCCACGGCGGCGTCGCGGTGCAGGATCTGGCGCTGCAGGTTGCTGCGGTCGACCACATCGGGATCGACGATCCGCAGGTGGCCGACGCCAGCGGCGGCGACGTAGAATGCGGCCGGCGAACCGAGCCCGCCCGCGCCAACCACCAGCACCCGCGCGGCCAGCAGTCGCAACTGGCCGGCCTCGCCGACCCCGGGCAGCAGGAGATGGCGTGCGTAGCGCTCGCGCGCATCCGCATCCAGCGCCGAGTGCACGACCGCCGGCAGGCCCTCGGCCTGCCAGCGCAGGAAGC
The DNA here is from genome assembly GCA_021299185.1 of Lysobacteraceae bacterium. GTDB lineage: Bacteria > Pseudomonadota > Gammaproteobacteria > Xanthomonadales > Ahniellaceae > UBA4656. The sequence goes on along the minus strand of JAJTHZ010000221.1, from coordinate 38,856 downwards.
CACCGGCCACCGAGCGCGCGCCGGCCCAGCCGGACGCCTGCAGCCACTGCGCGGCCTGCTGCGAGCGACGCCCGCTGGCGCAGATCGTGAGCAGCGGGGCCTCGCGCGCCGGCAGGCGCGCGGTCGCCGTCGGCAGTTCGCGCAGCGGGATCGGGATCGCGCCGACGGGCGTGCCCAGCGCAACCTCGTCGGGTTCACGCACGTCGATCAGGATCGCGCCCGCGGACATCAGCCGCAGGGCCTCATCCGGCGCGACGTCGAGCGGCTCCGGGGGCGCGCTGGTCACGGCAACGCTCCGGCCAGCATGTGCACCGGGACCCGTTCGCCCGCTTCCCAGCGTCGCGGCTCGGCCGCGAATTCGGCCAAGGCGTTCGACGCCAGCACGCTGCGCAGCGCACCGGAGCTGGTCGACGGGTGGATCGCGACCTGCAGGCGGCCACTGGCATCCGCCGACAGCCGCGCGCGCCGGAACTCGAGGCGCGCATGCCGCTTGTCCACCGCCTGCGCCAGCTGCGCCACGACCGGCGCCGGATCGAGGCCCGGCGCACCGAGCCATCGGGCCAGCGCCGGGCGCACCAGCGCGTGGAAGGTGGCGAACACCGAGACCGGGTTGCCCGGCAACCCGAACACCGGCACGCCGCCGACCCGCCCGAAGCAGGCCGGCATGCCCGGCCGCATCGCCACTTTCCAGAACACGCGCTCGCCGATCCGCGCCACCACGACCGGCAGGTAATCGGCGTCACCCGCCGACGCACCGCCGGTGGTCAACACGAAGTCCGCCCGGGCGGCAGCGGCCTGCAGCGCCTCCGACAACACCTGCGCGTCGTCGCGCACGCGCTCGACCGACACCACCTGCGCGCCGGCGCCCGCGGCCAGCGCGGGCAGCAGCGTGCCGTTGCTGTCGTGGCGCTGTCCGACGCCCAGCGCGGTGCCCGGCGCTGCGAGTTCATCGCCGGTGACCAGCACCGCGACCCGCGGTCGCCGGCGGACCGCGACCGTGGACAGGCCGAAGGACGCCATCACGCCGAGCGCGGCCGCCGAGGCGATCTCGCCGGCACGCAGTGCCTGCATGCCGGCGGCGAAGTCGTCATCGGCCGCGCGCACGTTGGCGCCGGGCGCGGTGCCCACGGCGATCTCGACCGTCCCGTCGGCCTCGTGCGTGTTCTCGCGGATGACCACGGTGTCGGCGCCCGGCGGCAGCGGCGCGCCCGTCATGATACGCAGGCATTCGCCGGCCGCCAGCGCGGGCGCGAGGCCGGCGCCGGCATGCAGCACGCCCTTCAGGCGCAGGCGGATCGGCGCGGTGCCCTGCAGGTCGACCGCGCGCACGGCGTAGCCGTCCATCGCCGCATGCGCGAAACCGGGGATGTCGCGCGGCGCCACGAGGTCGCCGGCGAGCACCCGGCCGAGCGCATCGCCCAGCGCGACCTGCTCGGCCGACGCCGCAGCGAGCGGGACGTGGGCGATGATCGCGGCGCGCGCGGTGGCGAGATCGATCATGCTGGCCAGTGGTTGAGGTTGTCGAAAGATCCGTCGGCGCCGGTGCAGTCGACCTCCAGCGCGCCGCAGGCATCCTGCCACGCGTGCACCGCGGCGTCGCCCTGCAGGCGGCGCGCGCGCGCGCTGGCCGCGAGCCGGGGGCGCGCGAGCATGCACAGGACCTGCCGCCGATGCCCGTCGTGGGCAACCGCGAGCGCGCTGCCGCGATCGCGTGCGGCGTCGCCCAGCCGCCGGCCCAGATCGCGCGGCAGCGCCGGCATGTCGACCGGCGCGAACAATGCCCAGTCATGCGGGCATTCGGAGAGCGCGGTGGCGATGCCTTCGAGCGGACCGTGGAAGCCGGGCTCGGCGTCCGGCAGCGCCCGGTCGGCCCATGCCGCGTAGCGCGCGAGGTTGCGGTTGGCGACGATCCACAGCGCGTCGACCTGCGGCCGAAGCCGTGCGCACACGTGGGCGACGAGCGGCTCGCCGTGCCACGCCAGCAGGCCCTTGTCCGCGCCGCCGGCGCGGCGGCCCATCCCGCCGGCGAGCACCACCCCGAGCACGCTCCCGCCCACCCTGCCCGTCCGGACGCTTCAGCGCCCGCGCACGTGGCGCATCAGGCGGCGGCGCTTCTGCAACTGGCGCTCCGTGAGCTCGTTCTTCTTGCCCTCGTACGGGTTCGCGCCCTCGCGGAACTCGAGGCGGATCGGCGCCCCGTCGAGCCGGAAGCGCTTGCGGAACGTGTTCTCGAGGTATCGCTTGTAGGAGTCGGCCACCGCGGACAGGCGCGAGCCATGGATGACCACGCGCACCGGATCGCGCCCGCCGAGGTGCGCGTAGCGCAGCTTCGGCGCCTTGCCGCGCACCAGCGGCGGCTGGTGCGCCGCCACCGCGATCTCCAGCGCCTTGGTCAGGTCGCCGGCGGACGCCTCCCAGCGCGTCGCGCGGCAGGCGCGGTTGATCGCCTTGACCAGTTCGCCCAGCCCCGACCCGTGGCGCGCGGCGATGAACACGCGCAGCGCCCAGGGCACGAAGTCGAGCTTGCGATCGAGTTCGGTGCGGCAGCGCTCGCGCTGGTAGCGGTCGAGGCCATCCCACTTGTTCACCGCCACCACCAGCGCGCGCCCGGCCTCCAGCGCATGCCCGAGCACGGTCACGTCCTGCTCGGTCACGCCCTCGCTGGCGTCGAGCATCACCACCACGACCTGTGCCTGCTCCATTGCCTGCAGGGTCTTGATGACGGAGAACTTCTCCACCGCATCTTCGACGCGGGCGCGGCGCCGCACGCCGGCGGTGTCGATCAGGCGGTAGCGGCGCCCGTCGCGCTCGAGGTCGATCGAGATCGCGTCGCGCGTGGTGCCGGCGACGTCCGACACGATCACCCGCTCCTCGCCGAGCAGGCGGTTGACCAGGGTGGACTTGCCGACGTTCGGTCGCCCGACGACGGCGACCCGGATCAGGTCCGGATCGATCGCCGCCTCGGCCGGCGGCGGGCCCTCGGGCAGCCGCGCGCGCAATTCGGCCAGCAGGCGGTCGATGTTGCGCCGATGGCTTGCGGCGAGCGGAATGCTCGGCGAGACGCCCAGCGCGGCGAACTCCGCCTGCGCGGCGGCTTCATCGAGCCCGTCGGTCTTGTTGATCGCGAGGAGCACGCTGCGGCCGGCGCGGCGCAGGTCGTCGAGGATGCGCCGGTCGCCCGGCAGCAGCCCCTCGCGTGCATCGAGCACCAGCACCACCAAGGCGGCTTCTTCGATGGCGGCCTGCGCCTGTTCGCGGGTCAGGTCGGCGAGTTCGTCGCCGTCGCCATACAGGCCGCCGGTGTCGACCACCACGAACGCCCAGTCGTCGCCGCGGCAGACGCCGTAGTGGCGATCGCGGGTGACGCCGGGCCGGTCGGCGACCAGCGCGTCGCGCGAGCGCGTCAACGCGTTGAAGAGCGTGGACTTGCCGACGTTGGGTCGCCCGACCAGGGCGACCACGGGCAGCGGGGCGGCGTCCACCGGGATCAGCGCGGCGCGCACCGCGCGCCGCTGCCCTCAGCCGCCGACGCGCCAGGCGGCGAGTTCGCCCTCGGCGCTGGCCACGTAGACCACGTCGCCCACCACCAGCGGCGTGGCGCGGATTCCCTCGTCGCCCATCCGCTGGCGCGCGGCGAAACTGCCATCCTCGATCGAAAGCCAGTGCAGGAAGCCTTCGAAATCGCCGACCAGCACGTGGCCACCGACCACCACCGGGCTGCCCGGCCAGCGGTAGGCCAGGCCATCCTGCTTCCACAGGGCAGCGCCACTGCGGATGTCGAGCGCCGCGACCGCGCCATCTTCGGCCACCACCACGAGCTTGTCGCCGGCGAGCGCGACACCCGCGGCCGACGACACATCGCGCGACCACACCACGCGGCCATTGTCCGGCGTCAGAGCGCCGACCTGGCCGCGGTAGCTCGCCGCGAACAGCTCGCCGTTGCCGAGGGCGAGTTCGCCGTCCACGTCGACCATCCGCTCGAGTTCGGTGCGACCCTCCGGCTGGGCCAGGGTCTGCTCCCAGCGCAGGACGCCGTCACCGACGTTGAGGGCAACCACCTTGCCGTTGTCGTAGCCCGCGTAGACCACGCCGTCGGCGACCAGGGGCGCGCCGTTGCCGCGCAGGGTCAGCAGCGGCACGCCGCGATCGAACACCCAACGGCGGCTGCCGTCGGCGGCATCGAACCCGAACAGTCGGCCATCCTGCGCGCGCACCACGACCACGCCGCCCGCGACCGCCGGCGGCGCGAGGACCTCCGACGAGGCGCGCGCGGTCCAGCGTTGCGAGCCGTCCTCGGCGGAAAGCGCCACGACGGCACCCTCCACGCCGCCGACCACGACCAGGCCGTCGCCAACACCCGGACCGCTGGAGGCAGGCTCGGGGAGTTCGGTGCGCCAGCGCGGGGCCCCCGACGCGGCGTCGAAGGCCGCCACGTTGCCCGACGAGTCGCTGGCGAACACCAGCCCGTCGCCGTAGGCCGGACGCAACTTGAATGCGGACTTGCCCGCGCCATCGCCGAGGTCACGCGACCACACGCGCGAGACCCCGAGGGTCGGTGCGAAATCGGTCAGCTCGACCGGAGGATTGACCTCCTTGCCACCCGGTGACTTGATCCAGTCGCAACCGGCGAGGCCCAGCGACGCCACCGCGGCAACCGCGAGAAAGCGCCTCATGAGTTGGCCTTCGGCGCCGGCTCGGAGACCGCGGCAGGCGGCGTGGAGCTGGCAGGTGCGGCGGGGCTCGCCGGTGCGCCGAGATCGTCGCGCTTCATGGCGACGAAATCGCGCTGCGGGCTGCCGGCGTCGAGCGCGGCGAGCGCGTCGTCGTAGGCCGCGCGCGCCTCGTCGAGGCGGCCGAGCGCGAACAGCGCATCGCCACGCAGTTCCGCGACAGGCCCCTTGAAGGCATCGCCCTTGACGTCGGCGATTGCATCGAGTGCGGCCTGGGCCTCGCCCTTGGCCAGCCTGACCTGCGCGAGGCGGAGGTCCAACAGCGCATCGAGCGCCGGCAGGTTGGTGCGGATGCCGCGCGCGGTCTTCAGTGCGGACTCGGCCGCGGCGTAGTCGGCCTTCTCGAGGGCGTCCCGTGCCTGAGCCAGTGCGGCGAACGACGCATAGGCAGTCTTGCCGAAATCGGTGCGCAACGCGGCTGCGGCCTTCTCGACCGCAGCCGTATCGCCTTTCGCCTCCGCGTCCAGCAAAGCGACGAATTCGAGCTGCGCCTTCGCCGCCTGCGCGCGCTGGTGACTGCCCCACCACTGCCAGCCGGCGAGCGCGGCGATGCCGGCGCCGATGCCCAGCACCACCGAGGCGCCGTTCTGGCGCAACCACTGGCGAACGCGTTCGCCCTGTTCGTGTTCGTCGAATTCGTCGATTGCCATGTCGCTTCCAGAAAAGAACCGGCGCCGCAGGATGGCGGAGCCAGCCTGAACGAATTCAGTCCACGGGCGGGGCCGGTGGCTCGCCGAGCTGCACGCGCGCGACGTCGTTGGGGCTGCTGAGCGGGGCGAGGTCCACCGCGCGACCGTCGACCGTCAACTGCGCCGCGCTGGCGTTGCCGATGCGCAGCCCCGCGCTACCCGACAGCTGGTAGTCGCGCTGCGTGCCCGCCGGGAGCAGCGCATACTCGAGGCGGCTGCCGTCCGCGCCCGTGAACTCCACCCAGCTGGCCGCCGCAAGGCGCAGGGTCACGCGGCGCGGTTCGGTCGGCATCCCGGATTGCGGCAGCGGCGCGAGCGATGCCATCACCGGGCCCGGGCTGGCGAGCGCGGATGCACCCGCCGCGGGCGTAGGCGCCGCTGGCGGCCCGACCGCGATCACATCGTCCGGTGCCGCGGTCGGCTGCGGTCCGTCCGTCGCCGGTCCAGCCAGGGCGACCGTGTCGACCGGCAGGCCGCTGGCGCGCGTGGCGCCGTCGATCGAGGTCAGGCTGGGCGTCTGCGCGACCTGCGTCACGTTGGGCCGCGCCAGGTAGACCAGCGGGACCATCACCACCGCGGTCAGCAGCGCATAGGCGACCGGTGTCGCGTAGCGGGTGACCCATCGCGGGGTGGTCGGGCCGATGCGTTGCGCGACCAGAGGCGGCGCGTCCTCGCTGGGCTTGGGCATGGCGTCGAGGAAGGCATCGTCCGCGAGACCGGCAGCGCGGGCCGCGCTGCGCAGGTAGCCACGCACGAACACCGGCGCGCCGAGCCGCTCGCCGCGATCCTCCTCGAGGTTGGCGAGGACCGCTGCCGGGATGTGCGCGCGCCGCGCGAACTCATCGCGCGCCAGGCCGACCGCTTCGCGCGCCTCGCGGAGCCGACGCCCCACCGTCGGCAGCGCCTCGACGCCCTGTTCCGTCTCCGGCACGGACCCGGCTTGCGTCGCCGGAAGTCCGTCATGCTTCATGGAATTCATGGTCTCCCCCGCAGCCCCCGACCGGGCCGAAGGTTGTGGTCTTTGCCCCGCACGCGGCCCCTGCCGCGGGCACCTTCCGCGCTCCGGCGGTTCATCGCTGCGCTCCCTCTTCCTCGAGGCGGCGAGCCGCGTCCGAGTCGGGGAACTGTGCCAGCAGGCGCTGGCGGTACTCATTGGCGGCGCGCACATTCCCGAGCTTGCGCTCGATCCGGTAGGCCAGCAGCACGCCGTCAGCCCCGGCCTGGCCGGTCGCCTCGTAGCGCTGCGCGAACGCGCGTGCGCGCATGAAGTCACCGAGTTCGAAGGTGGCGCGCGCGAGCCCGTACAGGGCGTCCGGCATGTCGGGAACGATGCGCACCGCCTCGCGAAGATGCCGCGCTGCCGCCTCGGGCTGGCCGGCCGACAGGGCGCAGGCGCCCCGGTTGGCGTGGGCGACGGCCGGCGTCTTGTAGAAGGCATCGGCAAGGGCGCGCGCGAACAGCTGATCGGCCTGCGGGTAGTCGCCCTCCTTGCACAGGAAGACGGCGTAGTTGTTGAGCACGTCGCCGCTTTCCGGCGCGAGTTCCACCGCGCGGCGGTAGTGCGAGCGGGCGCGTTCGACGTCGCCAACCTGCTCGAACAGCACCGCGCTGACGGTGTGGCCGGACACCGAGCGCGGATCGAGTTCGAGCGCCTTCTGCAGTTTGTCGCGCGCCAGGTCGAGACGGCCCTGCGCGAGGTAGCCCTGACCCAGCTGGACGTTGGTGTCCGCGGCCTGCTTGCGGTTGCCCGCCGAGGAAGCCGACGGGGAATCCTTGCGCGCCGGTGCGCTGCCGCAGCCGCCGACCAGCGCCGCGAGCACCACCATCGCGAGGATCCGGGCCAGCTCACGCGGCATCTAGCCCCTCCTGCACGCGGGCGCGGAACTCGCGCGAGCGGCGCGTGCGGTCCATCACCTTGCCGACCAGCTGCCCGCATGCGGCGTCGATGTCGTCGCCGCGCGTGCGTCGCACGGTGGCCAGCACGCCGGCATCGAGGACGATCTTCTGGAAGGCGCGGATCTCATCCTCGCCCGAGCGCTGGTACTGCGTGCCGGGGAAGGGGTTGAACGGGATGAGGTTCAGCTTGGACGGGATGCGCCGCAGCAGCTTGACCAGCCCGCGTGCATGCTCCGGGTGGTCGTTGACCCCGCGCAGCAGCGTGTACTCGAAGGTGATCGTGCTGCGCGGCCGCGCCGCCTGGTAGCGACGGCAGGCGTCCATCAGTTCGGCGATCGGGTACTTCTTGTTGAGAGGCACCAGTTCGTCGCGCAGGGCGTCGGTCGGCGCATGCAGCGACACCGCGAGGCTCACGTCCGCGGCCTCCGACAGCTGGTCGATCATCGGTACCAGGCCGGCCGTGGACAGCGTCACGCGCTTGTTGGCCAGCCCGAAGCCGAGGTCGTCGCGCATCAGGCTCATCGCGCGCACGACGTTGTCGAAGTTCAGCAGCGGCTCGCCCATGCCCATCATCACCACGTTGGTGATGCGCCGCACCTGGTGGGTGACGTTGCCCAGCGCGCGCGCCGCGACCCACACCTGGCCGATGATCTCGGCGGTGGAGAGGTTGCGGTTGAAGCCCTGGGTAGCGGTGGAGCAGAAGCGGCAGTTGAGCCCGCAGCCGACCTGCGAGGACACGCACAGCGTGCCGCGGGTCGGCTCCGGGATGAACACGGTCTCGATGGCGTTGCCGCCGTCGAGGCCGAGCAGCCACTTGCAGGTGCCGTCGGCGGAGCGCTGTTCGAAGGTCGTGCGCGGCGCCCGCACCTCGGCGTGGGCCTTCAGCGCTTCGCGCAGGCCCTTGCCGAGGTCGGTCATGCGCTCGAAGTCGTCCACCCGCTGGTGGTAGATCCACTTCATCACCTGCTGCGCGCGGAAGCGCTTCTCGCCGAGACCGACGAAGAAGTCCTCCATGCCGGACCGGTCGAGGTCGAGCAGGTTGGTGCGCACGCTGGCGGCCGCCTCGCTCACGCCGATCGGCTCAGCCGCGCGGGCAGAGTTCGGTGCTGGCGAAGAAGTAGGCGATCTCCACCGCGGCGGTTTCCGCGGCGTCCGAGCCGTGCACCGCGTTGGCGTCGATCGAGGCCGCGAAATCGGCACGGATCGTGCCCGGCGCGGCTTTCTTCGGGTCGGTGGCGCCCATCAGTTCGCGATTCTTGGCGATCGCGCCCTCGCCTTCGAGGACCTGGATCATCACCGGGCCCGAGGCCATGAACTCCACCAGCGCGTTGAAGAACGGACGCTCGCGGTGCACGGCGTAGAAGCCCTCCGCCTCACGGCGCGACAGGTGCTTCATCTTCGCGGCGACCACGCGCAGGCCGTTCTTCTCGAAGCGTGCGTAGATCTCGCCGATCACGTTCTTGGCGACGGCATCGGGCTTGATGATGGACAGGGTGCGTTCCAGCGCCACGGGCGAAAACTCCGGCAAAAATGGAAAGAAACGGCGGGCCGCAGCCGGCCAAGACGGCGCATGGTAGCACAGGAAATCGGCCACAATTCGAAGGCTTATGCGCGAAACCGCAGGTGTCGCGGGAGGCGCCGCCGGCCGCTGGGGCGGGGCCCGATTGACCCTCGCCGAGGACCCGGATTATCCTTCAAACGCGCGTTTGAAGCGCTCGACCGAGGGCCCCCCGTGCACGCCCATTTCTCGACCAAGGAACGCATCCTCTCCGCGGCCGAGGAGCTGTTCGCCCGCCACGGCTTCGCCGGCGCCTCGCTGCGCCAGGTCACGGCCGCCGCCAACGTCAACCTGGCCGCGGTCAACTACCACTTCGGCTCCAAGGACAACCTGATCAACGAGGTGTTCCGGCGCCGGCTGGACGAGCTCACCGCACGCCGCCTGTCGGCCCTGCAGAGCGTCCGCGAAACCGGCGCGCCGAGCCTCGAATCGCTGCTGGAGGCCTTCGTGCTGCCGGCCCTGAACCTGGCCACCGACCGCTTCGGCGGGTCGGCTTTCATGCGGGTGCTGGCACGCGCCTACGCCGAGCACGACCAGACCCTGCGCAAGTTCCTGTCCGACAACTACGGCCACGTCCTCAAGTCGTTCGCCCACGCGATCCAGGACGTGCTGCCCGACCTCTCCAAGGAAGACCTGTACTGGCGCCTCGACTTCATCAGCGGCGCCCTGACCTACGCGATGTCCGATTTCGGCGTCGTCCGGCGCCCCGCCGGCCGCAGCGACGACGAACATCGGCGCCACGCCGCCCACGAATTCGTGCGCTTCGCCGCCGCCGGCCTTCGCGCCCCCTGACCGTTTCCCCGCCGTTTCCCGCCGCAAGACCCCGGAGCAACCATGGCTGACCCCAACTTCCGCATCCGCCGTGTGGCGGTGCTGGGTGCGGGCGTGATGGGCGCGCAGATCGCCGCCCACCTCGTCAACGCGTCCGTCGAGACCCTGCTGTACGACCTTCCGGCGAAGGACGGCGACCCCAATGGCATCGTCAACAAGGCGATCGCCAACCTCGCCAAGCTGTCCCCCGCGCCGCTGGCGACCAAGGGCCGCGGCGCCGACATCGTGCCGGCCAACTACGGCCAGCACCTGGAAGGGCTGCGCGGCTGCGACCTCGTCATCGAGGCGATCGCCGAACGGATGGACTGGAAGCACGACCTGTACGCCAAGGTCGCCCCCTTCCTCGCCCCGCACGCGATCTTCGCCAGCAACACCTCGGGCCTGCCGATCCGCGACCTCGCCAAGGGCCTGCCCGAGGCGGTCCACCCGCGCTTCTGCGGCGTGCACTTCTTCAACCCGCCGCGCTACATGCACCTGGCTGAACTGATCCCGATCGGTGCCACCGACCCGCGCGTGCTCGACGCGCTGGAGGGTTTCCTCACCACCACGCTGGGCAAGGGCGTGGTGCGCGCCAAGGACACGCCGAACTTCATCGGCAACCGCATCGGCGTGTTCTCGATGCTGTCGACCATGCACCACACGCAAGCCTTCGGGCTCGGCTTCGACGTGGTGGATGCGCTCACCGGCCCCGCGATCGGCCGACCGAAGAGCGCCACCTATCGCACCGCGGACGTGGTCGGCCTCGACACCATGGGCCACGTCATCAAGACCATGGCGGACACGTTGCCGCAGGACCCGTGGCACCGCTACTTCAAGGCGCCTGAGGTGCTGCAGGCGCTGGTCGCCCAGGGCGCATTGGGCCAGAAATCCGGCGCCGGCTTCTTCCGCAAGCTCGGCAAGGACATCCAGGTCCTCGACGTCGCCAGGAAGGACTACCGCATCGCCGACGGCGCGGCGAGCGCCGAGGTGGCCGCGATCCTCAAGCTGAAGAACCCGGCCGAGAAGCTCGGCAAGCTGCGCGCCTCCAGCGACCCGCAGGCGCAGTTCCTGTGGGCGGCGTTCCGCGACCTCTTCCACTACACGGCCTTCCACCTCGCCGACATCGCCGACAGCGCGCGCGAGGTCGACTTCGCGATCCGCTGGGGCTACGGCTGGAACCTCGGACCGTTCGAACTGTGGCAGGCCAGCGGCTGGAAGCAGGTCGCGACCTGGATCGCCGAGGACATCGCCGCCGGCAAGGCGATGAGCAACGCGCCCCTGCCCGCCTGGGTCACCGACGGCCGCGAGGGCGTGCATGGCCCGGACGGCTCGTATTCGCCGGCCGCGCAGGGCCCGCGCGCACGCTCCGGCCACCCGGTCTACTGCCGCCAGCATTTCCCCGAGGCGCTGCTCGGCGAGCGCTTCGCCAGCGGCACCACCCTGATGGAAACCGACGCGGTGCGCCTGTGGTCGCTCGGCGGCGACATCGGGATCCTGTCGTTCAAGACCAAGATGAACACCGTCGGCGCCGGCGCGCTGGAGGGCATCCACGCCGCGATCGACCACGCCGAGAAGTCGCTCGGCGGCCTCGTGATCTGGCAGGCCGGCGAGCCGTTCTCGGCCGGCGCCGACCTGTCGGGCGCGATGGAGTCGCTGAAGGCCGGCCGGGTCGACCAGTTCGACGCGATGGTGGCGCGTTTCCAGCAGACTTCGATGCGGATCAAGCACGCCCTGGTGCCGGTGGTCGCCGCGGTGCGCGGGCTCGCGCTCGGCGGCGGCTGCGAGTTCCAGATGCACTCGGCGAAGACCGTCGCCGCGCTGGAGAGCTACATCGGCCTGGTCGAGGCCGGCGTGGGCCTGCTGCCGGCCGGTGGCGGCCTGAAGGAGATCGCCCTGCGCGCCGCGCAAGCGGCACAGTTCCAGCAGGGCGGCGACGTACTGCCCTACATCCAGAAGATGTTCCAGACGGTGGCGATGGCCACCGTCTCGGGCAGCGCGCTGGAGGCGAAGGAACTGGGGCTCCTGCGCCCAACCGACACCGTGGTCTTCCATGCCCACGAGCTGCTGCACGTGGCACTGGCCGAGGCGCGCAACCTCGCCGATGCGGGCTGGCGCCCGCCCCTGCCCGCCCGCGCCATCCCGGTGGCCGGTGATGCCGGTTCGGCGGTACTCAAGATGATGCTGGTGAACATGCGCGAGGGCGGCTTCATCTCCGCGCACGACTACGAAGTGGCTTCGCGCATCGCCACCATCGTCTGCGGTGGCGACGTCGAGCGCGGCGCGGTCGTCGACGAGCAGTGGCTGCTCGACCTCGAGCGCGAGCACTTCATCGCGCTCGGGCAGATGCAAAAGACGCAGGAGCGCATCGTGCACATGCTCACCACCGGCAAGCCGCTGCGGAATTGAGGAGACGATCATGAGCAAACAGATCCAGGACGCCTACATCGTTGCCGTGCGCCGCACCGCCGTCGGCAAGGCCCCGCGCGGGGTGTTCCGCAACACGCGCCCCGACGACCTCCTCGCGCACGCCATCCGCGCCACGCTCGACGACGTTCCTTCGGTGGACCGCGCGCGCATCGACGACGCGATCATCGGCTGTGCGATGCCCGAGGCCGAGCAGGGCATGAACGTGGCGCGCATCGCGGTGCTGCTGGCGGGGCTGCCGCAGTCCGTGGCGGCGATGACCATCAACCGCTTCTGCTCCTCCGGCATCCAGGCGGTGGCCACCGCGGCCGACCGCATCCGCCTCGGCGAGGCCGACCTGATGCTGGCCGGCGGCACCGAGAGCATGAGCATGGTGCCGATGATGGGCTACAAGCCGGCGGTCAATCCGTCGATCTTCGCCAACGAGCACGTGGCGATCGCCTACGGCATGGGCATCACGGCCGAGAACGTGGCCGCGCAGTGGAAGGTCTCGCGCGAGGACCAGGACGCCTTCGCCCTGGCCTCGCACCAGAAGGCCACCGCGGCCATCGCCGCCGGCGAGTTCGCCGCCGAGATCGCGCCCTTCACCCTGGCCGATCGCTACCCCGACCTCGCGCGCCGCGCGACCAAGGCCGACACGCGCGTGGTCGCGCAGGACGAAGGTCCACGCCCGGACAGCTCGCTCGAGGGGCTCGGTGCGCTCAAGCCCGTGTTCAAGGCGAAAGGCTCGGTGACCGCCGGCAACAGCTCGCAGATGAGCGACGGCGCTGCCGCCGTGCTGCTGGCCAGCGAACGCGCGATCAAGGACTACGGGCTGACCCCGCTGGCGCGCTTCGTCGGCTTCGCGGTCGCCGGCGTGGCGCCGGAGATCATGGGCATCGGGCCGATCGCGGCGATCCCGAAGGTGCTCGCGCAGGCGGGCGTCTCGCGCGACCAGCTGGACTGGATCGAACTCAACGAAGCGTTCGCCGCGCAGGCCTTGGCGGTGATCCGCGATGTCGGCCTGGATCCCGCGAAGGTGAATCCGCTGGGCGGCGCGATCGCGCTGGGCCATCCGCTCGGCGCCACCGGCGCCGTGCGCACGGCGACGATCGTCCACGGCCTGCGCCGCCGCAAGCAGAAGTACGGCATGGTGACGATGTGCATCGGCACCGGCATGGGCGCGGCCGGGATCCTCGAAGCGGTCTGAGGAACGCTGACTGCACGGCGCGGCGTCGCGTGGGCGACCCGCGCCGCGCGGCCGGGCGCGGGCGCGGTCGGCGCGCCTGGTGCCACCGGGCGAGACACGGCGCGACGCCGCGATTGGCGACCGCATCGACGAATGTTATCGTAGGCTCTGGTTGCGGGCGCGAGCCCGCGGGTTTCGTGCCGTCGCAGGGGGGCGATGGCTGGGAAGACAGGGAGACTGCGCATGCGCATCGTCGGCGTCAGCATGGTCCGCAACGAGGCGGACATCATCGAGGCGTTCGTCCGCCACCATTGCGGGCGCCTTGACCATCTGGTGGTCGTCGACCACGGATCGGGCGACCAGACCGCTGCGATCCTGCAGGCACTGCAGGCGGAGGGCCTGCCGCTGACCGTCGGGACGACCACGGCGCTGGCCAACCAGCAGGCGCGGGTGATGAACCAGGCGATGCGCGATACCGCGCGACGGCATGGCGCGGACTTCGTGTTGGCGCTGGATGCCGACGAGTTCGTTCGCGCCGATCGCGCACAGCTGGAGCAGTCGCTGGCCCCGCTCGACCCAGACCGGATCGCGACCATCCGGTGGCTGACCCATGTTCCGACGGACGAAGCGGCGACGCACCCCCTGCAGCGGCTGCGCGCGAGGGTGCCCTTGGACGTCGACCGCTACCTCAAGGTGATCGTCGGCGGGCGCATCGCGATGCGCGACGGTTGGGTCCTCGCACCCGGCAACCACGCGGCCTTCGATGCGAGCGGCGGCCGCCTGCGCGCGCTCGAAGCCCCGCTGCTGCCGACGCTTCGGCTCGCCCACCTGCCCTTCCGCAGCGTCGAGCAGCTGGTGGTGAAGGTGGTACAGGGCTGGCTCGGCACGCGCCTGCAGGAGGGCAAGGCAGCGAGCGCCACGGTGATCAACGCCCATTGGCGGCGACTGTTCGACCATTACCTCGCCGGAGGCCGCTTCGATGCCGGCGACCTGCGCCGGGTCGCCGTCAGCACCTATGTCGACCCGGAACGCTGCGAAGCCCTGCTCGGGCAACTGGAGGACGACCCGTTGCCGGCGGCCGACCTGCGCTACACCTCGCCCGAGCCGCCGGACGCGGCGCGTGCGCTGGCGCACTGGGCGCACCGGCTCGTCGAACAGGTCGTCGGTGACGGCCCTGCGGGCCATCCCGCTCAGATGCGCTCGAGCGCCTGAGCGAGGTCGTCGATCAGCGCCTGCGGATCCTCGAGGCCGATCGACAGGCGCACCAGCGTCACCGGCACGGCGGATTGCGCCTCGCGGCCGCGCCAGTCGCGAACCCCGGCCACCGGCAACGCCAGCGACTCGTATCCGCCCCAGGACACCGCCATCAGGAAGCGTTGCAGGCCGTCGCAGAAGCGCTCGACGCCGTCGAGATCGGTGTCGAGGTCGATCGACAGCAGGCCGCCGACCCGCCGCAACTGGCGCGCCGTGAGCGCAGCCTGCGGCTCGTCCGCCGCATGCGGCCAGTACAGTCGCCGGACCTTCGGATGGCCGGCGAGGAACGCGGCGACCGCCTGCGTGCTGGCGCCGATGCGGTCCATGCGCACTTCCAGCGTGCGCAATCCGCGCAATGCGAGCCACGCATCGTGCGGGGAGAGAATCGCACCGAGCGTCATGTACGGGCCGCGGAACACCTGCTCGCAGAACGCGCGCGTGCCGCACAGCGCGCCCATCACGACGTCGCTGTGCCCGGCCAGGTACTTGGTCCCCGAGTGCACGACCACGTCGATGCCCAACGCCAGCGGCGACTGGCCGAGCGGCGTCGCATAGGAATTGTCGACCATCGTGCGGATGCCGCGCGAACGGGCGAGCGCCGCGATCGCGGCCAGGTCCTGCTGCTCGAAGGTCAGGGAGTTCGGGCTTTCGAGCACCAGCAGGGCCGTGTCCGGCCGCAATCCGCGCTCGACCTCGCCCGCATCGCGGGCGTCGACGAAGTCGGTCTCGACGCCGAATCGCGGCAGGAAGTCGCGCAGCAGTCCGCGCGTCCACGAATACGGTTTCGCGACGCACGCCACGTGCGCCCCGGCCCGCACCGAAGCCAGCACCGCAGCGGCGACCGCGGCTGCGCCGGATCCGAACACCAGGGCGTCCTCCGCGCCTTCCAGCGCGGCGAGCTTGCGGCGCAGGATCTCGACCGTGGGGTTGTTGCCGCGGGTGTAGAGATGGGCGTCGTACTCGCCGGCCATCGCCTCGCGCATCGCGGCGACGGTCGGCATCGCGAAGTTGCTGCTCTGGAACACCGGCGGCGCGATCGCGTGCTCCCAGCGCGCGCGCTCCTCGCCGAGGTGGAACAGGATGTGGCTGAGGTCCACGCGGTCGCGCCTCAGGCGCCGAGCAGCCGCCGCATGCGTGCCGCGACCGCGCCCGCGATGTCGGGCTGTTCCAGGGCGAAGGCCATCGTGGCCTCCACCACCCCCAGTTTGTTGCCGCAATCGAAGCGCTCGCCCTCGAACCGGTAGGCGCACACCGGCTCCACGTTGCGCAGCGCCTCGATCGCGTCGGTCAACTGGATTTCGCCACCGGCACCGGGCGGCAGGCTGCGCAGGAACTGGAACACCCGCGGATGGAGCACGTAGCGCCCGACCACCGCCAGCGTCGACGGCGCGACCTCGGGACGTGGCTTCTCGACCATGCCGCGGATGCGCGCGCTGCGCCCGTCCGGCGCATCGACCGAGACGATGCCGTAACGTCCGGTCTGTTCGCGCGGCACGTCCTCCACCGCCACCATGCTGGCGCCGAGGCGCTCCGACTCGGCGACCATCTGCGCCAAGGCCTGTGGCCCGCCGCGGTTCCAGATCAGGTCGTCCGGCAACAGCACGGCGAACGGCTCGTCGCCGACCGCGTGTTCGGCGCAGAGCACGGCGTGGCCCAGGCCCAACGCCTCGGACTGGGTCACGAAGATCGTGCGCACGCCTTGCGGCAGCACGCCGCGCACCAGCTCGAGCAGGTCATTTTTGCCGGTCTTCTCCAGGCGTTGCTCGAGTTCATGCGCGCGGTCGAAATGATCGGCGATCGCATGCTTGTGGCGGTTGACGACGAACACCAGGGTGTCGCAGCCGGCGGCGACCGCCTCGTCGACCGCGTACTGGATCAGCGGCCGGTCGATGATCGGCAGCATCTCCTTCGGCAGGGCCTTTGAAGCGGGGAGCAGGCGGGTACCGAGCCCGGCGACGGGAAAGACGGCCTTGCGGACCTTCATGGCGGGATCATCGTCCGGTTGCGCGTCAGGCGCCGCGGGCGCGGTTGAGCGGCACCACCTGCGGGTCGACCGGGGTGGGCGCGAACTCCGGGACCAGCAGGCGCAGCACGGCCAGCACCTCGTCCGGTTCGTTCTGCGCGCAGGCGCCGGCGGCACGGCGCAGCAGCGCCGTGAGTTCCGCCCAGGGCATGCTGCGCGAGGCGGCGAGGAAGATCTTGCGGTGCGCGGTGGCGGTGTAGCTTTCCTGCTCGTGGAACAGCTCCTCGAACAGTTTCTCACCCGGACGCAGGCCGGTATAGGTGATCGCGACGTCGCGATCCGGCACCTTGCCCGCCAGCCGGATCATCTGCTCGGCGAGGTAGCGGATGCGCACCGGCTCGCCCATGTCGAGGGCGAAGATCTCGCCGCCCTGCCCCAGCACGCCGGCCTGCAGGATCAACTGGCAGGCCTCGGGGATGGTCATGAAGTAGCGGGTGATCTCCGGGTGGGTCACGGTCACCGGACCGCCCGCCTTGATCTGCTCGCGGAACAGCGGCACCACGCTGCCGGCCGAGTCGAGCACGTTGCCGAACCGCACGGTGATGTAGCGCGTGCGCGATTGTGCGGCCAGGTTCTGGCAGAAGATCTCGGCGACCCGCTTGGTGGCGCCGAGCACGTTGACGGGGTTGACCGCCTTGTCGGTCGAGATCAGCACGAAGACGCCGACCTCGTGCCGGTCGGCGGCTGCGGCCATGGCCTGCGTGCCCAGCACGTTGTTGCGGAAGGCCTCGCGCGGCTGGCGTTCGAGCAGCGGCACGTGCTTGTAGGCGGCGGCGTGGAAGACCACCTGCGGACGCAACGTGGCGAACATCCGCTCGACCTGCGCGGCGTCGCCGCAATCGCCCAGCACCGGGTGCAGCACCAGTTCGGGAAACTCCCGGCGCAACTCCTGCTCGATCCGGTAGAGGTTGTACTCGGACTGCTCGATGATCGTCAGCGAGCCCGCGCCGAGGCGCGCGACCTGCCGGCACAGTTCGGCGCCGATCGAACCCCCGCCGCCACTGACCAGTACGCGCCGCCCGGAAAGGCCGCCGCGGATCGCGGTCCAGTCCAGCAGCACCGGCTCGCGTCCGAGCAGGTCCTCGATCGCGACCTCCTTCAGTTCATTGAACCCCGAGCGTCCCTCGACCACGTCCTGCAGGCGCGGCACGGTGCGGAACGACAGGCCGGTGTCCTCGCACAATTGCACGACGCGCTGCATCTGCTGGTTGCTGGCCGAGGGCATGGCGATCAGCAGCGTCTCGGCGGCGACCTCGCGAGCCACCCGCGGCAGGTCGTCGAGCGTGCCCAGCACGGGCACCCCGTTGACCTTCGCCCCGCGCAAGGAACGGTTGTCGTCGAGGAATCCGACCGCCCGATAGTGCAGGTCACGCCGCAGGTCGCGCGCCAGCGTCTCGCCGGCACGCCCGGCACCGAGGATCAACACGCGCTGCAGCGGCGTGCGGCGGCTGAAGTCCAGCCGGTTGTCCTTCCAGTAGCGATAGAGCAAACGCGGCGCGCCGAGCAGCAACAGCAGGGTCAAGGGATAGACCACCAGCACCGAGCGCGGCACGCCCTCGAGGCGGTTGAACAGGAACAACCCCAGCGCGATCGCCAGCGCGCCGATGACCGCCGCGCGCGCAATGTTCATCAGGTCGGGCAGGCTGGCGAACCGCCACAGGCCCCGGTAGAGGCCGGTCCACCACAGCACGAGTCCCTGCGCGGCCAGCACGAGGGGCAACTCCGGTCCGGCCAGCGGCACCGGCGGCGGATCGGGAAGCAGGTTGAAGCGCAGCCAGTTGGTCACGAACCACGCCGCCCAGACCATCGCGAGGTCGTGCAGGACGACCGCGACGCGCGGGTGGATGGCGGCGATCAGTTGGGCGAGGCGCATGCATGCTTCCGTGAGCCGACGCGGCGCAGGCAAGCCTGCTTGCCGCGCCACCAGGCCAGCACGGCGGCAAGGACCGTGGCCGCCGGCCAGCCGACGAAGTATAGGGACTCCGCGATCGCAGGGTGCGTCCCGGCCCAGGCGCTGCGCGCCAGGCCTTCCCGCGCCAGCAGCGCCGCGGGCACCAGCACCGCCGTCCAGGCGAGATAGAGCAGCGTCACCTGCAGGTGGCTGCGGCCGGAGCGAACCAGCCATTGGTACAGGTGCTCCCGGTGCGGACGCCACCAGCGTCGTCCGCGCAAGACACGCGCGGCCAAGGTCGCGCTGGCGTCGACCGCGGGGGCCGAAACCAGCATCAGCACCGCACCGCCGTCGATCGCGCCGGCTCGCCAGGCCGCCAGCCCGAGGGTCCCGACCAGCAGGCCCAGCGCACCACTGCCGACGTCGCCCATGAAGATCCTCGCACGCGGCAGGTTGAACGGCAGGAATCCGAGGCAGGCCGCCGCGCCGACCGCTCCCCATAGCGCCAGCGAGCGTTCGCCGGCCATCGTCGCCGTGATCGACAGGGCCGCCAGCACGACCGCGGCCTGGGTCGCCAGCAGGCCATCGATGCCGTCGATGAAGTTGTGCAGGTTGACCGACCATGCCAGGAGCAGCAGCAGCGCGCCGAACACCATGCCTGCCGCCGCGTCGGCAGGCATGCCGACCACGGATGCCGCCGCCAGCGCGGCCGCCGACCCGTGCACCACGAGCCGCAGTCGCGCCGACAGCGGACGATGGTCGTCCCACCAGCCGACGAGCGCCACCGCCGCCAGCGCCAGGGCCAGCGCGGCGGCCAGCGCATCCCCTGCCCATACCGACGGCGCGAAGCCCACCAGCAGGGTGGCGAGCACGATGCCGATGCCGCCGCCGCGCGGCGTCGGGACGGCGTGCAGGCGCCGCTGCCCCGGCGCGTCGAGCAAACCACGCCGGCGCGAGTAGGCCAGCGCGATTGCGACCAGCGCCGCCGACAGGAGGGCGGCACCTGCGATCGATGCCGCGGCGACCCGATCCATGGTGCCGGCCTCAGTCGCCGGCGACGCCGTGGATCGGCTTCACCGAGCCCCAGGACTTGCAGCTCGGGCACTGCCAGTGGTGCGCTCGCGCACCGAAGCCGCACCGTGCGCAGCGGTACATGGCCTTGCCCTCGACCAGTTTTCTCACCAGTTCGTCCAGCACCAGCAATCGCTCGCGCTCGCCGGACGACGCATCGCGCAGGCCGAGTTCGATCAGTCGCATCAGGCCGCGGATCGAGGGCCGCGACCGGAGCTGTTCGGTCAGGTACGCGATCGCGGCGCCGTCGCCTTCCTCGCGTTCGATCACGCGCGACAACGCCAATACCGGTGAGATGCCCTCGTAACGCTCGGTCAACTGGCGCAGGAATTCGCGCGCCCGGTGTGGTTCATCGAGCTGCTCGTAGCATCGCAGCACCGGGGCCAGGACCTCGGGCACGAACTCGATGTCCTGGTCGACCACCTTCTCGAACGCCTGCGCCGCGGCCGTCGGATCGGCGGCGTCCATCGCCATGCGCGCCGTGATCAACAGGCCGCGGACGCAATTCGGTTCCCGTGCGAACGCCTCGGCGAGGTTGCGCCGCGCACCATCGATGTCGCGCCGGCTGCGCGCGTGCTCGGCCAGCTCGCACCAGTACTGCGCCACCAGGCGCGCCTGCGATTCCCCGGTGGCCTGCTCCAGTCGCTGCGCGTGGTCGATCGCCTTGCGCCAGTCGCGCTCCTGCTGGCAGATCGAGATCAGGTGGCGCAGCGCGGACGGCGCGCGGGCGTCGATGCCGACCAGGTCGGTGAACAGGGTTTCGGCGCGGTCGAGCAGGCCGGCGCGCATGTAGTCCTCGCCCAGCGCCAGCAAGGCCTGGGTCTTCTGTTCGGCGCTGAGCGAGGGCCGCGCCACGAGGTTCTGGTGCACGCGGATCGCGCGATCGACCTCGCCGCGGCGCCGGAACAGGCTGCCCAGCGCGAGATGGGTCTCGACGGTGTCGCTGTCGACCTCGGCGATGTGCAGGAACACCTCGATCGCCTTGTCGGGCTGCTCGTTGAGCAGGTAGTTCAGGCCGCGGAAGTAGTTGCTGCGCAGCCGGTTGACGCGGGCCCCGGTGACGCGTTCGGTGCCGCGTCGCGCGAGATACCAGCTGCCCGCCGCCGCCAGCGGCAGCAGCAGCCAGAACAGGCCGACCTCGGAGATCACGCCGCGGCGTCCCCGCGGGGTGCCTGCATGCGGCGCAAGCGCATCCGCAGCGGCAGGATCACGCCGAACCAGAGCACCACGCCGCCGGCGAGGCAGCCGCCGAACAGCGCGCCCAGCACCACCACTCCGAGTGGCAGCGGCCATTCGGCGCCGAACACGTTGAGCACCACGGTGCCGGCGTTCTGCGCGGCGAACACCAGGCTCGCGAGCACCACGAGCAGGACCAGGGGAATCAGCAGCCAGCGGTTCATGGCGACGAGGCGCGGGATGGGGCGGGCGGGAGCATGGCCGCGCCGCCGGCGCTACGCAAGCGCCGGTGCCACGGGATCAGTCCGGATCGTCGTCGCCGCCGGTGATCGGCTGCGTGCTGGCGTTGACCCGCTCGCGCAGTTCCTTGCCCGGCTTGAAGTGCGGGACGTACTTGCCCGGCAGCGCGACCGACTCCCCGGTCTTGGGGTTGCGGCCGATGCGCGGGGGGCGGTAGTGCAGCGAGAAGCTGCCGAAGCCGCGGATTTCGATGCGCTCGCCGCGCGACAGCTCCTGGCTGACCTGCTCGAGCAGTTCCTTCACCGACAGTTCGACGTCGTGGAAGGCCAGGTGGGTCTGGCGGCGGGCCAGCGCCTCGATGAGTTCGGACTTGGTCATGGCCTGCGGAGCGCGGAGGGATCGGGGAATCCGCCGGACGAGCGCTCGCGCGCGCGTCCGGCGGGCCACCGGGGCCCCGGCGAGGACGCCGGGACCGGTCGGGGCTTACTCCGACTTGTTGAGCTGTTCCTTCAGCAGTGCACCGAGCTTGGTGGTGCCGCCGGAGGCGCTCTGGTACTCGGCCAGGACGTCCTGCAGTTCCTGCTCGTCCTTGGCGCGGATCGACAGCTGCAGGGTACGACCCTTGCGATCCATGCCGATGTACTTGGCCTCGACCTCGTCACCGACCTTCAGGTGCTGGGTCGCGTCCTCGACGCGCTCCTTGGCGATGTCGTTGGCGCGCAGGTAGCCCTCCACGCCGTCGCCGAGGACGATCGTGGCGCCACGCGCGTCGACTTCGCGCACCGTGCCGCGCACGATGCTGCCGCGCGGGTTGGCGGCCATGAACTGGCCGAACGGATCCTGCTCGAGCTGCTTGATGCCCAGCGAGATGCGCTCGCGCTCCGGATCCACCGCCAGCACCACGGCTTCAACCGTGTCGCCCTTCTTGAACTGGCGCACCAGGTCCTCGCCCGAGGCCTGCCAGGAGATGTCGGACAGGTGCACCAGGCCGTCGATGCCGCCCTCGAGGCCGACGAAGATGCCGAAGTCGGTGATCGACTTGATCTGGCCGGACACCTTGTCGTTCTTCTTGTGGGTGGCGGCGAAGATCTCCCACGGGTTCGACTGGGTCTGCTTCATGCCCAGCGAGATGCGGCGGCGCTCCTCGTCGACGTCGAGCACCATCACCTCGACCTCGTCGCCGACCTGCACCAGCTTGCCGGGGTTGACGTTCTTGTTGGTCCAGTCCATCTCGGACACGTGGACCAGGCCCTCGACGCCCGGCTCGATCTCGACGAAGCAGCCGTAGTCGGTGACGTTGCTGACCTTGCCGAACAGACGGGTCGAGGTCGGGTAGCGGCGGGCGATGTTGACCCACGGGTCCTCGCCGAGCTGCTTCAGACCCAGCGAGACGCGGTTGCGCTCGCGGTCGAAGCGCAGCACGCGCACTTCCAGCTCGTCGCCGACGTTGACCACCTCGGACGGATGGCGCACGCGCTTCCACGCCATGTCGGTGATGTGCAGCAGGCCGTCGATGCCGCCGAGGTCGACGAACGCACCGTAGTCGGTGAGGTTCTTGACCACGCCCTTGACGACCGCGTTCTCCTGCAGGCGCTCGAGCAGCTTCTCGCGCTCCTCGGAGAACTCGCTCTCGACCACCGCGCGGCGGCTGACCACCACGTTGTTGCGCTTGCGGTCGAGCTTGATGATCTTGAACTCGAGTTCCTTGCCCTCGAGGTAGACCGGATCGCGCACGGGGCGCACGTCGACCAGCGAGCCCGGCAGGAACGCACGGACGTCCTTGATGTCGACGGTGAAGCCGCCCTTGACCTTGCCGCTGATGCGGCCGGTCACGGTGGCGTTGTTCTGGTGCGCGTCTTCCAGCTCGTCCCAGACCAGGGCGCGCTTGGCCTTCTCGCGCGACAGGCGCGTTTCGCCGAACCCGTCCTCCAGCGCATCGAGCGCGACCTTCACCTCGTCGCCGACCGCCACTTCCAGTTCGCCACGCTCGTTACGGAACTGCTCGATGGGCACGATGCCCTCGGACTTCAGTCCGGCGTTGACGACGACGGCGTCGGAGCGGATCTCGACCACGATGCCGCTGACGATGGTGCCCGGCTTCAGCTTGGCGATCGCCTGGCTGCGCTCGAAAAGTTCGGAAAAGCTCTCAGTCATGTTGGTTCCCGGTTGACTCGGAAGACGGTGCCGCGTGGCCGGGGATCGGCCCAGGTCCGGTCCGTGCTTCCACCTGCTGTGGCGCTCGCGCGCCGTTGGACACAACCCGCGCGGCCTCGCGCCGGCGGGAACCCGTGCCGCCACCCCTCGCGGGATGGCGGCCCTTTCGTGGACTGCGCTGTGCGGCGTGGCGCCGGCGGGGTCAGCGGGTCGGCCAGGCCGTCGCGGCCAGCGCCAGAACCTTCGAGACCACCGCATCGATCGGCGTGCCGGTGGTATCGAGGAGGACCGCGTCGTCGGCGGGCCTGGTCGGTGCCACCGGACGCTGGGCGTCGCGGGCATCGCGCGCGAGGATGTCGCGCAAAAGGGCGGGCATATTAACCTCCAATCCCTTTTGCTTCAACTGCTTATGCCGGCGCTCGGCGCGCTCCTCGGCGCTGGCCGTCAGGAACACCTTCAATCCGGCGTCCGGGAAGATCACCGTGCCCATGTCGCGACCGTCGGCCACCAGGCCCGGCGGGCGGCGGAAATCGCGCTGTTTGTCGACCAGGGCCGCCCGCACCGCCGGCAGGGCGGCGATCGCCGAGGCGGTCGCGCCGCAGGTCTCGGTACGCAGTTCGGCGCTGGACTCGACCCCGTTGACGTAGACCAGCGGGTCGTCGCCCGGACGGTCCTCGAAACGGACCTCGACGTCGCGGGCGCACCGCGCCAGGGCGTCGGCGTCATCCAGCGCGATCTCGGCCCACGACGCCGCCAGCCCCGCGGCCCGGTACAGGGCCCCGGAATCCAGGAAGTGCCAGCCCAGCCGTTCGGCGACCGCCCGGCTGATGGTGCCCTTGCCGGAGCCACTGGGGCCGTCGATGGTCAGCACGGGCACGCGGTTCGGGTGCATCGGGATCGCGGTCCTCAGCGGGCTTCGGAAAGGTCGAATCCCGCCGCGGCGGCAAGGCCGACGAAACCGGGAAACGAGGTGGCGACATTGGCGCAGTCTTCGATCGACACCGGCCCGCCGGCAACCTGCGCGGCGACCGCGGAGGCCATCGCAATGCGGTGGTCGCCCAGGCTGTCGATGCGCCCGCCGGACAGCGCGCCGCCCGTGATCACCGCTCCGTCGGGCGTCTCGTCGACCTGCGCGCCGAGCGCGCGCAAGGCCGCCGCCATCGCCGCGATACGATCGCTCTCCTTGACCCGCAGTTCGGCCGCGCCGCGGACCACCGTGGTGCCGCGCGCCAGCGCCGCGGCGGCGAACAGAACCGGGAACTCGTCGATCATGTCCGGGACCAGGGCCTCGGGGACCTCGATCCCCTGCAGGGCGGCATGGCGCACCCGCAGGTCGGCCACCGGCTCGTCGCCCAGCGTGCGCGGATTCTGCACCGTGATGTCGGCCCCCATCAGGCGCAGCGCACGTACCACGCCGTCGCGCAGCGGATTGAGGCCGACCGATTCCAGCAGCAGGTCGCTGCCGGGCACGAGGCTCGCCGCGACCAGGAAGAACGCGGCGGAGGACACGTCGGCCGGCACTTCGATCGCGGTCGCGCGCAGTCGCTGCCCGCCGTCCAGCGAGGCGGTGTTGCCCGCGACCCGCACCTCGGCGCCGAAGGCGCGCAGCATGCGTTCGGTGTGGTCGCGCGTGCGGTGCGGCTCGGTGACCGACGTGGTGCCGCGCGCGTAGAGCCCGGCCAGCAGCAGGCAGGACTTGACCTGCGCGCTGGCCACCGGCGACGCGTAGTCGATGCCGACCAGCCCATCGGGCGCGGGCGCGATGCGCAGCGGCGCCAGCCCGCCCTCGCGCGATTCGACCACCGCGCCCATCCGGCGCAGCGGCTCGATCACCCGCTTCATCGGTCGCCGCGACAGCGACTCGTCGCCGACCAGTTCGGTGGCGAAGGCCTGCCCGGCCATCAGGCCAGCGATCAGCCGCATCCCGGTGCCGGAGTTGCCGAGGTCCAGCGGACCCGCCGGCGCGCGCAGGCCGTGCAGGCCCACGCCATGCACGATCCGCCGCCCGGGTCCCTCGGCATCGATGCGTACCCCCATCGCGCGGAACGCGGCCGCGGTGGCCAGCGTGTCCTCGCCCTCGAGGAAGCCCGACACCTCGGTCACGCCCTCGGCCAGCGAGCCGAACATCATCGCGCGGTGCGAAATCGACTTGTCGCCGGGCACCCGCACGCGCCCGCGCAGCGGGCCGGCCGCGGGACGAGCGAGCCAATCCAGCCGCACGCCGCTCACGACAGGGCCTCGTCGAGGTGCGCGAGCAGGCGGTCGTTCTCCGCCACCGCGCCGACGCTGATGCGCAGGCAGGTCGGCAGCCCATAGCCGCCCATCGGGCGCACCACCACGCCGCGCGCCAGCCAGCGCGCCTCGATCGGCGCCGCCGGGCGGTCGAAGTCGACCAGCACGAAATTGGTCATCGAGGGATGCACGAACAGCCCGCGCGCGGCGAGCCCGGCGGCGAGCCGCGCCCGCTGATCGCGGTTGAACGCGCGCACGCGCTCCAGGTGTCCGGGGTCATCCAGCGCGATCCGCGCCAGTTCCAGCGCGACCGCATTCACGTTGAACGACTCCCGCAGGCGATTGAGCACATCGATGGTCGCGGGGTCGCCGACCGCGTAGCCGACCCGCAGGCCGGCCAGCCCGTACCCCTTGGAGAAGGTGCGCGTCACCACCAGGTTAGGGAACGCCGCGAGCAGCTCGACCGCCGAGCCCACCGCCGGATCATCGACGTACTCGTGGTAGGCCTCGTCGACCACCACCGGCACGCGCGGGTCGATCGTGCGCAGGAACTCGCGCAGCGCATCGCGCGTGAACCAGGTGCCGGTCGGGTTGTTGGGATTGGCGACGAACACCAGCCGCGCGCCGGGACCGACGGCGGCAGCGAGCGCGGCGAGGTCGTGGCCGCGCGGCGCGTCGCCTGCCCGCGGCAGCGCAGGCACCCGCACGGGCGTGGCACCGACCGCCGCGGTGCCGATCGGGAACACCGCGAAGCCGAACTCGCTGAACACCACCTCGTCGCCCGGGGCGACGAAGCACTGCGCCAACAACATCAGCAGTTCATGCGATCCATTGCCCAACGCGATCATCGACGGATCGACGTCGAGGCGCGCCGCCAGCGAGCGGCGCAGCGCGAGCCCTAGCGGGTCCGGGTAGCGGAACACTTCGGCCACCGGCAGCCTGTGCAGCGCGTCCAGCACCGCCGGCGGCGGCCCGAGCGGGTTCTCGTTGGAGCCCAGTTCGGCCAGCGCCGCGGGCGCCGCGCGCGCGCGCAGCGCCGGCAGGTCGTGGCCGGGATCGTAGGCCTTGAGCGCGGCGACCGGACCGGTCGGGCGTGGCGCGAAGCCGCTCACAACACCGCCACCGGGTAGCTGCCGAGGATCTTGACCTGCGCCGCGAACGGCCCGAGGTCGGCGATCACCTGCTGCAGCGCGGGGTCCTCGACGTGTCCCTCGACGTCGATGAAAAAGGCGTTCTGCCACTTGCCCTGGCGGCTGGGGCGGGACTCGATCTTGGTCATGTTGACCCCGCGCCGCGCCAGCGGCTCGAGCAGCTTGAACAACGTCCCCGGCCGATCGCCCGCGGCGACCAGCAGCGAGGTCTTGTCGCGCCCAGACGGCGCGAACAGCTCGCGCCCGATGACCACGAACCGGGTGGTGTTGTCGGCACGGTCCTCGATCGGACCATCGACCACCTTCAGGCCGTAGACGGCGCCGGCGGCCGCACCGGCAATGGCGGCCGCGTCGTCGGCATTGCGCGCGCGGCGCGCGGCCTCGGCATTGCTCGACACCGGGACGCGCTCGGCCTTCGGCAGGTTCGCGCGCAGCCAGGCCTTGCACTGCGCGAGCGACTGCGGGTGCGAATAGACGCGCTCGATCGCGCGCAGCTCGCCGCTGCGCGAGAGCAGGAATTGGTGGATGCGCAGCTCGATCTCGCCGCAGACCTTGAGCGGCGAGGCGAAGAACATGTCCAGCGTGGAGTGCACCGCGCCCTCGCCCGAGTTCTCGATCGGCACCACGCCGAAATCGGCGTGGCCGGCCTCGACTTCCTGGAACACTTCCTCGATGCCCGACAGCGGCAGCCGCCGGGCGGCCTGCCCGAAGTGCTTCATCACCGCCTGCTCGGAGAACGTGCCCTCGGGGCCGAGGAAGGCGATCTTCAGTGGCTCCTGCTGTGCGAGGCAGGACGACATGATCTCGCGGAACAGGCGCACCATCTCCTCGACCGACAGCGGCCCCTGGTTGCGCTCGATGACCATCCGCAGGACCTGCGCCTCGCGCTCGGGGCGGTAGTAGTCCACGGCCGCCTTCAGCGGGCCTTTCGCCCTGCCGACCTGCTGCGCGAAGCGCGCACGCTCCTGGATCAGTTCCTGGATCTGGCGGTCGATGGCGTCGATGCGCGCGCGCACCGCGGCGAGGTCAGTGGCAGCGGCCTTGGCGGGGTTGGGGGGCGTCTTGCGGCGGCTCATGGGGGGTCCAGTGTACGGGCGTCGGGCACCCGCGGTCGCGGCTCAGACGATGCGCACCGACAGGATGCCCTCGATGGCGCCCAGTTGGCGCGCCACCTGCTCCGGCACCGCCGTCTCCACGTCGACCAGGTTGTAGGCCAGGTCGCCACGCGAGGCGTTGTGCATCTGCGCGATGTTGATCCCGGCGTTGCCGAGCACGTTCGACAACTGGCCGATCATGTTCGGCACGTTGCGGTTGGCCACGCACACCCGCGCCTGCCCGGCGCGCGCCATCCGCGTGGTCGGGAAGTTCACGGCATTGGCGACATTGCCGTGCTCGAGATAGTCGCGCACCTGGTCCACCACCATGATCGCGCAGTTCTCCACCGCCTCCAGCGTGGACGCCCCGAGGTGCGGCAGGGCGATCACCCGGGGATCGTCGGCGAACTCGACCTTGGGGAAGTCCGTGACGTAGCGCGCGATGCGGCCCTCGGCGAGCCCGCGGCGCAAGGTCCCCGCATCGACCACGCCGTCGCGGGCGAAGTTGAGCAGCACCACGCCGTGTCGCGCGGCCCCGAGCGCGGCGTCGTTGAACAGGCCGCGGGTGGCGTCGTTGAGCGGGACGTGGAACGAGACGTAGTCGGACGCGGCGTACAGTTCTGCCAGGCTGCCCGCCTTCACCACGTCGGACGAGAGCTGCCATGCACCCTCGACCGTCATGTGCGGATCGAGGCCGAACACGCGCATGCCGAGTGCACGCGCGGCGTTGGCCACCTTCACGCCGATCGCGCCGAGACCGACCACGCCGAGCGTCCGACCCGCGAGTTCAGTGCCCACGAAGCGCTTCTTGTCCGACTCCATCGCCGCCTCCGGGTCGGCGCGCTCGCCCAGCGTGGCGGTGAACGCCAGCGCCTCGGCCAGGTTGCGGGCCGAAAGCAGCATGCCGGCGAGCACCAGTTCCTTCACCGCGTTGGCGTTGGCACCCGGCGTGTTGAACACGACCACGCCGCGACGCGACATCTCCGCCACCGGGATGTTGTTGGTGCCCGCGCCGGCGCGACCGATGGCCTTGACGCTGGACGGGATGTCGATCCTGTGCAGGTCGGCGGAGCGCACCAGCAGCGCGTCGGGCTCGGCGATCTCGTCGGCGACGGTGTAGACGCCGCGCGGCAGCCGGCGGAGGCCGATTTCGCTGATGCCGTTGAGGGTCTTGATCACGTACATGGGGTCTGCCGGATGGCGGATGACGCTGGCTCGCGCCCGGGTGGCCTCGATCGGTTTCGGTACCCGCCACGCTCCCTGGCGCGCCTCACCGACCCGGCGTCCTGCCGGGCGTTCGCGCGGCCGGTGCAACCGCACTCACCCATGCCGCCGCGCGAAGTCCTGCATGAAGTCGACCAGCGCCTGCACGCCCTCCAGCGGCATCGCGTTGTAGATCGACGCACGCATGCCGCCGACCGCGCGATGCCCCTTGAGCGCCAGCAGGCCGGCAGCCGCGGCTTCCTTCAGGAACGGCTCGTCGAGCGCCGCGTCGCGCAGCACGAAGGGCACGTTCATCCGCGAGCGCACCGCCTTGTCGATCGGGTTCGAGTAGAAGCCACTGCCGTCGATGTAGTCGTAGAGCAGCTTCGCCTTGGCCGCGTTGCGCGCGCCGATGGCCGCCATCCCGCCCTCGCGCTTGAGCCACTGGAACACCAGCGCGGCGAGATACCAGCCGAAGGTGTTGGGGGTGTTCAGCAGCGACCCTTCCTTGGCGTGCGCGGCATAGTTGAGGATCTGCGGCAGGTCGGCGGGGCAGCGCGCGAGCAGGTCCTCGCGCACGATCACCAGCACCAGGCCGGAAGCGCCGATGTTCTTCTGCGCGCCGGCGTAGATCACGCCGTACTTCGACACGTCGATCGGGCGCGAAAGGATGTTGGACGACATGTCGGCGAACAGCGGCACCGCACCGACGTCCGGCTCGTCGTGGAACTCCACCCCGCCGATCGTCTCGTTCGGCGTGATGTGCACGTAGGCCGCGTTCGGGTCGAGGTCCCACCCCGCGCGCTCGGGGATGCGGAAATAGCGATCGGACTCGCTGCTGGCCGCGATCCGCACCGCGCAGGCGGGCTTGGCTTCCCTCGCTGCCTTCTCGCCCCAGGCCCCGGTGACCACGTAGTCGGCGCTGCCGCCGCGCGCGAAGTTCATCGGCAGCAGGGCGAAGTGGGTGGTGGCGCCGCCCTGCAGGAAGAGCACCTTGTAGTGGTCCGGGATGGCCATCAGCTCGCGCAGGTCGCGCTTGGACTGCTCGGCCAGGGCCATGAACTCCTTGCCGCGATGGCTGACTTCCATCACCGAGGATCGCGTCTTGCCCCACTCGAGCATCTCCTCCTGCGCTTGCCGCAGGACGGGTTCCGGCAGGGCCGCCGGGCCGGGGCTGAAGTTGTAGGCGCGCGACACGGGACATCTCCGGACGATGAACGCCCGACGTTAGCATGCGGCAACGCAGCATGGAATCGCGCGAAACGCGCCTGCCCGCGCCGTGCGGCGCAGGCCGCGATCAGCGGAATCCGAGGATCAACAGCGCGAAGGCGCCGGCGATGAGGACCGCCGCGGCCAGCAGTGCCCACGGGTTCCAGCCACCCGACCGGCCCTCGTCCGCCACGGGCTCGGCCACGGGCGGCGGATCGTCGACGCGGATCGCGCGCATGGTCTGGGTGACCTGCGGGGCCCGCTCGACCGCCGGCATGGCGGTCGGCGTGCGCGGCTCGTTGCGGCGCGGCGCCATGCCCGGCGCCTCGACCAGGAAGCGATTGCGATCGAAGGCGATCTGGTCGCCGGGATAGAGCACCGCGTCGCGCACCTGCACGCCGTTGACGAAGGTGCCGTTGGCCGAGCCGAGGTCGCGCAGGTAGATCTCGTGGGTGCTGACCTCGATCATCGCGTGGCGACGCGACATCTCCGGTTCGTCGAGCACCAGCCCGCACTCCGGCCCGCGACCGATCTCGAGCCGTCCGTGGATCGGGATGACCTTGCCGAAGTAAGGTCCCGACACGCCGCGCAGCACTGCGCGCGGCGGCGACACCCTGTAGCGGGTCTCGATGTTGCCTTCCGGGTCCGTCATGGCGCCTGCCCCGTTTCCGTCCGCCGGCGGCGCGGGTTCGATCGCCGCGTCGCTGTCGGGCTTGAGCACGATGTTCACCGAGTCGACGCTGACCACGTCGCCGAGGCGCAGGATCGCCTTCTCGCGGACCGGCCGCGCGTTGACGTGGGTGCGGGCGCCGGGGTCGCGGACCAGCAGCGTGAATCCGCGCAGGTCGGCGAGGATGGTCGCATGGTGGGACTGCACGCCGCCGACGCGCACGACCACGGCGTTGTCGCTCGCCGCTCCGATCGTGGTCTCGCCCGGGGCGACGATCACGTCGGCATGTTCACCCTTCGGAAAGCTCAGGCGCACGCGATACCCCGCCCATCCCCTGCGCCGGACTTTAGCACAAGCCCTCGCGACGGCCGGCCGCGATTCACCAGTCCGCCCGCAGGTCGAGCAGCGCGCGCTCGGTGTCCTCGGCGCGGCCGTCGGCGCGCTCGAGGAACAGCGCGAGCTGCACGCGCCAGGTGTCGTCGATGCCGTAGCCGATCCACGGCATCGCACCGCGCATCGCGCTGTGGAACCACCAGTCCTCCGAGTTGAAGGCCGCCAGCACGGCGTCGCGCTGCACCCGCTGGTAGGAGAAGCCCAGTTCGAGCGCGCCGGCCTCGCGGGCATCGCCCCACACGACGCTGCCGCGCGCGCCGTCGCGGTCGCGGTCGGCGCCGAGGTTGCGCACCAGGTCGATGCGCGTGCGCAGCGGCGCGCCGGCGATGCGCGTGTCGTAGGCCAGTTGCAGGTCGGCGAGGCGGAAGTCGCTGTCGAAGCGCCCGCCGACCACCCGGTTGCTGCGCGCCAGCCCGCCCCGCACCAGGTCGTCGAGTTCGTCGAAGGCGAGCAGCGACAGCAGGATGCCGCCGCTGTGGGGCGCCCCCTCGCGCAGGCGCCAGCCGGCCTGCAGCGCCAGCAGGCGCGAGGTGTCGCCGTACAGGTGGTCGCCGAGCCACGCGCCGCCGGCCAGCACCACGCGATCGAAGTCGCCGACCGCGATCGAGTGCTCGACCGCCAGCCCGACCGGGCGCACCTCGGGGTCCCAGACCATCGGCGTCAAGTCGAGCGGCAGCCCCTGCTTGCCGAGCGTCACGCTGCCCTGATCGCCGAAGCGCCGCTTGACGTACAGCAGGTCGACGTTGAGGTCGTTGGTGCGGTGGTTGTCGTGCGCGAGGCGCACGATGCGCGCGCTGTCGCTGCCGCGCGAGGCCTCCAGTGCCGCGGCCACTTCCCAGGCGTCATCCGGCAGCCACAGCAGGCCGGCGCGCAGGCGCGCCATGCCGCGCTGCTCGTCGGGCAGGTTCTGCGGCAGGTCGCGTGCCCAGTCGCCGCGCAACAGCAGGTTCGAGAACCACGACAGGTGGGCGCCCTCGGCGGCGGACGGGTCGTAGTCGAAGCCGTCGCCGGCCTGCGCATGGGCCCAGGAAGGCGCCAGCAGAGCCAGCGCCAGCGCGCAGGCGTAGCGGGCGAGACCGGACATGCAGGCTCCAGGCGCGGACGAGAATCCGCTTCAAGTTGCCTATGTAACTCTTTGATTAATGGGTGTCAACCGCTCAGGCACGCAAGCCCGAGAGGGCGGTGCCGAGTTCCGTCGCGCTCTGGAAGCGCGCGCTCGGCTCGCGCTGGATGCAGCGCAGGATGACCGCCTCCAGCGGCGGCGGAATCTCGGCCCACCACTGCGAGGGGCGGATCGGCTCCTGCTGCATCCGCGCGAGGTAGATCTCCATCGTGTTGCTGCTCTCGAACGGCACCTTGCCGCAGAACATCTCGCACATCAGCACGCCGCTGGCATAGACGTCGGCGCGCTCGTCGACCGCCATGCCGGCGATCTGCTCCGGGGCCGAGTAGGCCGGCGTGCCGACGAACATGCCGGGCTGGGTCAGGCCCGAGTCGGCGCGCTGCTGGATCGGCCGCGCGATCCCGAAGTCCATCAGCTTGGCGTTGCCGCTGGACTCGAGGATCAGGTTCTCCGGCTTGATGTCGCGGTGCAGGACGCCGACCTCGTGCGCGGCGGCCAGGCCCGCGCACAGTTGGCGCGCGATCCGCAGCGCCGCCGAATAGGGGATCCGCCCCGCCTGCTTGATTAGGTAGCGCAGCGTCATGCCGCGCACGTATTCCATCGAGATGTAGGGCCGGCCTTCGACCTCGCCGAAGTCGAAGGTGCGCAGCACGTTGGGGTGGGTGATCTTGCGCGCCAGCCGGATCTCGCTCTTGAGGCGTTCGATCTGCTCCGGGTCCGACAGCGCACCGGGCTTGAGCATCTTCAGCGCGACCACGTCATCGAGCTCGATGTCGCGCGCCTTGTAGACCACACCCATCCCGCCGGCGCCGAGCACGCCGAGGATGTCGTAGCGCCCACCGAGCCGCGTGCCTGCCGCCAGTTCGGCCGAGCGCGCCGTGCGCGGCGCCGGCGTGGCGGCGACCGGCTGCTCGACCGTGCGCATGCCCTCGCCATCGTCGACCACGCGCGCGGGCGCGGCCAGGGGCGCCAGGGACGCGGCGTCGAGCGCGTAGAACGGCTTGCCGCTGGCCGCACCCTGCTGCACCGGCACCGTGATCCCGCCGAGCAGCCCGCGCGCCGCCTCGCCCAGCGACTTCGGCAGCAGCACGCGTCCCGCGCCGGCCTCCACCACCAGCCGGTCGAGCTGGTGCGCCGGCGCACCCAGCAGCACGCGCTGGCTGTCGCGGCCGACCTTGAGCGTTCCGGCCACGACATCGCCCTCGAGCAGCGCCCCCGCGGTCGCCGGATCGTCGCGCAGGGCCTCGCGCGCGACCGCCAGCGCGCGCGCCAGCCGATCCGCCGAATCGAAGGCGAAGGTCAGCCGCGCGCCGGCGTGCGCGACCAGCCGTCCGGACTGCGCGGTCGCCGCCGACAGCAGATCGCGCGCGCGCTCCGCAGCCGACGCCAGCGGCGCCTCCGGTCCGCCTTCCGGCAGCCGCGCGAGCCCGCGCAGGTCCAGCGCGAGCAGCAGCGCCGGGCCACGCCGCGGTGCCTCGCCGGGTGCGCCCGGGTTGGCGTCGGGCTGGGTGACGAACGAGCGCCCGGTCGGCGCATCCGCGGCAGGATCGGGCAGGAAGCGCGACAGGTTGGAGACGTAGCCCTGGATGTCGCTCTTTTCGCGCAGGTCCGACAGCAGGGTGTCGAACGCCTGCGACAGCTCCGCGAGCGCGTCGCGTCCGCGGATGCCGATGCGGGTGCGGTAGTCGCCGTTGGCCGCCGCGGTCGCGGCGCGCGCCATCGTCGACAGCGGTCGCAACGTGGTGCGCGCGAGCAGGTACGAAAAGGGCACGGCGATCACCAGCACGCCACCGGCGGCGAGCAGCAGCAGGTCGAGCAGCTCGCGGTAGCCGGCCGACGCGCGGTCCGCCGACGCCAGCCGCAGGGTCGCGCCGAGCTGGGCGCCTCCCGCCGGGTCCACCGGCGCCACCGCCGCGGTCCAGGCTTCGGCGCCGAGGCGCAGCGGCAGCGAGGCCTGCGCGCCACCGCCACGCAGCGCGGCAGCCAGTGCGGGATCGGCGGACAGCGCGGCCTCCAGCGCCAGCCGCCGTTCGCCTTCCAGCGAGGTGCCGATCAGTCGCAGCGCGTCGCCCTCGGGCAGCAGGAACGCCACGTCGGCGCCGCTGGCGCGCCCGACCCGTCCGGACAGCGCGTCGTCGACCCGCAGCGCGACCAGCATGAAGCCGACCAGGTCGCCGTCGAGGTCCAGCGGCCAGGCCGCCGCCTGGTAAAGCGCGCCGCCCTCGCGCCAGAACCCGCTGATCGGGCGGGCCTCGCCGATCGCCGAGGCCATGAAGGGATCCTCGGCCAGCGAGGCCTCGAAGGCTTCGGCCTGGTCGGTGCGGGCAAGCACGCGCCCGTCCGGGTCGGTGATCAGGCCGAGGTCGAAGCCGACCGATTCCTGCCGCTCGCGCAGCAAGTCGTTGATCGAGGCGCTGTCCAGCCCGAGGTCGCCACCGAGTCCCAGACCGCCGCCCCAGGCGTCGCTGACGTACTTGACGAAGCTGGGGTCGGCGGCGATCAGCTGCACCTTGAACTCCACTTCCTCGAGGCGCCGCGCGGTGAGTTCCTGCTGCACGGCCGCGGACACCGCGAGTTGCTCCTGCACCGCGCGCTCGGCAATGCGCGCGCCGCGGTCCCAGGTGAACCAGATCGCCGCCCCCAGGCCGAGCCCCAGCAGCACCGCGCACAGCAGGAAGACCGCGGTCGCCAGCGGCAGGCGGAACCCCGGCCGCGGCTCAGTAGCTTCGTTCATCGGGTCGGGCTCCGTAGGGACGTCCGAACTTGTTCATGTGCGGCGGCACGCGCCGCCGGTCGAGGTCGAGACGGATCTCCAGCGCCGCGGGTTGCGCCACGTCGAGCGTGCGCCGCCACGGCCGGGCGCGGTCGTGGAAGACCACCAGTTCGCCCTCCCCCGCCGGCAGGCCGTCGAGCCGGAACGAACCGTCCACCCCGGCCCGCGTGTGGAACGGCGTGTCGAGCACCACGATGAAGCCGAACATCGAGTGGTGCACGTTGCAGTACACCTTGACCAGGCCGGGATTGCGGAACGCGTGCACCACGCCCTCGCCGGTGCCGTACAGCCCGGCGTCGAAGGCGTTGTCGGTCGAGGTGGAGAACACGTTGTGCAGGATCGGGTCCTCGTTCGGGAAGCGCACCGAATGGGCTGCCGGCACCGCCAGCACCCGCGGATGGAACTGCTTGCGCCGGGTCAGCATCACGGCCGGCTCGCCCGGCGGCGGCAGCGCCACGGCGCTGCGCGGACGGAACCAGATCACCGCCTCGGCCGCCTCGGCCGCGCGCAGCGGCTTGCCTTCCGAGTACAGGACCAGCGTGCCGCGGACCGTGCCCGCGTGCGCCGCGCCCACGGCCAGCAGCACGATCGCCGCCGCCAGCGCCAGGATGGTTCGCATCATCGCCTCCCCCGCGTCCCGTGGCATCATGCCAGAAGGACCCCACGGCGCACCCACCGCGCTTCCACCCGCACGCCGGAGCCCACCGGACCATGCCCAGCATCGACATCGCCCGCAAGCACGGCAAGAGCAGCGCGGAAGCGCGCAAATCGGTGGAGAAGGTCGCGCGCCAGATCGCCGCCAAGTTCGACGTCGAGTACGGCTGGAAGGGCAGCGTGCTGCACTTCGAGCGCCCCGGCGTGCATGGGACCATCGCCCTGCAGGACGGCCTGGTGCACGTCAAGGCGCACCTGAGCTTCCTCCTGCTGGCGATCCAGGCCGCGGTCGAGTCCGAGATCCACCGCGTGCTGGACAAGGAGTTCGGCTGAACCACCCCGCTCGTGCCCTCAGGCGCCGGGGCGCGGCTCGACGAATCCCGCGCCGAAGGGCTCGGCGTCGCCGGCGAACAGGCGTCGCGCCGTCTCCCGCTCGCGTGACTCGATGATGCGCAGGAAGTCGTCCGCGCCACCCATCGCGCGGAACGCCGCGAAGCCGCGTTCGAGGAACGAGTGCAGGCTCGCAAGGCCAGCCCGGCCGGCGGCCCCGCGGGCGAGCTTGAGCACCGCGTACACCAGCGGCACCCGCACGATGTGGTCCAGTTCGCGCCCGACCGCCATCAGCAGGTCGATCTGCCGCTCGCGCTCGGCCGCCGTGCCCGCCGCGCGGTAGGCCGCGGCGTACGAGGCGATCCGGATCGCCGGCGCACGCTTCGGCTCGCCGTCCAGTGCGATGGCCACCCGCAGGTCGAGACGGTGGCTGAGCCAGTCCAGTTCCAGCGCGTCGCAGACCGTGCCGAGCATCGCCTCCGGCAGCCAGCGCACCAGGGTCGGCATCATGCGCGCGAGATCGCGGTCGCGCCACGACACGTCCTGCTCGCCATACAGGTCGGTCAGGAAGAAATCGGCCGCCTGCCGGTGGCGCGGCGAGGCGCGCAGGTCGGCGAAGGTCTGCCCCAGGCGCGCGGCCTGCCAGGCGCGCAGGCGCCGCAGCACGGGCGAGGCGTTGGCGGGCTCGGCCTCGGGATCGCGCGCGGCGCGCAGGCGGGTGGCGATGTCCTCGAGGCGCTGGACGGTCTTGCTGCGGCTCATCGCGCCCCCTGGCGCACGATCCACGGAAACGCCAATGCTAAACCGCCCCCGACTTTCGTGCGTGGGCGCGGGGTGGAGGCGGCGCGCTAGAATGCGCGTCCCGCGTCGGACCCGGAACATCGCATGCTCGTCGTCCAGGAGGCCCCGCGCCCGCAACGGCGCAAGCCGCGCAGCCGCATCGGCATCGCCATCGCCGGCGGCGGGCCGATCGGCGGGATGTACGAACTGGGCACGCTGCGCGCGCTCGACGACGCCCTCGAGGGGATCGACCTCACGCGGCTCGACGTCTACGTCGGCGTGAGTTCCGGCTCCTTCCTCGCCGCCGGGCTCGCCAACGGCCTGTCCACGGCGGAGATGTGCCGCATCTTCATCACCGGCGACTCGCGCCCGGTGCGCTTCCGGCCCGAGACCTTCCTGCGCCCGGCCTTCCTCGAGTACGCGCGCCGCGCCGCGGCGCTGCCGCGCGCCCTGCTGCAGTGGCTCGGCGACGTCGCCACCCGCCCGCTGGACACCAACTGGAGCGACCTGATCGGGCGCTTCGGCGCGCTGATCCCCACCGGGCTGTTCGACAACGAGGCGGTCGAACGGTTCCTGCGCCACGTGTTCGAGGCGCACGGACGCAGCAACGATTTCCGTCAGTTGCCGCGCAAGCTGTTCGTGATCGCGGTCGACCTCGACAACGGCGCGACCACCCGCTTCGGCGCCCGCGGGTACGACCACGTGCCGATCTCGCGCGCAGTGCAGGCCAGCGCCGCCCTGCCCGGCCTGTATCCGCCGGTCGAGATCGACGGGCGCTGGTACGTCGACGGCGCGTTGCGCCGCACGCTGCACGCCTCGGTGGCGATGGACGAGGACGTCGACCTCGTGTTCGGCCTCAATCCGCTGGTGCCGTTCGACGCCAGCCTCGCGCAGCAGCAGGGCCGCGCCGTGCCGCGCAGCCTGATCGACTCCGGCCTGCCGATGGTGCTGTCGCAGACCTTCCGCACCCTGCTGAAGTCGCGCATGCAGGTGGGGCTGGAGAAGTACCGCACGCAGTACGCCGGCACCGACCTCGTGCTGCTGGAACCCAACGCCGACGACGCGGAGATGTTCTTCACCAACATCTTCTCCTACGACAGCCGGCGCACGCTGACCGAACACGCCTATCGCTCCACGCTCGACGACCTGCGCACGCGCCGCGCGGTCATCGAGCCGCTGCTCAAGCGCCACGGCATCCGCCTGCGCGACGCGGTGATCGAGGACCGCCAGCGCACGCTGCTCGACGGCCTGGAACCCGCGCCGCCGCGCCGTCTGCGCCCGATCGCGCGGCTGTCCCGCGCGCTCGACGACCTCGAGGCGACGATCGCGGAAACCCGCGGCGCGAAGCGTGCGCGCCGGCGTCGCCGGCGCTGAATCGCGGCCGCGCGGGGTAGTGTTATCGCTCTAGCGGTGCTGCGGATACTGCACTCGTTCCGCTGGCCATCCTGGGCCGCGGTGGAGGGAGTACGAACATGGGTACCGCGAAGCCGAAAC
Source organism: Lysobacteraceae bacterium (assembly GCA_021299185.1). Lineage (GTDB taxonomy): Bacteria > Pseudomonadota > Gammaproteobacteria > Xanthomonadales > Ahniellaceae > UBA4656. Next base: position 666 of record JAJTHZ010000221.1, on the reverse strand, counting down.
TGAAGAAGAAGCCGCACGCCGCCGCGGAAGCGGCCGCCGACAAGGCGAAGACCCTGCTGGACTCCGCGCAGCAGATCTGGATGGCCGGCCTCGGCGCCTTCGGGCGCGCGCAGGAGGAAGGCGGCAAGCTGTTCGAGGGCCTGGTGCGCGAGGGCATGACGCTGGAACAGAAGACGCGCCGCTTCGCCACCGGCAAGGTCGACGTGGCGCGTGACGCCGTTGAGAACACGGTCGCGCAGGTCAAGGAGCGCGCCACCGATACCTGGGACCGCCTCGAGAAGGTCTTCGAGGACCGCGTGTCGCGGGCGCTCGGCAAGCTGGGCGTGCCCGGCCGCGACGAGATGCAGGCGCTCATCGACCGCGTCGAGGAACTGAATCGCGCCGTGCGCACGCTCGGTGGCGCACCGGCCAAGGCCGGCAAGCGCGCGGGCAAGCGACCGGCCAAGAAAGCCGCCAAGCGCGCGAAGTCCGCACCGTCGGCCTGATCCCCGTCTGAAGCGCCGCGCCCAGCGCGGCCATCCTTCGGCCCGCCAGCCAACACAATCGCCGCAGATCCCTCCCCTACGGCCGGCTGGCGGGCTACCTTTTCCCCGCTCCGCACCTTCCCTGGTGCGCACGCCCGCCACGCCATCCATGGCGTGGCCGCCGGCGGCGGTCGATGCGCTT
>JAJTHZ010000041.1 GCA_021299185.1 Lysobacteraceae bacterium | reverse complement strand
ACGCACGTCGAGTTCGAGCCGATCGACTTCATCGCCAAGCTGGCGGCGCTGGTGCCCCCGCCGCGTACCCACCTCACGCGTTTCCACGGCATCTTCGCCCCGAACGCCAACCTGCGCGCGCAGCTGACGCCCGCAGGGCGCGGCAGGCGTCCTGCCATCGATGCGGAATCGACCGCCAAGCCCACGGACGACCGCACGCCCGCCGAGCGCCGCCGTTCGATGACCTGGGCCCAACGCCTCAAGCGCGTGTTCGGCATCGACGTGAGCACCTGCGTCCACTGTGGCGGTGCGGTGCGGATCGTGGCCTGCATCGAAGAGCCCAAGGCGATCCGCGCCATCATCGCGCACTTCGCAAAGCACGGCGCGCTGGAGGCGGCGCACTACCGGCCCGGACCGCGTGGCCCGCCGGCGAAGGCCGCCTGATTGCCGGCTGGCAGGACGCCCGCGGCAACGCGAAGCAAGGCGCACGATGCGGCAATGCCCCGCAGGAGTGCGCGCGGGCCAAAGGCGTAAGCGGGCGGGAAAGAGCGGGAGAGCATGCGCCTTCGCGCCCCCGTCGGGGCCAAGGCCCGCTCGCAGACCGCCGATTTGCGCCGAACGGGGCGTTTGCGCGGCCGTCGCCTATCCGACAGACTCCGCGGAAAGGGTGTTTGAACTTCCTATGCCCGGTTGATGAGGGTCTTGATGGTTGCGGGCTGCCAGTCCACCGTCCCGGCGAGGGCGGCGATGATCTCCTCAGCGGTACACGGCGAGCGCCGCCAGAGAACCTCCATCACCGTGCTCTCGGCATCGCTGATCGACATGTGTTTACCCCTGTAATCACAACTCATGATTACGCTTGTAAATCCCGAATGTCAAGGATGCCGTCGCGGCGCACCCGGACCGCCGGTCACGGGACCGCGGCACGCACCCGGCCGGTCGCGCGCCCCGATGCAATCGACGAAAAAACGCGAAACCCCACCGAAGCGCGGTTTCGCAGGACGCGTGCAGCACGACGACGGGTCGGTCGACGCTCTGCCCACGGCAGTGCTGCCAGCGCGCCTGCACGCCCGGACACGGGACGGCGGCCTCGAGTCGCTCGATCCCCGGCCCCTCGCCCGTCGCTTCATCGCACCGCCCCGGGACCGGCCAGCGCCGCCGGTACCTGTCGTTCTACCCGCAGCGACGTTCCGCTCAGTGCGACAACGCCGGGCGGGTCGACGGTGGCGCACGGGTGCGGACTGCGCGCGACCCGGCGGATGCGTTGACCCCTCGCATTTTTTCTCCCTAAACTGATGCGCGCGGACCCGGAGGCCAGCATCGTCCGACTGGCGCAAACCGATTTCCTGCGCGTGCCGGCAGGCAGTGGCGCAGCGTGACGAAGGACAGCATGAGCCTGCCCGCGCGACCCCCATTCGCCCAGCGCGGCGCCCGTGATTCCAGGCGCGGTCCGATGGCCGTTGCGCGTCGCACGTTGCGGACCATCGCGCAGGCCGCGATGCTGGCAGGCCTCTTCGTGCTGCCAGCTTATGGCGCGGAGCATCCGCGCGTCGCGGCAACCTCCGCCGGGCAGGCGCCGTCCGCCGGAACGACCTCGGCGCGACCGATCATCGGACTCGTGCTGTCCGGCGGCGGCGCTCGCGGCATGGCCCATCTCGGCGTCCTGCGCGAACTGGAGCGACTGCGGGTACCGGTGGATATCGTGGTGGGCACCAGCTTCGGTGCCGTCATCGGCGGCGCCTACGCCAGCGGTGCCGACCTCGCGGAGTTGGAGGCGCTGGTCCGACAGGTGCCCTGGGACAGCGTGCTGCAGGACCGCCCGCCGCGCGACGATCTCGGCTTCCGCCGGCGCGAGGAGGACCGCCTGGTGTCCTCGCGGTTCGAGATGGGCGTCGGAGGCGACGGTCTCAGCCTGCCGATGGGCGCGTTCAGCAGTCTGGAGGTCGAAAGGCTGTTGCGCCAGGTGGCGCCGGCCGGTGTGTTGCATCGGGTGGAGGACTTACCGCTGACCTATCGCGCGGTGGCCACCGACATGCTGTCCGGGGACATGGTGGTGCCGGTGGGCGTTTCGCTGTTCACCGCGATGCGGGCCTCGATGGCGGTACCGGGCGCCTTCGCACCGATCACGGTCGACGGCCGCGTGCTTGGGGATGGCGGACTGGTCAACAACCTGCCCGTGCAGCTGGCGCGCGAGCTCGGGGCCGAGGTCGTCATCGCGGTGAACCTGGGCACGCCGCTGGGTGGCCGGGAGACGCTGAGCAGCGCGCTGGGCATGGCCCAGCAGATGCTCAACATCCTCACCGAGCAGAACGTCCAACGATCCCTGCGCGAACTGAGTGCGCGGGACGTGCTGATCACGCCGGACCTCACCGGCGTGCAGTTCATGGACTTCGGGCAGGTACCCGGCAGCGTCGCGGCGGGGGCGGAGGCGGCCCGCGCGGCGGCCGAGCGGCTGGCGCCGTGGTCGGTCGACGCCGCGGAGTTCACCGCCTTCACCGATCGGCGCCGTGCCCTTCAGCGCATGCTGACCAGCGCACCACCGGTGGCGGCGGCTGTGCGCGTGGAGACCCCTGACGGCGCGGACGGTCAGGCCGCCGCGCGGGCGATCGCCGATGCAGGGCTACGCGTGGGCGATCCGCTCGTGCCGGACCGCGTCAGCGACGCGGCAGTGCGCCTGCAGCAACAGGCCGGGATCGAGCGTGTCGACGTTCTCATCGATGGCAACGGCGCGGCGCGAAGCGTGGTGCTGCTGCCGGTGACCTCGCGGCTGGGCGCCTCGAGGGTCCGTTTCGGCGTCGAGTTGGAGAGCGACGCCGACCGGCGGAACGACTTCACCGTATCCGGCCTCTACACGCGCGGCAGCCTCAATTCGTGGGGTGCCGAGTGGCGAACCCTGGCACGGGTGGGTGCAGTGGCCGAAGTGCAGACAGAATGGCACCAGCCACTGGGTACGGGCTCGCCGTGGTTCGTCTCGGCACGCGCCGGCACGCGCAGTATCGATGCCGTGCTGTACGACGACTTCAGGCCGCGGCGCGAGATCAGCGCGTTGGGCAGTACCGCGGCGCTGACGGGTGGCGTACGCGTGCTGGAGGCGGGCCAGGTCCGCCTCGGCGTGCAGCGCCGCCACCTCCGTCTGCGCTCGCGCATTCCCGAAGAGGCAGAGGACATCGTCCTCGCCACCGGATCGAGGTTCGCCGACTTCACCTACGACACTCTCGATTCGCTGGGCTTTCCCACCCGCGGCCAATTGCTGATCGCCAGCTACGAGAGCTTCGGGATCGATCCCGACGAGCAGGTCGACAGCTACGTGGCGCGGGTCGACGCGCTGGCGGCCTACAGTCGCGGACCGTGGTCCGGCCATGTCTACGCCGTCGGGCTGACCGGCTCTCTGGCCAGGTCGCTGCCGCTCAGCCTGGGCGGTTTCCTGCGTCTGTCAGGCGCCCCGCCCGACTCGGTGATCGTCGACCAGCTGGGGTTCGGGCGATTGGTGATGGCGCGCGAGATCGGACGCTTGTCCCCAGCCCTCGGTGGGGCGGTCCGAGTTGGCGGCTCCCTGGAAATCGCGCACGAGTTCTACGAGCGCGCGGGCCGCACTTTTGCGGGGGGCAGCGCCTTCACCGCCGTAGAGACGCGCTTCGGTCCGCTGTATCTCGCGATCGGGCACACGCACGAAATCGGAACAACAGTCTACCTGTATCTTGGTTCGGTGCTGCTGCCCAACGGGCTGGTGCGCTGAGCGCGCTGCGGATTCTCCTCAGTCGCCCATCTGCCGCTGGCGGTGCTCCCAGCGCTCCTGCGCATCCAGGCACAGGGTGGCGATGGGCCGCGCTTCGAGCCGCTCGATCCCGATCTCCTCGCCCGTTTCCTCGCAAAACCCGTACTCGCCGTCCTCGATCCGCCTGAGCGCCTTGTCGATCTTCGAGATCAGTTTCCGGTAACGGTCACGGGTCCGCAGTTCCAGCGAATTCTCCGTCTCGCGAGTGGCGCGTTCGGCCTCGTCGCCGACGTCCCGCACCCGGGCGCCCTCGTCATGCTGGCGCTCGCCGGGGCCTACGTGGCCTGGGGTGCGCTGCCGGTGCTCGGCGCGGTGCTCGCGGGCCTGTCGCTGGCCGTGCTGGTGCTGGTCGCCGAGGCGCTGTGGCGGCTCGGGCGCCGGGT
>JAJTHZ010000168.1 GCA_021299185.1 Lysobacteraceae bacterium | reverse complement strand
GGGCAGGTGGCTGCGTGGCCAACCTCGGCGGCGCCTGCAACCGCGGTCGCGTCATCTCGGCCGAGGCCACCCGCGACCGCTGGCTGCAGATCAACGGCCTGCAGGGCGCGGTCCCGACCCAGTCCACGGTCGAGGTCGATCCCACCGATGGCGGCCCCGCGCAGCGCTTCGACTACGCCGGCGCCAATCCGCTGCAGTGGTGGCGCCTGATCGGTGCGGGCCACGCCACGCCCAGCCGCAGCGTGCTGGTGGCGCCCAACCCGGCGACGGGCATCCAGAGCCGCGATATCGAGTTCGCCGAGGTCGTCTGGGCCTTCTTCGCCAGCCGGCTGCCCGCCACCGACCCGATCGTGTCCCTGCCCATGCGGCCGGTCGACAGCCCCGGCAATCCCGCCGACACCCGCACCGGCTTCGGCGCCGTCGGCTACCGCTATGCCATCGGTACCTTCGAGGTCACCGCCGGCCAGTACGCCGCCTTCCTCAACGCGGTGGCCCGCGCCGATCCCTACGGCCTGTACGACTCCAATCCGGGCGACATGGCCACCTGGCCCACCGGGCCGCGCATCCAGCGCAGCGGCAGCCCCGGCGCCTACACCTATGCGGTCGCCGCCGATTACGCCAACCGGCCGATCAACTTCATCAGCTGGGGCGATGCCGCGCGCTTCGTCAACTGGCTGCACAACGGCCAGCCGATCGGCGCGCAGGGGCCCGCCACCACCGAGCGCGGCGCCTACACCCTCGACGGCGCCACCACCGACGCCGCCCTGCTCGCCGTCACGCGCAGCCCCGGCGCCCGCTTCGCTTTGCCCACCGAGGACGAGTGGTACAAGGCCGCCTATTTCGACCCCGCCATCACCGCCGCCAACAAGTACTGGACCTTCGCCACCCGCAGCAACGCCACTCCCAGCAACCAGTTGCTCACCCCCGACCCCGGCAACAGCGCCAACTTCTTCCAGAACAACGTCTACAGCCTGCCCGGCTTCCTGCGCACCAACGTCGGCGATTTCGAGAACTCCCCTGGCCCCTGGGGCACCTTCGACCAGATGGGCAACCTCGGCGAGTGGACCGAGACCCTCCGCGGCGCCGCCTTCGCCGTCCGCGGCGAGTCCTACAGCACCGGCGACAGCGGCGGCACCCAGCTCGGACACCACTTCGTCCGCGCCGTCTCACCCTCCGAGGAGGAAACCAAGAACGGGTTGCGGGTCGCCAGCATGGCGGATGCGGGCCCAGGCCAGCCGGTGGTGTTTAGCGACGGCTTCGAGGGCAGCTGACGCCTGACCGTGCGGCCGCCTGCGGGCCGCGATTGCCTGTGCGATGCGGCAGGGCGCGCGCCGGTCACCTGCCCGGACGCGCGGCCCTGCCGGGTTGGGCGTCAGAACCGCCAGCCGATGCCGACGGTGGCGGCCCAGGGTTCGTAATCGGCCTCGATGCGACCGGGCGCACCGTCCTCGCCATCCAGTTCCAGCGAGGACGCGCGCAGCCATCGCAGGCCGGCATCCAGGAACCACCGCTCTCCGAGGTCGTAGCGCGCGCCGAACAGGACCTGGAATCCACTGCCACTGCCGCTGTAGGAGCGCTCACCGGCAGTCGTGTCGAAGTCCACGTCGACCTCGGTCAGGCGCACGATGCCGGCGCCGATGTAGGTGGTCGTGCTGGGCGAGCCGAACAGGTCGAACGCATAGATCGCGTTCAGCGCCACCGAGGTCGACGCGTAGTTTCCGTCACCGGCAGGTGCCGGCGGCCTGAAGCCGGTGACTTTGCTGTCGACGCTCTGGTAGGCGAACTCGCCCTCGATGCGCCAGCCATTGTCGAACTGCCATCCGATCGCGGCGCCCGCAAGGCCGCCGCCATCGAGGGCCGCTTCCGCGGACTGCGCGGCGCCGGAGCCCGAGAAGGTGAGCGTCTGGTCGGACTGGTTGGCAAGGCCGAACAACGCGGTGGCGTAGGCGCCGGATTCGGCAGCCTGCGCGCCGGCGGCAGCGGCAAGCGTGGTGGCGAACAGCGCGCCGTGAAGGCGGACGGCTGGGCGTCGATGGGACATGTCAGGACTCCTGTGCGATGAGTGATTTGTGCGACCCGCGGAGCGATGATCGCGGGAGGCACGGTGCCGCCTGTGCAGCCGATGTCATTGCTCGCACCAGTGGTCGACCTCCTGCACGGACGGTGGCGCACCCCGGCCGGACACGCTATTCCCGGCCTCGGCGGCGGATAAACGCTATTCGTTAGAGGGCGCGGCAGGCTCATGCCGAGATGGAGGCGGCCATGAAATCAATCCTTGACCTGGTGCGGGAGTTTCGCGAGTCCGATCCCCCGTTGAGATACCTTCGTCAAGACGAGTCCGTAGCTTACGGGAAGTTTCTTGAGTTCGAGGTAGTCCACTGGAACGGCAACACCAGAATCGTTCCGAGCGAGGCTCTGAACTTGCCTGGTCGCCCCGGCGACCGCTCTTTCATGGGTCTGTTGAAATTCAAGTGGGTTATGCCGGGCGAGCGACATGCGGGTTGACCGAGTAGAAGTCGAGCTTTCCGGCGATCAGGAAAATGACGGTTCGGATCGTGGACAGGCGGGTGAATCCACGTGCCCTGCGTTTGG
>JAJTHZ010000190.1 GCA_021299185.1 Lysobacteraceae bacterium | reverse complement strand
CGGCAGGTGGGCGGCCAGCAGCGCGCGCGCGGCGTCGTCGCGGCCCTGCGCGTGGCGCAGGCGCGCGAGGTCGCATTCGGCGATGTGCGCCCACAGGCTGCCCGCGCCGTCGTTGGCGAGCGTGGCGTCGCGGTAGCGCTCGATGGCGGGCGCGGCGGCCGCGAGGTCGCCACGCCCGAGCGCGGCGAAGCCCTCGATGCGGTCGAGGCCGGCGAACACGTAGTGGCCGGGCGGCAGCAGCTCACCGAAGGCGGCGCGCGCCTCGCCGGCCCGCGTGGTGGCGGCCTCCCAGCGCGCGGCCAGCAGTTCGTTGCGCGCCAGGTGCAGCAGGCTGGCCCCGATGTCGAACGCCGCACCCGCCTGCCGCGCGCCGGCCAGCGCCTGCTCGAGCAGCGCTCGGGCCTCGTCGTGGCGGCCGGACAGCGCCAGCGCGCGGCCGAGGTTCTGCACCACCGCGCGGCGCTGGTCGTCCGTGAGGCCGTCGCCGACATCGGCCAGCAGTCCACGGAACTCGCGCACGGCGCACTCGTAGTCGCCCTCGCTGTCGCACACCGAGGCGAGGTTGTTGCGCGCGGCGGCGTCGCTGCCGGGCTGGAAGCCGGGTGCGGTGCGCTGCAGTTCGAGCGAGCGTTCGAGGTCGGCACGCCCCTCGGCGAAGCGGCCCAGTTCCTTGAGCGCGTTGCCGCGATCGTTGAGCAGGCCTTCATATTGGCTGCCCAGGGCGCCAAAGGCCGCCACGTGCAAGTCGATCGAGCGCTGCAGCGCGTCCAGTGCCTCGCCCGCCCGCCCGAGGCCGACCAGCACGGCCGCGCGCACGCGCTGCAGGCGCTGCATGCCCGTGGTGCGTCCGCCACCGGCGGCTTCGAGCTCGGCGACCATCGCGTCGACCGCCACCAGCGCGGCCTCGATCTGCCCGTCGCGCTGCAGGGCGTCGGCGAGCAGGTGGGCGTCGTCGGCGCGCTGGTCGCGGCGCAGCGCATCGCCCGGCACCGGCGGCGCCTCGCGCAGCGCCTCGCGGAATCGCTCGGCGGCGGTGGCGAAGTCGCCGCCGACGTAGGCCGCGTAGGCGTCCCAGGACTGGGCCTCGGCGCGCGCGGACTGCGTCTCCGCGTCGTTGCCGGCGGCCGCCCGCCAGGCGCGCGCGGCCTCGCTGGACCAGCGGGCGGCGGCCGCGTGGTCGGCCGCGTCGAACATCGCCTGTGCCATCGCGCCGGCGAGGCCCGCGTAGGTCGCCGAGCCCTCGAGCCCGCGTTCGCGCAGCGTGGCCAGCGCGGGTTCCAGCGCCTGCGCCGCGAGGCCGTACTGCCCCAGTTCGGCATGGATCGCCCCGGCGTAGCCCTGCAGGATCGCGCGCTGCGCGCTGCCGGCGGGCACCTCGCGCTCGATGCGCGACTCCAGCCGCGCCAGCAGGTCGCGCAGGGTGATCGGCTCGCCCAGCGTGCGGTGTGGTGCGGCCTCGGCGAGCAGGGTGGTGAAGAAGACGAGCGTGCCGCGCGTGATGGTGGCCGTCTGCTCGGCCACCAGGCGGCGCTGCTCGGCCAGCGCCTCGGCCTCGCGCGCGCGGTCGCGCTCGATGCCGAGCCGCCAGACGAAGGCGGCCAGCGCGATCAGCACCAGCAGGACCAGGCTCACGCTGCCGCGGTGGCGGCCGACGAACTTGCGCGCGCGGTACAGCGCGGTGTCGCGCGCGGCGCGCACCGGACGGCCGTCGCGCCAGCGCGCGAGGTCGTCGCGCAGCGCCTCGACCGTGGGGTAGCGGTCGACGGTGGCCTCCGCGGTGGCCTTGGCGAGCACGCCGGCGAGGTCGGCATCGACCGGTACCGCGGGCAGCGGCGGATCGCAGGTCGCGCCGTCCGGGCGCTGGCCGGTGAGCAGTTCCCGCAGCAGCACGCCGAGCGCGAACACATCGGTCGCGGTGGTGACCGGTTCGCCGGCCTTCTGCTCCGGGCTGGCGTAGCCGGGCGTCCACACGCGCGTCGAGGTGGCGGCCCCGCTGTCACCGATCTCGAGCAGCTTCGCCACCCCGAAGTCGAGCAGCTTCGGCGTGCCGTCGGCGCGCACCAGCACGTTGGAGGGCTTGAGGTCGCGGTGGATCACGAGGCGTTGGTGCGCATGCGCCACCGCCTCGGCGACGCGGTCGAGCAGGTCGATCCGCGCCCGGCGGTCGAGCCCGGCACGCGCGGCATGCACGGTGACCGGCACGCCCTCGACGTACTCCATCACGAAGTACGGCTGGCCACCGACCGCCTCGCCGGCGTCGAGCAGGCGCGCGATGTGCGGGTGGTCGAGTTGCGCCAGCACCTGGCGTTCCTGGCGCAGGCGGCGCCGGCCGTCCTCGGTGGGGAAGCCACGCATGAGTTTGATCGCGACCTGCTGCTCGACCGCGCCGTCGGCGCGTTCGGCCAGCAGGACCGTGCCCATGCCGCCGCTGCCGAGCTCGCGCAGGATCCGCCACGGGCCGATCCGGGTGCCGGCCTCGGGCGCGAGGTCGACCGCTTCCCCGAGCCGCTGCGCCGCATCGGCGATCTCGCGTTCGAGCCGCGCGTCCTCGATCGCGTCGGCGGCGAGCAGGGCCTCCAGCTCGGCGCGCTCCGCGGCCGGCAGTGCGAGCGCGTCGAGTGCCGCCGCACGCTGGGCCTGCGGCAGGGCGACGAGGCGGTCGAAGTGGGTGGCCAGCAGGTCCTCGGGACGGTCGGTCACGGCGGATTTCCGATGCGTGCAGGCGGCGATCCGCGGCCTGCTTCGAACCTCTCACGCCGTCCGGTCGCGGAACCGATCATCGCGCGGCGGCGGCGTCCTCGATGCCACCCAGCCGCCGCGCCAGCGCCTCGCCGGCCGCACGGTCCGGATGGGTCGGCAGCACCGTGTCGCGGACTTGCGGCAGGTACCGGCGCAGCAGGTCGCGCGCGTCGGCGTCGCGGCCCTGGGCGTGGCGCAGCGCGGCGAGGTCGAGCGCAGCCAGCGCGGCCCAGAACGAATCGGCGCCGTCGCCGACCACGGTGGCGGCGTGGTAGCCCTCGATCAGGCGCGCGGCGTCGTCGAGCCGGCCTTGGCCGAGCGCCACATAGCCCTCGATGCGGTCGATGGTGTGGAAGATGTAGTGCCCGGCGGGCACGATGGCCGCATAGGCCTCGCGGGTGCGCCGCGCGTAGTCGAGCGCGCTGTCCCAGCGCGCGTCGCGCTGGTCGTTGCGTGCGAGGTGGATCAGGGTGGCCGCGGCGTTCGGCGAGGTGGCGCCATCTTCCGCCAGCACCTCGGCGAGGGCCTGCTCGAGGACCCGGCGCGCCGCGTCGTAGTCGCCGGCCTGGGACAGCGAGCGGCCCAGCATCTGCTTCAGTTGCCGGCGCTGCTGCGGCAGCAGGGCTTCGAGCGCCTGCGGGTCGGCGAGCAGTTGCTCGAGCTGCTCGCGCGCGCAGGCGTTGTCGCCGATGCTGTCGCAGGCGTTGGCCAGGTTGCTGCGAATGGCGGCGGGCACGGGCTCCCCGGCATTCCGTGCGGCCGCGAGCGCGTCGTCGAGCGCCTCGCGTGCCGCGGCATATCGACCGAGGTCGTTGAGGACGACCCCGCGCTGGTTGAGCAGGTTCACGCGCAGGCTGCCGCGGGAACCGAAGATCGCCTCCGCGATCGCCAGCGCGGCATCGACCGCCAGCAGCGCGTCGGCGCTGCGGCCGAGCGTGGACAAGGTCTCCGACCGTGATTGCTGCAGGCGGGCCGCCACCGTCGACGCACCACCGCCGTTGGCCTCCAGTTCGCGCAGGGCGTCGTCGAGCACGGTCTGCGCTTCCTCGGAGCGTCCCAGCGTGTTCAGCGCCGCGCCGAGCACGTAGGCGGCCTGGGCGCGCAGGTCGCGCGCCTCGGGATCGGCGCCCTCGCCCAGCGGCAAGGCGAGGGCCGTGCGGTAGGACGCGACCGCGGCGTCCATGTCGCCGAGCACATAGTCGGCATAGCCTTCGGCGATCGCCGCATGGCGCCGGAATTTCTCCGCGCCACCGTCGGCCAGTCGCCGCCACGCCGTGGCCGCGCGTCGCGACCAGGCCGCGGCGTCCTGGGTGCGGCCGCTGTTCATCAACTGCCCGGCCAGTTGGTCGGCGAGGCTGGCGTACATCGCGCCGTCGGCGAGTCCGCGCGCTTCCAGCTGGGCCAGCGAGGCCTCGAGGCGATCGCGCGCCGCCGCGGTGTCGCCGAGGCTGGCCTGCAGCACGCCGAGGTAACCGCCGTACAGCGCCGCCTGCGGGGATTGCGCCGGCAATTCACGGTCCAGCCGGCGCGCCGCGCCGGCCAACCAGTCGTCGAGCGTGATCGCGCGGCTCGCCGTGCGATCGGGCGCCACCTCGGCCAGCACGCCGGCGAAGAAATCGAGCGTGCCGCGCGCGGTGTCCGCCGCCTGCTCGGCGGCGACCAGGCGCTGCTCGGCGAGCGCTTCCGCCTGCAGCGCGCGGTCGCGCTCGATGCCGAGCCGCCACACGAAGGCGCCGAGCGCGATGAGCACCAGCAGCACCAGGCTCACGCTGCCGCGGTGGCGGCGCACGAACTTGCGCACGCGGTACAGCGCGGTGTCGCGCGCGGCGCGCACCGGGCGGCCGTCGCGCCAGCGGGCCAGGTCGTCGCGCAGGGCTTCGACCGTGGCATAGCGCGCAGCCGGGTCCTCGGCGCTGGCCGTGGCCACGATGCCGCGCAGGTCGGCGTCGATCGCCGCCGGCGCCAGCGGCGGCTCGCAGGCGGCGCCGTCGGGGCGTTTGCCGGCGAGCAGCTCGCCGAGCAGCACGCCCAGCGCGTGGACGTCGGCCGCCGTGGTGACCGCCGCACCGGCCTTCTGCTCGGGACTCGCGTAGCCCGGCGTCCAGACGCGGGTCGAAGTGCCGCCGGTGTCGCCGGCGGCGTCGATCAGTTTCGCCACCCCGAAGTCGAGCACCTGCGGCGTGCCGTCGTCGCGCACCAGCACGTTGGACGGCTTGAGGTCGCGGTGGATGACCAGGCGCTGGTGGGCGTGCGCGACCGCTTCGGCGATGCGGTCGATGAGCGCCACGCGCGCGGCCGCGTCGGGCGCACGCCGTGCGGCGAAGGCGGTCACGGTCTCGCCCTCGACGTAGGCCATGACCAGGTAGGGCTGGCCGTCGGGCGTCTCCCCGCCGTCGAGCAGGCGCGCGATGTAGGGATGCTCCAGCGCGGCCAGCACGCGGCGCTCCTGGCGCAGTCGCTTGCGCCCCTCCTCGGTGGGGAAGCCGCGCAGCAGTTTCAGCGCGCCGCGCTGTTCGTCGCCGGCGTCCGCGCGGCGGGCGAGGAACACCGTGCCCATGCCGCCGGCGCCCAGTTCACGCTCGATCCGCCAGGCGCCGATGGTCGCCCCCTGCGGCAGCGGGGCGGCGGCGAGGTCGCGCAGGCGCAGCGCGGCGCCGGACAGCGCGCGGTCGAGCCGCGTGTCCTGGCTGCGGTCGGCTTCCAGCAGGGCCTCCAGTTCGGCGCACTGGGCCGGTTCCAGGCCCGCGGCATCGAGCGCGCGCGCGCGCGCCGCGGCGTCGAGGCCGGCGAGGGCGTCGAACAGTTCAGCCAGGCGGTCTTCGTGGGACGGGGTCATCCGGGACGGCTTCGGGACTCCATGTCATCGATGCGGGTCGATCCG
>JAJTHZ010000023.1 GCA_021299185.1 Lysobacteraceae bacterium | reverse complement strand
CGGCGCGCGCAGCCAGCCGCTTGCGGAAGTCCTCCAGCGCGCCGTGCGCCTCGCCGGCGCGCTGCTCGGCGCGACGCAGGCGCGCGGTCAGCTTGCGCATGATGCGGATCGCGATCTCGACGTTCTGGCTCAGCACGTCGCCGAACGCCGCGCGGTCGATGCGCAGCAGCCGCACCGGGGTGCGCGCGATCGCGGTGGCGAAGCGCGGCTGGTCCTCCAGCACGGCCATCTCGCCGAAGAAGTCGCCGGCCTCCAGGGTGGCCAGCGGCTCGCCGCCGCGGCTCTCGCGCAGGATGTCCACGGTGCCGGTCTCGATGATGTACATCTCCGAGCCCGCCTCGCCCTCGCGGAAGATCGGCGCCCCGGCGGCCAACTGCAGGAACGGGTCCTTGCCAGCGCTCATGCCCCCTCCCGGCGCCGCGGCGCCACCATGCAGGCTTGGATTATCGGCACGCCTGCGCGCGGGCGTCCAGCGGCGCGGGTGGCGGGTGCCGCCGGCGGGGTCCACAATGCAGGCCATGTCCGCGCCGCGCACGACCTGGCTGGCTGGCCTCGCGCTGTTGCTGGCGCCCTGCGCGATGGCACGCCGGCGTGCGGCGAGGGACTGCTGTTCCGCAGCGGCGTCGAAGCGCTCGAACCCGCCGAGGCGAGCGGCGGCACCACCGACCTCGCGACCGGCCCCCGCACGATCGCCTACCTGCCGCCGGGCGCCGCGGCCCCGCGCGACTACCACGTGTACGTACCGGCCTCCTACAGCCCGGGCAGCGCATGGCCGCTGGTGGTGGTGCTGCATGGATCGCCGGGCAGCCCGGCGCTGGCCGATCCGGCCGCGCGCACGGTGCGCGATGCCTGGTCGGCGCGCGCGGCCGCCAGCGGGTTCCTGGTCCTGGCGCCGGTCGCCTCCGGTCCGACGGCCGGCGGCTGGCTGGCATCCGACGAGGCCGCCATCGTCGCGGCCATCGCCGACCTGGAGGCGCGCTACAACCTCGACCGCCGGCGCCGCTACCTGTGGGGATTCTCCGCCGGCGGCCACTTCGCGCACGGCCTGGCGCTGGCCCGCGCCGACCACTTCGCCGCCTACGGCGTGAACGCCGGCGTGCTGCAGGCCTACGCGGGCGTCGACGCGCCGGCCGCCGCCGCCTGCCGGCTGCCGCTGTCGGTCCGGGTCGGCGATGGCGACGCGGCCGGCCTGCTGGATGCCGCGCGCGCCGACCGCACGCGATTCGACGCCGCCGGCTGGGCCGCGGGCGTGGATCGCCAGTACGTCGAGTTCGCCGGTGGGCATGCGTTCGGCGCGACCGACATCGACGCGCACTGGGCGTGGTTCGCGTCCAGGCAGCGGCCCTGACCGCGCTGGATCGGTCGACGCCGGCTGAGGAAGGTCGCCTAAGTCGCTGGCGCGCCGTCGCCGAAGCCCCGCCCGTCCGCTCGATGCGCGCCGCGGCGGGCCAATTCTTGCGCCCGCAAGCCCCCGGTTGCTAATATTTCGCGGCTTTACCGGGCCGGTTTCATCGCGGCTCGGCGCAAGTTCCGCCCTTCCCGTGCCGTGACGACGCCGTGAGCGACGCGACCCCCAGTGGCATCCGCCTGGTCTACCGGACGATGCAGCTGCAGGCGGGCGCGGCCGTGCTCGCCGGGCTGCTCTTCGCGCTGGCCGGGACCGACGATGGCCTCGCGGCTCTGGTCGGAGGCGGGATTGCGACGATCGGGACGCTGATCCTCGGCTGGCGGATGTTCGCCACCGGGGTCGCTCCCGGTGCGGTGCTGCTGTCCGGCTCCTTGCTGGGCACGGTGCTGCGGTGGATCTGGCTGGTGGGGGCGATGTGGTGCGCGCTGTCGTGGCTGCGCCTGCCCGCCCTGCCGCTGATCGCCGGCGTGGCCATCGGCTATGCGGCGGCCGGCCTCGTAACCCTACGTTCCAGGTGATTGCATGATCCCGATGTCGATTGCATCCGGCGGCGAGCAGACGATGGGCGAGTACATCGCCCACCACCTGAAGCACCTCGCCAGCGACAAGCAGACCTCGCTGGTCGATTTCTCGATCGTCCATTGGGACACCCTGTTCTTCTCGCTGGCCTGCGCCGCGCTGGTGCTGCTGGTGCTGCGCATGGCCGCCTCGCGCGCCACCGCTGGCGTGCCGGGCAAGCTGCAGTGCGCGGTCGAGATGCTGATCGACATGGTCAACGACCAGGCGCGCGCGCTGGTCAAGGGCGACCTCGGCTACATCGCCCCGCTCGCGCTCACGGTGTTCTGCTGGGTCGCGGTGATGAACGCGATCGACCTGCTGCCGGTCGACTGGTTCCCGTGGATCGCGCACAACGTCTTCGGCCTCGACTACCTGCGCCCGCTGCCGACCGCCGACCTCAACGCCACGCTCGGCATGGCCGTCGGCGTGCTGCTGCTGGTGTTCTGGTACAGCATCAAGATCAAGGGTTTCGGCGGCTGGATCCACGAACTCCTGTGCGCGCCGTTCGGCATGGTGACGATCTCCGGCAACCCCGGCACCTGGATCGGCGCGGTGCTGCTGGCGATCGCCAACTTCGGCATGAACATCGTCGAGTACATCTCCAAGACGCTGTCGCACGGCATGCGCCTGTACGGCAACATGTACGCCGGCGAGCTGATCTTCTTCCTGATCGCCGGCCTCGGCGGCAGCATGACCGTGCTCGGCGTGCTCGGCCACATCATCACCGGCTCGGTGTGGGCGATCTTCCACATCCTGATCGTGCTGCTGCAGGCCTTCATCTTCATGATGCTCACCCTGGTCTACATCGGCCAGGCACACGACCATCACTGATCCGCGCCCCATCCTTTCCGCTTCCACGCTCTTCACCGGAGAATTGCAATGACTGACGTTGGATTTGTCGCCCTCGCTTGCGGTCTCATCATCGGCCTCGGCGCGATCGGCGCCTGCATCGGCGTGGGCATCATGGCCGGCAAGTACATCGAGGCCTCGGCCCGCCAGCCGGAACTGATGAACACCCTGCAGACCAAGGTCTTCCTGCTGCTCGGCCTGATCGACGCCGCGTTCATCATCGGCACCGGCATCGCGCTGTGGTTCGCCACCGCCAACCCGTTCGTGGGTTGATCGCGGCGCGAGCCGAGCAAACTTGACGCCACGCCGGCGGACGCGCTTCGCGTCGCGCCGGCCCGCAACAGGCGGATGCCCGCATGAACCTCAATGCAACGCTGATCGTCCAGTCCATCGTGTTCCTCATCCTCGGGTGGGTCACGATGAAGTTCATCTGGCCGCCCCTGATCCAGGCGATCGAGGAGCGCCAGAAGAAGATCGCCGACGGCATCGCGGCGGCCGACCGCGCGAAGAAGGAACTCGCCGAGGCCGATTCGCGCGTGGCCGACGAGATCAAGAAGGCCCGCGTCGAGGCGTCCTCGATCACCGAGCGCGCGCAGAAGCAGTACAACGAGATCCTCGACAAGGCCAAGGGCGACGCCTCCACCGAGGCGGCGAAGATCAAGGCCGCTGCCGAGGCCGAGATCGCCAACCTGTCGTTCAAGGCGCGCGAGATCCTGCGCCAGCAGGTCGCCGGGCTCGCGGTCGCGGGCGCGGAGAAGATCCTGCAGCGCGAGATCGACGCCAACCGCCATCGCGACCTGCTCGAGGCCCTGGCCAAGGAAATCTGAGCATGAGCAGCCAGCAGACCCTCGCCCGTCCCTACGCCCGCGCCGCCTTCGAGTCGGCGCAGGGTGCCGGTGCGCTCGCCGACTGGCAGCGCAAGCTGGCGTTCGCGGCCGCGGTCGCCGCCCATCCCGACGTGCGCGGGATGGTCGGTAACCCGCGGATCGACGCGGTGACCCTGCGCGCGCTGTTCCTGCCGGAGGGCGAGGCGCCGGATTCGACCTTCGCCGCCTTCATCGGCCTGCTCGCCGACAACCGCCGGCTTTCCGCGCTGCCCGAGATCGCCGCCGACTACGGCGAGCTCAAGCGCGAGCACGAGAAGGTGCTCAAGGTGACCGTGCGCGCCGCGGTCGCGGTGGACGCCGCGCTGGCGGAGTCGCTCAAGGCCGCGCTCAAGCGCCGCTACCAGCGCGAGATCGAGCTCGAGGCCGTCCTCGACCCGACCGTGATCGGCGGCGCCGTGATCGACGCCGGCAAGGAAGTGATCGACGGCTCGGTGCGCGGGCGGCTGGAGCGGCTGTCGCAGGCGCTGACGGCGTGAGCAGCGGCTGAGCGCGCCGCAGGCGCGCGCACCGGACGCCACAACGAATTCAACTGAAACCCGGCGCCGCGTACCGGCGCCACCAACGGGACCCAAGACATGGCCACCCAGCTCAACCCCAGCGAAATCAGCGAACTGATCCGCAACCGGATCGAGAAGGCGAAGATCTCCGCCGAAGCGCGCAACGAAGGCACGCTGGTCTCGGTGTCCGACGGCATCGTGCGCGTGCACGGGCTGGCCGACGCGATGGCCGGCGAGATGATCGAGCTGCCGGGCAACACCTTCGCCCTGGCGCTGAACCTCGAGCGCGACTCGGTCGGCGCGGTGGTGCTGGGCGACTACGAGCACCTGCGCGAGGGCGACACCTGCAAGACCACCGGCCGCATCCTCGAGGTGCCGACCGGCCCCGAACTGCTCGGCCGCGTGGTCAACGCGCTGGGCCAGCCGATCGACGGCAAGGGCCCGCTCAACGCCAAGCATTCCTCGCCGATCGAGAAGGTCGCCCCGGGCGTGATCTGGCGCAAGTCCGTCGACCAGCCGGTGCAGACCGGTTACAAGTCGGTCGACTCGATGGTGCCGATCGGCCGCGGCCAGCGCGAGCTGATCATCGGCGACCGCCAGACCGGCAAGACCGCGCTGGCCATCGACGCGATCATCAACCAGAAGCACACCGGCATTAAGTGCATCTACGTGGCGATCGGCCAGAAGGCCTCCTCGATCGCCAACGTGGTGCGCCGCCTGGAGCAGAACGGCGCGCTGGCGCACACCATCATCGTCGCGGCCTCGGCGTCCGAGTCGGCGGCCATGCAGTTCATCGCCCCGTACTCCGGCTGCGCGATGGGCGAGTATTTCCGCGACCGCGGCCAGGACGCGCTGATCGTTTACGACGACCTGTCCAAGCAGGCCGTCGCCTACCGCCAGGTGTCGCTGCTGCTGCGCCGCCCGCCGGGCCGCGAGGCCTACCCGGGCGACGTGTTCTACCTGCACTCCCGCCTGCTCGAGCGCGCCGCGCGCGTCAACGCCGAGTACGTCGAGCACTTCACCAAGGGCGAGGTGAAGGGCAAGACCGGCTCGCTGACCGCGCTGCCGATCATCGAGACCCAGGCGGGCGACGTCTCGGCCTTCGTGCCGACCAACGTGATTTCGATCACCGACGGCCAGATCTTCCTCGAGACCGACCTGTTCAACGCCGGCATCCGTCCGGCGATGAACGCCGGCATCTCGGTGTCGCGCGTCGGTGGCGCGGCCCAGACCAAGATCATCAAGAAGCTCGGCGGCGGCATCCGCCTCGCGCTCGCGCAGTACCGCGAACTCGCGGCCTTCGCGCAGTTCGCTTCCGACCTGGATGCGGCCACCCGTGCCCAGCTCGAGCGCGGCCAGCGCGTCACCGAACTGATGAAGCAGAAGCAGTACGCGCCGATGTCGATCGCCGAGATGGCGGTGTCGATCTACGCCGCCAACGAGGGCTTCCTCGACGACATCGCGCTGAACAAGATCCTGTCGTTCGAGAAGGGCCTGCACGCGCACTTCCACGGCAGCTACGGCGACCTGATGAAGAAGATCGTCGACACCGGCGACTGGAACAAGGACATCGAGGAAGCCTTCAAGAAGGGCATCTCGGAGTTCAAGAAGACCGGCAGCTGGTGACGCCAGCCAGGGCTGCGCCAGCACGGTGCGGCCCGCAGGGCGGGCTCCGGTGTGGTTCCAGAGCCCCCGCGTCACCGCAGTGTAGGTTTTCCTGAGGAGCTTTCGAAATGGCCGGCGGCAGAGAAATCAAGACCAAGATCAAGAGCGTGCAGAACACCCGCAAGGTGACGCGCGCGCTCGAGATGGTGTCGGCGAGCAAGATCCGCCGCGCGCAGGACCTGATGAAACAGTCGCGCCCCTACGCGCGCCTGATGCGCCAGGTCATCGGCCACGTCGCCCGCGCCAACACCGAGTACAAGCATCCCTTCCTGGTCGAGCGCGAGACCGTCAAGCGCGTCGGCTACATCATCGTGTCCACCGACCGCGGCCTGTGCGGCGGCCTCAACGCCAACCTGTTCCGTCGCCTGCTGGCCGACATCCGCGAGCAGCAGAAGAAGGGCGTCGAGGTCGACATCGTGGCGATCGGCCAGAAGGCGACGGCGTTCTTCCGCCGCCTGAAGGTCAACATGGTCGGCACCGTCACCCACCTCGGCGAGAAGCCGCGCGTGGAGCAGCTGATCGGCGTGATCAAGGTGATGCTGGATGCCTACGCCGAGGGCCGCGTCGACCGCGTGCACCTGGCGTACAACGACTTCGTCAACACCATGACGCAGCGCTCGACCCTGGACCAGCTGCTGCCGCTGCCGCCGTCCGACGACATCGAGTCGACCCACGACTGGGATTACCTGTACGAGCCCGACGCGCCGAGCATCCTCGACTACGTGCTCACCCGCTACGTCGAGTCGCTGGTCTACCAGGGCGTGCTGGAGAACCTCGCCTCCGAGCATGCCGCGCGCATGGTCGCCATGAAGGCGGCAAGCGACAACGCGACCAAGCTGATCGGCACGCTGACGCTCATCTACAACAAGGCCCGCCAGGCCGCGATCACGCAGGAAATCAGCGAAATCGTGGGTGGAGCCGCCGCGGTCTGAGGCCGCGAACACCTGCGGGCGCGCGGTACGCGACCGCATCACCGAACACAGAGTCATCCGGAGCAGTCCCATGAGCCACGGCAAAGTTGTCCAGATCATCGGCGCGGTCATCGACGTCGAGTTCGCGCGCGAGGAAGTCCCGAAGATCTACGACGCGCTGAAGGTGCACGGCACCGAGATCACGCTCGAGGTGCAGCAGCAGCTCGGCGACGGCATCGTGCGTACCATCGCGCTCGGTTCGACCGACGGCCTGCGTCGCGGCCTGGTGGCCGAGAACACCGGCAAGGGCATCTCGGTGCCGGTCGGCGTCAAGACCCTGGGTCGCATCATGGACGTGCTCGGCACGCCCATCGACGAGGCCGGCCCGATCGGCGAGAAGGAGCGTTGGGAGATCCACCGCTCGGCGCCGACCTACGAGGAGCAGGCGGCCACCAACGAGCTGCTCGAGACCGGCATCAAGGTCATCGACCTGATGTGCCCGTTCGCCAAGGGCGGCAAGGTCGGCCTGTTCGGCGGCGCCGGCGTGGGCAAGACCGTCAACATGATGGAACTGATCAACAACATCGCCAAGCAGCACTCGGGCCTGTCGGTGTTCGCCGGCGTGGGCGAGCGCACCCGCGAGGGCAACGACTTCTACCACGAGATGAAGGACTCCAACGTCCTCGACAAGGTGGCGATGGTGTACGGCCAGATGAACGAGCCGCCGGGCAACCGCCTGCGCGTGGCGCTCACCGGCCTGACCATGGCGGAGTACTTCCGCGACGAGAAGAACGAGCAGGGCAAGGGCCGCGACGTGCTGTTCTTCGTCGACAACATCTATCGCTACACCCTGGCCGGCACCGAGGTGTCCGCGCTGCTCGGACGCATGCCGTCCGCGGTGGGTTACCAGCCGACGCTGGCCGAGGAAATGGGCGTGCTGCAGGAGCGCATCACCTCGACCAAGACCGGCTCGATCACCTCGATCCAGGCCGTGTACGTGCCCGCGGACGACCTGACCGACCCGTCGCCGGCGACCACCTTCGCCCACCTCGACGCGACCGTCGTGCTCTCGCGCAACATCGCCTCGCTGGGCATCTACCCGGCGGTGGATCCGCTGGACTCGACCAGCCGCCAGCTCGACCCGAACGTGATCGGCACCGAGCACTACGAGTGCGCGCGCAAGGTGCAGTCGACCCTGCAGCGCTACAAGGAACTCAAGGACATCATCGCGATCCTCGGCATGGACGAGCTCAGCGAAGAGGACAAGGCGACCGTGGCGCGCGCGCGCAAGGTCGAGAAGTTCTTCTCGCAGCCGTTCCACGTGGCCGAGGTGTTCACCGGCTCGAAGGGCAAGTACGTCACCCTCAAGGAGACGATCCGCGGCTTCCGCATGATCGTCGACGGCGAGTGCGACCACCTGCCGGAGCAGGCGTTCTACATGGTCGGCGGCATCGACGAGGTGTTCGAGCGCGCCAAATCGATGGGCGTGGCGGCCTGATCCCAGGCCGCGAACTCGGTCCGCGGCGGGCGCGTCCCGCCGCGGCACATCCGAACCGGAGCACAGCATGACCACCATCCGCGTCGACGTCGTCAGCGCCGAGCAGGAGATCTTCAAGGGCGAGGCCACGCTGGTGGTCGCCACCGGCGAGATGGGCGAGCTCGGCATCGCGCCGCGCCATGCGCCGCTGATCACCCGCCTCAAGGCAGGCCAGGTGCGGGTGGTGCTGGAAAGCGGCGAGGAGCAGTTCTTCTACGTCTCCGGCGGCATCCTCGAGGTGCAGCCGCAGGTCGTGACCATCCTCACCGACACCGCGATCCGCGCCAAAGATCTCGACGAAGCAGCGGTGAAGGCAGCGAAAGAAGAAGCCGAGCGCATCATCGCCAACCGCGGCACACCGATGGAAATCGCGCAGGCCCAGGCACGTCTGGCCGAGGTCGCGGCGATGGCCAACGCCATCGATCAGTTCAAGAAGAGCCTCAAGCACTGAGCCCCGGCGCGAGCGCGCACCACGCGAAAGGGGCGCCTCGGCGCCCTTTTTTCTTTGCTCCGACCACCGGTGCGCCATCGGTGGGAGCCGCTTCAGCGGCGACTGCGACACAACCGATCGCACCAGTCGCCGGTGGAACCGGCTCCCACACGCCCCGCGCGCCCGCCCTTGTGGGAGCCGCTTCAGCGGCGACTGCGCGCCCACAACCTCGCGGAAAGCCCGATCGCCGGCACAGCCGGCTCCCACGGACCTTCCCGGTCAACGCGCGTGGCGGATCCAGCCCCGCCAGACGAGGAAACCCACCCCCGCCAGTACGACCTCGATCGCCGGTTTCGCGGCATACACCCAGCCCGCCGGCAGCCCACGCGCCGCGGCCCAGACCAGCAGCGTGCTGGCCGTGGTCTGCAGCAGCCAGAAGGCGACGAAACGACGCAGCCGCGGTCCGTGCCAGGCCGGCGCGCCGCCGAAGGTCCAGCGGCTGTTGATGGCGAACCCGAGCAGCGCGCCGGACACGCGGCCGGCGACGTTCGGCAGCACGCTCGCGCCGGTCGCGGCGTGCAGCGCCGCGAACAGCGCCCAGTCGAGCGCGAACTGCGCCGCACCCGAGACGAAGTAGCGCAGCCCCTGCCCCGCCCAGTGCCCGCCTTTCGCCCGCGGTTCCGCCGACATGCAGGCGATGCTACCGGCGCGCGCTGCCATAATCCGCGCGTCCCGGAGGCCCCGCATGAACACGCCCGAACTGCACGTCGTCATCCTCGCCGCCGGCGAGGGCAAGCGGATGAAGTCCTCGCTGCCGAAGGTGCTGCAGCCGCTGGCCGGCCGGCCGATGCTGGCCCACGTCATCGAGTGCGCCAGGGCCCTCGGTCCCGCCCGCATCCACGTGGTGCACGGCCATGGCGGCGCGCAGGTGATGGAGGCCTTCGCCGGCCAGCCGCTCGCCTGGGCGCACCAGGCGCGCCAGCTGGGCACCGGTCACGCCGTGCTGCAGGCGCTGCCGGCGATCCCCGACGCAGCACAGGTGCTGGTGCTGTTCGGCGACGTGCCGCTGGTCCTGCCGGCGACCGCCTCGCGCCTGCTGGGCGCGGCCGGGGCGTCGCGCTTCGCCCTGCTGGCGGAGACGCTGGACGACCCCGGCGGCTACGGCCGCGTGCTGCTCGACGCCCAGGGCCGGGTGCTGGCGATCGTCGAGCACAAGGACGCCACGCCCGAGCAGCGCGCCGTGCGGCGGATCAACACCGGCGTGCTGACCGCCGCGGCGGGCGACCTCAAGCGCTGGCTCGCGCAGGTCGGCAACCGCAACGCGCAGGGCGAGTACTACCTCACCGACGTGTTCGCGCTCGCCGCCGCCGAGAACCGCCACGCGCAGTGCATCGAGTGCAGCGAGCCCGGCGAGGCCGACGGCGCCAACGACGCCTGGCAACTCGCCGCGCTGGAGCGCCGGCTGCAGCAGCGCCTGGTGCGCCGCCTGGCCACCGAGTACGGCATGCGCTTCGCCGACCCGGCGCGGGTCGACGTGCGCGGCACGGTCAGCACCGGGCGCGACGTCGAGGTCGACGTGGACGTGGTGTTCGAGGGCACGGTGGAGCTCGGCGACGGCGTGCGCATCGGTCCGTTCTGCCGCCTGCGCGACGTGCGCCTGGGCGCCGGCACGGTGGTGCAGGCGCACTGCGACCTCGACGGCGCGCTGGCCGACGCCGGCTGCATCATCGGCCCCTTCGCGCGCCTGCGGCCGGGCACCGAACTGGGCCGCGAGGCGCACGTCGGCAACTTCGTCGAAACCAAGAAGGCGCGCCTCGGCCGCGGCTCCAAGGCCAACCACCTCACCTACCTCGGCGACGCCGAGATCGGCAGCGCGGTGAACGTCGGCGCCGGCACCATCACCTGCAATTACGACGGCGCCAACAAGCACCTCACGCGGATCGGCGATGGCGCCTTCATCGGCTCCAACACCGCGCTGGTGGCCCCAGTCAGCGTCGGCGCAGGCGCCACGATCGGCGCGGGCTCCACGATCAGCAAGGACGCGCCGGCAGGCGAACTCACCGTCGCACGCGCTCGCCAAACGACCATCGCGGGCTGGAAGCGGCCGACGAAGAAGCCAGGCCCGGCCTGATCCAAGCCGGCCGGCGCGCGGCGACGCCATCGAAGCGCCGTCGCGCGCACGCGGGCCCGGCGGGCTCGCGTGCCGGCGAACGCATCCTGCGGATCACTGCTGCGACGCGGCCCCGGTGTCCTTCGTCGCGGGATCATCCTTGTGCGGATGGTGGTGCTTCCAGTGCGCGGGGTGCGCGCCGGGATGGTGCGCGGGCATCGGATGCCGCTCGCAGGCTGCGTGCTCCTCGCGCGTCATGGTGCGATCGTTGTCGTGGTCGCAATGTTGGACCTCGCGCGCCAGCGGTCGGCTGTAGACGTCGATCTCCGGCAGGGTGACGATGCCGTCGCGATTGGCGTCGAGTGCCTCGTAGGACGGCAGGGGCTCCGGCCTCGCCGCCGGCGGCTGGGCCGGCGCGGGCGCCGCGACGGGCGCCGCGGCGCTTGCGGCGCCGGCGCCCAGCGCGAGCAACAGGGTTGCGGCGAAGGTGCGGATGGCGGTCTTGCGGTTCATGGCGTGTCTCCGTTCGGTGGGATGCGACCGCCGCGGCGACCGCGGCGGCCGTTGGTACAGGCCCCGCTCAGGACAGCGGCAGGGCCACGAAACCCCGGTTGCCGTCGCGTTCGACCAGCAGCACGACGCGCGAGCGCCCTTCCTTGCGCGCCGATTCGATCGCCGCGGCGACGTCGACCGGTCCGCGCACGGCGCGCGCGCCGACCTGGCGGATGACGTCGCCTTCCGCGAGCCCGTCGTCGGCGGCCGGCGACCCGGGCTGCACGGCAACCACGCGCGCCCCGCCGCCGTCGGCGCCGTCCAGCGGCACCAGCGACAGGCCGAGCCCGGCGCCGCGCG
>JAJTHZ010000148.1 GCA_021299185.1 Lysobacteraceae bacterium | reverse complement strand
TGCCCCTTGACCGAAGCGACGACCGCCGCCCCCCCGCGCCCCCGAAAACCAGCGAGCCGGCGCCGCACCGCGGAGGGGTCGCCACCCCCCGCCCACCCATGGGATCATCCCGCCTTGCCCCGGCCGGCCACGCCTCGTTAAGGCCCGTTCGGCTAGGGTGCCCGTCCCCGCTGCCCGGAATGCGTCCATGATCCGTCCGCTCGCCGCCTTCGCCGCCCTGCTGCTCGCCATGGCCGCCGCCGCGCCCCCGGCGCGCGCCCAGATGCTCTCGTCCGACATGCTGGACCAGGTGATCGCGGTGGTCGACGAGGACGTGATCCTGCGCTCTGAACTCGACCGCGCGGTCAACAACATCCTCGCCCAGTACGCCGGCCGCGCCGCGCAGTTGCCGCCGCGCGCGGTGCTGGAAAAGCAGGTCCTCGAGCGACTGATCTTCATCCGCCTGCAGGTGCAGCGCGCCGAGGCCACCGGCATCCGCGTCAGCGACACCGAACTCGACCAGGCGGTGATGCGCCTCGCGCAGGAGAACAACGCCTCGGTCGACCAGCTGCGCGCCTCGCTCGAGCGCGACGGCTTCTCCTACGACGAGTTCCGCAAGACCATGCGCGAGGAACTGCAGGTGCAGCGCCTGCGCCAGCGCTTCGTGCAGTCGCGCGTGCAGGTCACCGAGACCGAGGTCGACATCCTGCTCGCCTCGGGCGGCCTGAAGCGCGGCGAGGTGCGTCTGTCGCACATCCTGATCGGGGTGCCGGACGACGCCTCGTCGGAGCAGATCCGCACCGCGCGCGAAAAAGCCGAGCGCGTGCGCCGCGAGATCGACGAGGGCCTCGACTTCGGATCCGCCGCGATCCGCTACTCCGACGGCCAGCAGGCGCTGGAAGGCGGCGACCTCGGCTGGCGCCGCTACGACGAGGTGCCGAACGTGTTCGTCGACCTGGTGGCCAACCTCAAGCCCGGCGAGGTCACCCAGCCGATGCGCGGCCCGTCCGGGTTCCACATCCTCAAGATGGCCGACACCCGCGCGGCCAGCGGCGAGATCGTGCGCGAATTCAACGCGCGCCACATCCTGGTGCGCACCAGCGAGCTGGTCAGCGCGGACGACGCGCTGGCGTCGGTGCGCAACATCCGCCAGCGGATCGAGGCCGGCGAGGACTTCGGTGCGCTGGCGCGCGAGTTCAGCGAGGACACCACCTCGGCCAACCTCGGCGGCGACATGGGCTGGTTCGAGCTCGGCGCCTACGGCACGCGGGTCGGCCAGGTGCTGGAGTCGCTGTCCGACGGCCAGCTGTCCGAGCCGTTCCAGACCGAGGTCGGCTGGCACGTGATGCAGCGCCTGGGTTCGCGCGACACCGACCGCACCGAGGAGCGCGTGCGCGAGCAGGCCCGCGAGACGATCCGCAACCGCAAGGCGGAGGAAGAGTACGAGAACTTCCTGCGCCAGCTGCGCGGCGAGGCCTTCGTCGAGAACCGCCTGGGCGCGCCGCAGGACGCCCCGGCGGCGGGCTGAGGCCCACGCCATCCGCGATCCGGCCCGCGCCATGCCACCGCGCGTCGCGGTGACCGCCGGCGAGCCCGCCGGCGTCGGGCCCGAACTGCTGGCCGCGCTGGCCGCCGAGCCGTGGGACGCGCAGCTGGTCGCGGTGGGCAGTGCCGCCCTGCTGCTGGAGCGCGCGCGCGCGATCGGCGTCGGCCTGCATGTCGTGCCCTTCGATCCGCGCGCGCCGCGCCGCGCGCACCAGCCCGGCCTGCTGCCCGTGCTCGACGTGCCGCTGGCCACGCCCGCGCGCGCCGGCAAGGTCGATCCGCGCAACGCCGGGCACGTGCTGGCCCTGCTCGGCGCGGCCGCCGACGGCGCCGCCGACGGCACCTTCGACGCGGTGGCCACCGCGCCGGTCCACAAGGGCGTGATCAACGACGCCGGCACCGCGTTCAGCGGCCACACCGAGTTCTTCGCCGCACGCGCCGCCGCCGACGTGCTGATGCTGCTGGCCGCGCCTGGCCTGCGCGTCGCGCTCGCCACCACCCACCTGCCGCTGCGCGCGGTCGCCGATGCGGTGACGGCGCCGGTGGTGGAGCGCGCCCTGCGCCTGCTGCATGCCGGCCTGCGCCGCGACTTCGGCATCGCACGGCCGCGGATCGGCGTGCTGGGGCTCAACCCGCATGCCGGCGAAGGCGGCCACCTCGGGCGCGAGGAGATCGACGTCATCGCGCCTGTACTCGACCGCCTGCGCGGCGAGGGGCTCGACCTCGACGGCCCGCTGCCGGCGGACATCGCCTTCGTGCCCGAACGCATCGCGCGCTGCGATACCTACCTCGCGATGTACCACGACCAGGGCCTGCCGGTGCTCAAGGCGCGCGGCTTCGGCGAAGCGGTCAACGTCACGCTCGGCCTGCCGTGGATCCGCACCTCGGTCGACCACGGCACCGCGCTGGACCTCGCCGGCAGCGGCCGCGCCGATCCGTCCAGCCTGCGCGCGGCGCTGCGCCTCGCGGTCGAACTCGGCGCGCGGCGGCAGGGCGCCGCGGCATGAACCGCCCGCGGCGCGAGGAACCCGAGGTGATCCGCGCGCGCCGTCCCGGCGGCGGCTGGGCCCTGCTGGCCGGCGTCGCCTTCGGCCTGCTGCTGATCCTGCTGCTCGATCGCGACGGCCTGCCGTGGCTGAAGCGGCAACTGCACGAACGCCCGCTGGACGAAGCGCTGTCCCTGCTGCGCTGGATCTTCTATTCGCTGGCCGTGCTGTTCGCCGTGCTGGGCAGCATCGTCTCCCGCCAGGCCTGGCGCACCTTCCGCAGCGGGCAATGGCCGCCGCCGCGCGCCTGGGTGCTGGTCGACACCGAAGTGGTGCACGGCACCGCCGCGCGCCTGCGCGCCGCGGCGCTGGGCTCGGCCGCGGCCCTGCTGTTCGCCGGCGCGGTGGGGCTGTCGCTGTTCCCGCACGCGATCGAGCGCGCGGTCACGCCGCCCGCTGGCGCGCAGGCACCACGATGACCGACGCCGCCCCGCACACCCCGCGCAAGCGCTTCGGGCAGCACTTCCTGCACGAGCGGCACGTGATCGAGCGCATCCTGCTCGCGCTCGACCCGCGGCCCGGCGAGCGCATCGTTGAGATCGGGCCGGGCGAGGGCGCGCTCACCCTGCCGCTGCTGGCGCGCCACCGCGCGCTGACCGCGATCGAGATCGACCGCGACCTGATCCCGCGGCTGCGCGCGATGGCGCTCGGCGTCGGCGACCTGACCATCGTCGAAGCCGACGCGCTGACCGTGGACCTGTCGGCGCTGGCCGCCGGCGGCACGCTGCGCCTGGTCGGCAACCTGCCCTACAACATCTCCACCCCGCTGCTGTTCCACGTGCTCGAGCACGCCGCGGTGGTGCGCGACATGCACTTCATGCTGCAGAAGGAAGTGGTCGACCGCATGGCCGCGGGCCCGGGCAGCAAGGTCTACGGCCGGCTCAGCGTGATGCTGCAGGCGCGCTGCCGCGTGGAGCCGCTGTTCAAGGTGCCGCCCGGCGCCTTCCGACCGCCGCCGAAGGTCGATTCGGCGGTGGTGCGGCTGCTGCCGCTGCCGGCATCCGAGGTCGGCGTCGGCGATCCGCGCGCATTCGATGCCGTCGTGCGCGCGGGCTTCTCGCAGCGCCGCAAGACGCTGCGCAACGCCCTGCAGCCGCTGCTCGACGCCGACGCCATCGCCGCGACCGGCATCGACCCCGGCGCGCGCGCCGAGGACATCGACGTCGCCGGCTGGATCGCGCTCGCGCGCGCCGCCGCCAGCGCCGTCCCGCACGGCGCCGCTTGATCGCCGCCCGCCGCTTGCCCAGAATCGACGCCATGGGCAAGAACGCCTACGACATCGAAGTCACCGTCGCCACGCGCTTCCTCGACGACCAGTCGGCGCCGCGCGAGAACCGCTTCGTATTCGCCTACACGGTGGACATCCGCAATCGCGGCGCGGTGCCGGCGCAGTTGATCTCCCGCCACTGGGTGATCACCGACGCCAACGGCAAGGTGCAGGAGGTGCGCGGCGACGGCGTGGTCGGCGAACAGCCGCGCGTCGTGCCCGGCGAAGCCTTCCAGTACACCAGCGGCGCGGTGCTGGAGACCGCGGTCGGCACCATGCGTGGCTCGTACCGCATGCTGGCCGACGACGGCACCACCTTCGAGGCGCCCATCCCCGAGTTCGTGCTCACCGTCCCGCGGACCCTGCACTGACGATGCCCGGTCCGCGCCTGCACCCCGGTCGCCCGCTCGCATGAGCACCTGGGCCATCGGCGACGTGCAGGGCTGCCACGATCCGCTGCAGCGCCTGCTGGAGCGCCTGAAGTTCGATCCCGCGAAGGACCGCCTGTGGTTCACCGGCGACCTGGTCAACCGCGGTGGCCAGTCGCTGGAGGTGCTGCGCCTGGTCCGCTCGCTGGACGCCGCCAGCGTCGTCGTGCTCGGCAACCACGACCTGTCGCTGCTGGCCATTGCCGAGCGCGAGGAAAAGGACCAGAAGCGGGTCAACCCGGACCTGCAGCGCGTGCTGTTCGCCGAAGACCGAGACCTGCTGCTCGACTGGCTGCGCGCCCGCCCGCTGATGCACGTCGACGAAGCGCTGGGTTTCGCCATGGTGCACGCGGGGCTGGCGCCGAAGTGGACGCTGAAGATCGCGGCCAAGCGCGCGCAGGAGGTCGAGAAACTGCTGCGCGGCAAGGGTCGTCGCCGGCTGCTGAAGCAGATGTACGGCAACAAGCCGGCGGCCTGGGCGCCGAGCCTCGAAGGCATGGACCGCGCGCGCGCGATCATCAACGTGATGACCCGCCTGCGCTACTGCGACGTCAAGGGCCGCATCGCCTTCGACGAGAAGGGCCCGCCCGGCTCGCAGACGCCCGGCTACTACCCGTGGTACGAGGTGCCCGGCCACGCGCCGCGCGAGCTGCCGGTGGTGTTCGGCCACTGGAGCGCGCTCGGCCTGTTCCGTGGCCTCGGCGCCTACGGCATCGACACCGGCTGCGTGTGGGGCGGGCCGCTGACCGCGCTGGAACTCGGCCCGGAACCGCAGGTGGTGCAGGTGCCGGGGCTCGCGCATGCGAGCCCGGGGCATCGGGACTGAGGCCCCTTCGGCGCAAGCGCCGGCGGCGACCGGGCACCTTCGGCGCGACCCGGTCCCGCGGACCCGCGCCGGCGCGGCAGGCTGCGCGCCAGGCGCCGCTCAGCGCGGCAGCAGGTCGACGAAATCGAACGGATGGGCGTGGCGCGCGTCGGCGGGATGATGCTGGCGCCCGCTCTCGCGCCAGCGCGCCGCGTCCACGGCCGGGAACCAGGCGTCGGCGCCCTCGACCACGGTGTCGACCTCGGTCAGGTGCAGGCGCGCGGCACGCGGCAGGGCCAGCGCATACAGCTCGCCGCCGCCGATCACCATCAGTTCCGGCGCATCGCAGGCGGCCTCGGCCGCGGCCAGCGAATCGACGGCACGCTGGTCGGCGAAGGGCGCACTGCCGCTGCGCGTGAGCACGAAGTTGCGTCGACCGGGCAGCGCGCGACCGATCGATTCCGCGGTGCGGCGGCCCATCAACACCGGCTTGCCGAGGGTCAGCGCCTTGAAGCGCTTGAGGTCGTCCGGCAGGTGCCACGGCAAGGCGTTGCCGCGGCCGATGGCGCGCCGGCGGTCGTGGGCGGCGATGAGGACGAGATCGACCACGGCGCTCACTTCAGCGCGTGGGGTGCGACGCGCGCCAACTGGCGGTCGTGCCAGCGCGACAGCAGCAGCTGTGCCGCGATCGCGCCAAGCAGCGCCAGCAGCATGTCCTTCTGCGCATCCCACTCGTCGCCCTGGGTGCCGAGAAAGGCCTCGGCGCCCTGCCCGGCCGCCTCGGCCGCGGTCCACTCGATCAGCTCGTAGAACGCGCTGAACGACAGGCACACGCAGACCACCAGGTAGAACAGCCAACCGCCGCGGCGCAGTGGGCTCGCGCGCAGCAGCACCTCGCGGGCAAGGATCGCCGGCACGAAGCCCTGCGCGAGGTGGCCGATGCGGTCGTAGTGGTTGCGCGCGAAGCCGAACCAGTCCTGCATCCAGAATCCGAGCGGCACCTCGGCATAGGTGTAGCGGCCGCCGACCACCAGGATCACGCAGTGGATGGCGATCAGCACGTACAGCAGCGGCGTCAGCGGATGGCGGCGGAAGGTGGCGAGCAGGATCGGCACCCCGATCAGCACCGGCGCGACCTCCGCCCACCAGGTCGCGCGGTCCTTCGGCGCGATGCCCGACCACACGAGCACCAGCAGCACGCCGACCAGCAAGGCCAGCGGCAGGCGGGCGTCGGCGCGCATCAGACCGCCACCGGCGCCTTGATCGCCGGGTGCGACTGGTAGCCGACGACCTCGATGTCTTCGTAGCGGAAATCGAAGATCGAGCGCACCGCGGGATTGAGCTTCAAGGCCGGCAGCGGGAATGGCCGGCGCGCCAGCTGTTCGCGCACCTGGTCCATGTGGTTGGCATAGATGTGCACGTCGCCGAAGGTGTGGACGAATTCGCCGGGCGCGAGGTCGCAGACCTGGGCGAGCATGTGGGTGAGCAGCGCATAGGAGGCGATGTTGAACGGCACGCCCAGGAACACGTCGGCAGAGCGCTGGTACAGCTGGCACGACAAGCGCCCATTCGCCACGTAGAACTGGAACAGCGCATGGCAGGGCATCAACGCCATCTTGTGCAGTTCGGCCACGTTCCACGCACTGACGATCAGTCGGCGCGAGTCCGGGTTGCGCTTGATCTCATCGACCAGCCAGGCGATCTGGTCCACCGTGCGCCCGTCGGCGCCCGCCCACGAACGCCACTGCTTGCCGTACACCGGCCCCAGTTCGCCGCGATCGTCCGCCCACTCGTCCCAGATCGTGACCTTGTTCTCGCGCAGGTAGGCGACGTTGGTCTCGCCCTTCAGGAACCACAGCAGCTCGTGCACGATCGAGCGCAGGTGCACCTTCTTGGTGGTCACCAGCGGGAAGCCGTCCGCGAGGTCGAAGCGCATCTGGTAGCCGAACACGCTGCGCGTGCCCGTGCCCGTGCGGTCCGCCTTGTCGGTGCCGTGGTCGAGGATGTGCTGGAGGAGGGTGTGGTACTGGTGCATTGGGGGGCGCTGGCTTTTCGAGCGTTGCGATTTGGCCGATCTTGCGAGGGCCTAGGGCACAGGGCCCAGAATGCGCTGGGGCCGAAGGGTCGAGCTTGCGCTCCGGGCCGATCAACAGGGTATAGGGAATAGGGTATAGCGAAGCGGCTCAACGCCTCTCTGGGCCCTGGGCCCTATTCCGGCCAGCGCTACTCGCGCTGGCGTTCGGCGGGCCGCCGCGGTGCGGCGGCAAACCCCGCCTCACCCCTGGGCCCCATACCCTCGCCGCAAACCCACAACCACCAACACCACCCCCACCAGCACCAAAGGCACCGACAACACCTGCCCCATCGTCAGCCACCCGAACGCCAGGTAGCCGAGGTGCGCGTCGGGTACGCGCACGAATTCGAGCAGGAAGCGGCCGATGCCATAGAGGATGGCGAACCAGCCGGAGACGACGTAGCGTGCGCGCGGCTTCGACGACAGCCACCACAGCACGGCGAACATCAGCACGCCTTCCCACAGCGCCTGGTAGAGCTGCGAGGGATGGCGCAGGAACGGCGCCAGTTGGCCGGCGTCGAACGCGGCGCGCAGCGCGTCGGGCGACATCGACGCGAAGGGCTGGGTGAGCGAGGACGGGAACACCACGCCCCAGTCCGCGCCGGTCGGCTTGCCATACAGCTCGCCGCCGATGAAGTTGCCGAGGCGGCCGAAGCCCAGGCCCGGCGGCACCAGCGGGGCGAGGAAATCGACCACGTCCCAGAACGCGACACGATGGCGCCGCGCCCACCACCAGCCGGCGACCAGCACGCCGACTAGGCCGCCGTGGAAACTCATCCCGCCTTCCCAAACGCGCAGCAGCGCGAGCGGGTCCTTCGTCCACTGGTCGGCGCCGTAGACCAGCATGTAGCCCAGCCGCCCGCCGACGATCACGCCCAGCATGCCGTAGAACATCAGGTCGCCGAAGGCCTCGACGCCCCACGGCACGCGGCCGGCCGCGACGCGGCGCATGCCCAGCCACCAGGCGGCGGCGAACGCCAGCAGGTACATGATCCCGTACCAGTGGATGGCCAACGGGCCCAACTGCAGGGCGATGGGGTCGATCTGGTGCAGGTAGCTCATGCGCGGGCCCGGGTCGAAGTGCCGATTGTCGCCGATCGGACGGGTCCCGTGCGCCGCGTCACGCCCCCGCTTGCCGCGCGGCGCGAAACGCGGGAGCATTCTGCGGCCCATCCAAGGACTGGTCGCCGCATGGACATCATCCGCACCGCCGCCCTCGCGGCCCTGCTGGCCGCCGGCCCGGCAGTCGCCCAGTCGGTATCGATCTCCGGGTCGGTCCGCGACACCCAGTCGGCTGGCGTGGCCGACGCGGTGGTGTCGGTGCTGCGCATCGACAGTCCGCTGGGCGGCGGCAGCATGGTGGCCACCACCACGACCGACGCGCAAGGGTCCTATGCGCTGACAGTCAGCGGCGGCTGTGGCCTGCAGTGCCGGGTCAGCGTGGCGGCGGCCGGGCGGGTGGTGGCGCCGAACTGGCGGATCGTCGGCGCGAGCAGCAGCGGACAGGACTTCATCGCCGCGCTGCCGGCCACCATCAACGTGCGCGTGGAAACCTTCGACGGCGCGACGCCGGTGCCGGGCCTGCGCCCCTCCATCGCCTTCCGCGATCCGACGCCGGCGCCGCAGGTGGTGGACCTCGGCAATGGCGCGTGGCGCTTCGAGCAGGTGTTCCCCGGCCCGCTGCACCTGTGCGCGCAGAGCGACGACGACGCCTACGTCGGCACCTGCCAGGGCGACCAGGTGATGCCGTTCACCAGCCGCCTCGAAGGCCTGCCGGAAATGTTGCCGGCGGAGGGCACGACGCAGGTGGTGGTGCTCCGCCTGCGCATCGGAGCGACCCTGACCGGCATCCTCACCGACGCGTACCGGGCGGCGCCGATCGCCTCGGCGCCGCTGCAGATGGCCCTGTTCGATTTCCCTGGCACGGCGATCCGCACGTTGCAGACGCACACCGACGCACAGGGTCGCTATCGCATCGTCGGCCTGCCGCAGGGTGGCTACCGGTTGCAGGTCTCGGTGCGCACGCCGTACTACACGCCGATGCGCTACCCCGGCCTCGAGTGCGTCCGGCTCGAGGACTGCCTGCCGAACTCGGGTAGCTACGTGTCCGTCAGCGGCACCGCGGTGGTCGACAACCTCGGCTTCGAACTCACGCCCGGTGCCGTGCTGACCGGACGCGTCACCGACGCCGCGACCGGCGCGCCGCTGCCGGGCATCGAGGTGCGCGCGTACCAGACCCAGATCTTCATCGGCACCTCGCGGGTCGCCAGCGCGACCACCGGCGCCGACGGACGCTGCGCGGTGGCCCACGTGCCGATCGAATTCGCCACCCGGCTGGGCACGGCCAACAGCGCCGGCTACGTCGATGCCGGCTGGCCGGCGGCGCCCTGCGATGCGCCCGAATGCAGCGGCGGCACGGCGATCACGGTCCAGTCCGGCGTCGCCAGCGCGGCGTACGACTTCACGCTCGCGAGCGGGCGCGCGATCGGCGGCACGCTGGGCATGCAGGGCGCCGCACCGGGTGCGACGCAGGGCACGGTGACCATCTTCCGCCAGGCTGGGAGCCAGATGACCGCGCTGTGGAGCGGCCCGGTCGCCACCGGGCAGTCGTTCGTCACGCGCGGATTTCCCGCCGGCACCTACTTCGCGCTGGCGCAGCTCGGCAACGCCTGCCAGGTCCATGCCTTGCAGGCCTGCACGCCGGGACTCACGCCCAACCCCACCACTGCCACGCCGATCGTGCTGCCGGCGGCGCTCGGCACCTATCCGGGCGTCGACTTCGACTTTCCGTCCGATCTTCTGTTCGGCAACGGCTTCGAGCCGTAGCGCCGGTCAGGCGCCGGGCAGCACGCGCGCGATGAAGCCCTTGAGGTAGTCCGACTCCGGGATCGCCGGGTTGACCGGATGGTCCGGCGCCTGCTGCAGCTGGCTGACCACCTGCAGCGTGCGGTCAAGGTGGCGCGCGCCCTGGTTCACCGCCTCCATGAAGGCACCGCGCGGCATGTGGTAAGAGCACGAGCAGGCCACCAGGATGCCGTCCTTCGACAGCACCTGCATCGCCGCCTCGTTGATCCGCCGGTAGGCCAGTCTCGCCTCGGCGAAATCCTTCTTGCGCTTGGCGAAGGCCGGCGGGTCGACGATCACCACGTCGTAGCGCTCGCGCGCGTGGCGCGCGTCCTTGAGGAAATCGAAAGCATCGGCCTGCACCGCGCGCACGCGCTCGCCGAGCCCGTTGCGCGCGGCATTGGCGCCGATCGCCGCCACCGCGGTGGCGGAGGCGTCCACGCAGGTCACCTCGCGCGCACCGAACGCCGCCGCGCGCAGGCCCCAGGCGCCGACATAGGAAAAGACGTCGAGCACGCGCGCCTCGCGCACGAACGGCGCCAGTTGGTCGCGGTTCGCCCGCTGGTCGAAGAACCAGCCGGTCTTCTGCCCGCCGCGCACGTCGAGACCGAAGGACAGGCCGCCTTCCTCCACGACCACCTCGGCCGGCAGCTCGCCGAACGCGACCTCGGTGTACTCCGGCAGGTCCTCCATCGCGCGCACCGAGCCCGTGTTCTTCCACACCAGGCAGGCCGGCTTGACGACCTTGCGCACCGCATCCGCGACCGCGTCCTTGAGCGCCTCCATCCCGGCCGTCGCGACCTGCCCCACCACCACGTCGCCGAAGCGGTCCAGCACCAGCCCGGGCAGGCCGTCGGATTCGCCGAACACGAGGCGGTAGTAGGGCCGGTCGTACAGCCGCTCGCGCAGGCCCAGCGCGACATTGAGCCGGTGCACGACCAGCGAGCGGTCCAGCGGATGGCGCAGCCCGCGCGCGACCAGCCGCGCGCAGATCAGCGCGTTGGGATTGACGTAGGCGATCCCGATCGCCTTGCCCGCATGGTCGAGCACCACCGCCGGATCGCCGGGCCGGAAGCCGGTCAGCGGCGTGCGCTTGACGTCCACTTCGTTGCTGAACACCCAGGCATGGCCCGCGCGCAGGCGCGCGTCCTCGCCCTTCTTCAGGCACAGCGCGGGGTACTCGACCCCGGCGTCGGTCGCTTCGGCTTCGTTCGTCATGCCGCCACGGTAGCCGAGCGGGCGACGCGATGCGAGCGGGCGCTGCGTCCGTCCGCGCTCAGCCCGCTCCCTCCCCACCGGTCCACGGCGGCACGTCGGCGGCAGCGACGAAATCGCCCAGCGCCTCGAAGCGCGCGCGCTCGAGGTAGTGCACGCGCGGCTGGAATGCGCCGAGCAGCCCGCCGTGGTCGTTGCGCATCCACATCCGCGTCGCATCGAACGCGGGGTGCGCCCAGTCGCCGTGCGGGCCGACCTTGGCCGGTCGCGGGGCCTCGGGCGAGGTCCACTCCGGCGCCACGGTCAGCCAGCGCAGCGTCCACGACACCTTCGGCCCCACGCCCCAGTCGACCCAGGTGACGCCGGCATCGGCGACCGCGCTGCGCGGCCGGTCCTCGCACCGCGAGAGCACGATCACGAACCATCGATCGGTCTGCAGCACGACCTCCTCGTCCATCACCGCATGCTGCGCCACGCCGTTGACCGCGTCGGGCGACAGCGCGCGCAGGAAGTCCCAGCCGTCCGGGATGTGGTAGCCGACGATCGACCAGTAGCGCGCCTGCGCGGGCTGCAGTCGCGGCGCGCCGCCGCGCGTGCGCGGCGTGGTCGGCAGGCGGCCCGTGAGCACCACCACCTTGCCGCGCGCGCAGGTCATGCTGCGCACGAGATAGTCGATGTAGGTGCACGACGTGGCGCTCTGCTCGTAGTCGTTCGGCGACGGCAGGTCGTGGCCGCGTCCGGCGATGCCACGGTCGAGCGCGCGCACGTAGGCCGGCGTGCCGGCGCGCGTGTTGAGCGCGATGCCCGTCACCACGCCGCGGAAGATACCGACCTGCTTGGCCCAGCCGAAGCGGTGGTCGTTGTGCTCGGCCGCGGTCGGCTCGGCGCTGGCGGGCGCGAGCGCGACCGTGCGGTTGGCGCGGCGGTCGATGCCGCGCGTGTCGACGTCGAGCCAGAACGGCCGCCCGTCCGGCAGCCGGTAGCGCAGCCGCGGCAGCGGCACGCCGGCCAGCGCGCCGGCGTCGTCGTCGGGGCTGTAGTAGCGCACCCACAGCTGGCCGATGTCCCACGCGCCGCGACCGTGGCCGCCGATGCCGCGGTAGGCGCCCCACGGCCCCTGCAGGAACAGCGCGCCGCCCACGCGGTGGTTGCCCACGGCGCGGAAGTCGGGCGCGCGCATCGCGGGTTCGAGCACGGTCGGGTCGCCGATCGCGAACGTGATGTCGAGGTGGTAGCCGCGCTGGCTCGCGAAGCGGTCGGCACCGGGCCGGAACGGATTCACGTGGCCGGGCAGCGGATCGATGTCGACGTCGACCAGCGGCGCCTCCGGCACGCCGATGCCGCCGTCGTAGCGGTACGAGCGCGGATCGAACGCCGGCGTGACCTGCACGTCGAAGAAGCGCGCGCGTGGGAACTCGCCGTCGATCTCGAGGCGGCAGCCGAATGGCGCGTAGAGGAAGGCCACGAGGTAGGTGCAGTTGGGATCGGGGAACGAGCCGTGCAGCGCCGCCGGGTCGATGCGGTGCGCGGGGCGCACCACCCACTGCGCGCGCGGCTCGACCTCCTCCGGACGGCGCAGGACGAAGCGCGGGAAATCCTTGCGGTTCACGCCCGGCGGCACGAACGCCGCCGGCAGTTCGGCGTCGGCGCGGCCGTCCATCCAGGCCGTGATGTAGTCGTGCAGCGCGTCGGAATAGCCGCGCGCGTCGGCGATCGACCGCCCCGTCGTCCAGTCCTGCGGATAGGCCGGCGGCGTGGGCACGAACCACGCCGTGCCGGGCGGGCGTTCGGCGAAGCGCACCGGCGGCAGGCGCGGCGCGCGGTACGGCTGCGGCCGGCCCGGCTTCGGCGTCGCCGCTGGGGCCGCG
>JAJTHZ010000158.1 GCA_021299185.1 Lysobacteraceae bacterium | reverse complement strand
GTAGAAACTCCCCAATCCGATCCGCTCGCGCGCGCAGAACCGCGCCACCGACTCCCGACCCGCCAACTGCCGCGCCACCAGCGCCCGCCACTGCGCCTCGTCCCGCCGAACCCTGCCGACCTTCGCCATCGTCCCGCTCCGTCCTCCGAACCTGACAGCATTCTCCGCGCGACGCGCGGGCAGGGAAGGACGGTGTTGGGTTATCGCTTACGTTGCAGCGGTGTGAAGCGTGAGGGTCACAGCATCCAGTGGTGGCGGCGACTCGCCTCACATCGTGCGGCCTTTCTGGGCCCTGAGCCCTGGGCCCTGGGCCCGAACAACAGCCCGACCGGCACAACGTACTGCGCCCCGCGCACCCTGCGCGGGCCCCGGAGCCCTATACCCTGGGCCCTGAGCGCCAAAAGCCGCGCACCGGCGCAGCACCCCTCACTCCGTAGCCACCTGACAAGCCAGCAGATCCTCATCCGTGATCACCCAGGTGTCGCTGTCGGCGCACAGGGCCACGCCGCCGACCACGCACTCGTCGCCGTCCTCGTCGATCAGTTTCACGTCGTAGGTGTCGCAGGGGATGCGGTTGATGGTGTAGCGCTCGCCGGAGCCGATGACCGTGGTCGGGCCCAGCTGGTCCGGGCCCCAGGACGCCTCGTCGGTGGACGACAGGTACAGCTCGTGGATGGCCCACAGCGACTCATTGACCACGGTGACGCGGGCGTCGAGCTTGCTGCCCTTGGCGGCGGCGGTGCCGATGGCGAGGGCGAGCGGAAGGGCGAGCAGCAGCAAAAGCGGTTTGCGCATGGGAATCCCCCTGGGGCTGGTGGGTCTGGCGGCGTTGCGCCGCGTCGACGGATGGATGCAAGGCCCGCGCCGCGGGCCGGCCCACGCTTCGCTACGCAATCCGGCGCCGCGGCCCGCAAGGGCGGCGGCGCCGGGGCGGCCGCTCAGCCCCGCGCGGGGGCGAGCGCGTAGCCACGCAGGCGGCGCGCGAAGTCCTCGAGGGTGGCGATGCCGGACGCTTCCGCGTCATGGCACCAGGCCTGCAGGGCCTGCAGCATGTCGTCGGAGCGCTTGCCGCTGCGCTCCATGATCGCCGCCAGACGCTGGCGGTACTCGACCACGCGCGCCATCGACGGGCGCTCGCGCACCCAGTGCGCGAGCCGCTCGCGCTGCGCCGGTTCCAGCCAACGGCCGTCGTTGGCCAGCGCCTTGCGCAGGCGGCGGCCGAGGCGCTGCGCGGCGTCGCGCGCGTGCTGCGCCTCTTCCGCCAGCGCGGGCTTGATCACGCTGCGGAAGTAGGCGGTCATCACCGCCGCGCGGTGGGCGAGCAGGGCGCGCAGGGTTTCGGCGTCGGGGGCTTCGACCTCGCGAATGGCCAGCCGCGGCGCCTCGCGCAGGATCTTCGCCAGGCCGACCTTCTCCAGGCCGCGCAGCACCGCCCAGCCGATGTCGAACTCCCACGGCTGCATCGAGAAGCGCGCCGAGGAGGGGAAGGCGTGGTGGTTGTTGTGCAGCTCCTCGCCGCCGATCCAGAACGCCCACGGGATCAGGTTGGTCGAGCGGTCCGCGGTCTCGAAGTTGCGGTAGCCCCACCAGTGGCCGAGGCCATTGACCACGCCGGCGGCCCAGAACGGGATCCACAGCATCTGGATCGCCCACACCGTCAGCCCGACCGCGCCGAAGGCGGCGATCAGCGACAGTGCCAGCAGGGTGGGGCCCAGCGAGGGGAAGCGACCGTAGACGTTGCGCTCCAGCACGTCGTCGACCGTGCCGAGCCCGTACTGCTCGACCATGCCGCGGTCGGCGCGCGCTTCCTGGTACAGCTCCACGCCGTGCCAGAACACGCGGTTGATGCCGAAGTGCACCGGGCTGTGCGGGTCGTCGGCGGTTTCGCACTTGGCGTGGTGCTTGCGGTGGATGGCCACCCACTCCTTGGTCACCATCGCGGTGGTGAGCCAGGTCCAGAAGCGGAACACGTGCTCCACCGCGGGATGGAAGTCCACCGCGCGGTGTGCCGCGCCGCGGTGCAGGAACAGGGTGACGGACAAGATCGTGAGCTGAGTTGCGATCAGTCCGTAGAGCAGCACGACCCACCAGGTCGAGCCGGTGAGGCCGAAGGCCAGGAGGTCGGCGAGTTCGGTAGGCATGGGAATCCCGGGGTGAAGGCAGCGTGCATTATGTGGGGGCGGATCGGCGCCGTCCAATGCGGCGAACGGCAGGGTCGAGGACGGGCGGAGAGCGAAGGACTGGACGCGACGGCGCCGGACGGTGATATTGCCGCGATGCCTGCAAGGCCGATGCCCCGCCGATGCCGCCCGCGCCCCTGATCGAGGCCGAGGGCCTGTCGCGCCGCCATGGCAGGCGCGAGGTGCTGCGCGGCGTGTCGTTCACGCTGGCGCCGGACCAGGTGCTGGGTCTGCTGGGCGTCAACGGCGCGGGCAAGTCGACGCTGCTGCGCATCCTCGCCGGCGTGCTGGCGCCGGACGCCGGCCGGCTGCGCATCGCCGGCGCCGAGCTCGGCGCCGACCCGCGTGCGGCGCGCACCCGCATCGGCTGGCTGCCCGAGCGCGCGCCGCTGTATCCCGAACTCACCGTCGCCGAATCGCTGGTTTTCGCCGCGCGTCTGCGCGGTCTTGGCGGTGCCGCTGCCCGCAGCGCGGTGGAACGCGCGGTCGAGCGCTGCGCGCTGGGCGAGGTGCGGAACCGCCTGTGCGGCAACCTCTCGCGCGGCTTCGCGCAGCGCGCCGGCCTCGCCCAGGCCATCGTGCACGAGCCACCGGTGCTGCTGCTCGACGAACCCACCGCCGGGCTCGATCCGCTGCAGGCGCAGCGCTTCCACGAGCTGCTCGCCACGCTCAAGCCCGGCCGCGCGATCGTGCTGTCCAGCCACCAGTTGGCCGAGGTACAGGCCGGCTGCGATCTCGCCGCGGTGCTGCACGCCGGCGTGCTGGATTCGCCGGCGCCGCCGGGCGACGGCCGCGCGCTGTCGCAGCGCTTCATGGCGCTCGCGCTGGGCAGCGCGGCATGAGCACCACGCTGGCCATCGCGCGCCGCGAGTGGCGCGCGCAGTTCGCCTCCCCGCTGGCCTGGACCGTGCTGGCGGCGATGGTGGCGCTCGGGGCGTGGCTGCTGCTGTCCGGCGTCGAGTCCTACGGCGCGCAGGCCGCGCGCTTCGCTGGCCGCGCGGACGCGCCGGGCGTGACCGACCTCGTGGTGGTGCCGTACTTCGCCACCCTCGCCACCCTGTTCGTGTTCGTGCTGCCGCTGCTGACCATGCGCAGCATCGTCGGCGAGCGCCGCGACGGCACCCTGCCGCTGCTGTTCGCCGCCGGCGCCGGCGGGCGGTCGATCGCGGTCGGCAAGTGGCTGGGCGCGCTCGGCGCGCCGGCCGTGCTGCTGCTGCTGCTGGTGCTGATGCCGCTCTCGCTCGGCGTCGGCACCACGCTCGACGTCGGCAAGATCGCGGTCGCCGCGCTCGGGCTCGCCGCGCTGGCCGGCG
This sequence comes from Lysobacteraceae bacterium, assembly GCA_021299185.1. GTDB lineage: Bacteria > Pseudomonadota > Gammaproteobacteria > Xanthomonadales > Ahniellaceae > UBA4656. The sequence goes on along the minus strand of JAJTHZ010000158.1, from coordinate 2,224 downwards.
CGCTGTGCGCGCTGGGCGTGCTGTGCTCGGCCTGGGCACAGCACCCGGCCAGCGCCGCGCTGGCGGCGATGGCGGCCGGGACCATCGGCTGGATCGCCGACGCCGCCGCGCGCGAACGCGGCGTCACCGAGGGCCTGATCCACTGGCTCGCCCTGCCCGGCCACCTCACCGCGGCGATGCGCGGCGTGCTGGCCACGGTCGACCTGGCCTACTTCGCGCTGTGGGTGGTGCTCTGCCTCGGGCTCGCCGCCTTGCGGCTCGAGCGCCTGCGGGAGACCGGCTGATGGCGTGCCTGCACCGCATCGCGCAGCACCTGCTGCTGCTGGCCGCGGTCGCGCTGGCGGGCTGGCTGTCGGTGCACTGGCAGGCGCGCTGGGACTTCAGCCACGGCCAGCGCGCGAGCCTCTCGCAGGCCACGCTGGACACGCTCGCCGCGCTGCCCGGACCGGTCACGGTGACCTCGTACGCGCGCCCCGAAGGCGCGCTGCGCGGCACGGTCGCCGCGTTCGTCGAGCGCTATCGCCGGCACAAGCCGGACCTCACGCTCGCCTTCGTCGATCCCGACGCCGATCCCGGTGCGATGCGCGAGCGCGGCATCAGCCTCGACGGCGAGATCGAGATCGCGTTCGACGGCCGCACCCAGCGCGTCACCGCGCTGAGCGAGCGCGAGTTCACCCAGGCGCTGGCCCGGCTTGCGCGCGGCCACGAGCGCATCGTCGCCTTCCTCGCCGGGCACGGCGAGCGCAGCCCCGACGGCGAGGCCAACCACGACCTGTCGCGCTTCGCGCAGGCGCTGGCCGAGTCCGGCGTGCGCGCGGCGCGCTTCGATCCCGGCAGCCAGCCGGCGATCCCGGACAACATCGGGCTGATGGTGGTCGCCGGCCCGCGCGTGCCGGTGCCGGCGCCGGTGGTCGCCGCGCTGGTCGACCACGTCGAGCGCGGCGGGGCGCTGCTGTGGCTGGCCGAACCGGGCGTCGACGAGGGCCTGTCGGCGCTGGCGCTGGCGCTCGGCGTGCGCGTGCTGCCCGGCACGGTGGTCGACGCCGCCGCGCAAGGCCTCGGGATCGGCGATCCGGGCTATGCCGCGATCAGTCGCTACCCGAAGCACGCCATGACCCGCGACTTCGACCTCACCGTGCTGCTGCCGCAGGCCGCCGCGCTCGCCGCCGGCGGCGTGCCGGCGTTCGACGTGCAGCCGATCCTGCGCAGCAGCGAGCGCTCGTGGACCGAGTCGGGCGCGGTCAGCGGCGAGATCCGCTACGACGCCGACGCCGGCGAGATCCCCGGGCCGCTGGACCTCGGGCTGGCGCTGAGCCGGCTGTCGCCGCGCCCGGACCGCGCCGAGCAGCGCGTGGTGGTGGTCGGCGACGGCGATTTCCTGTCCAACCAGTTCCTCGGCAACGGCGGCAACCGCGCGCTCGGCACGCGCATCGTCGACTGGCTGCTGGCCGACGACGCCCTGCTCGACATCACGCCCGCGCAGGCGCCGGACCGCGAACTCGCGCTGACCCGCAACGCCGTCGGCTGGATCGGCTTCGGCTGGCTGTTCGGCGCGCCGCTGGGCCTGCTCGCGATCGGCGCGGCCATCGCATGGCGGCGCCGACGGGCGTAGCATCGACGCCCCGCGCGGCGTATCGCCGCGCCCCGGCCGGACGCGCATGACGCGGCAAGCCCGCCATACCTGGATCCTGGTCGCCGTGGTGGTGGCCCTCGGGCTCGCCGCGATCGGCGAGACGCTGCGCGATGCGCGCAACGCGCCGCGCCCGCTGCTGGCCGACGCGCCGAAGCGGGTCGACGCGATCGAGCTCGGCTGCGCCAACTGCGACGCGCCGCGCCGCTTCCAGCGCGTGCAGGGGCGCTGGCGGCTGGTCGCGCCGTGGGACGTGCCGGCCGACCTCGAATCCGTCGAGCGCCTGCTCGGCATCCCCGCGATCCCGGTGCGGCGCCGCTTCGGCGATGCGCCCGCCGCGCCCGAATCGCTGGGCTTCGCGCCGCCGTTCGCGACCGTCGCGCTGGGTGCCACGCGGATCGAGTTCGGCACCACCGAGGCGATCGACCAGGCGCGCTTCGTGCGCGTCGGCGCGGAGATTGCGCTGGTGCCCGACCGCATCAGCGTCACCCTGCTCGCCCCGCCGGAGCGTTTCGTCGACCGCAATCCCTTCGCTGACCTGCGCGACGGTCTCGCCGGCGTGGTCGAGGGCGGCACGCCGTGGCCCGCGGCGCG
>JAJTHZ010000130.1 GCA_021299185.1 Lysobacteraceae bacterium | reverse complement strand
GCCGACCTCGACGCCGATCTTCATGTCGCGGGTGAGCTTGTTGCGGATGATTTCCAGGTGCAGCTCGCCCATGCCGGCGATGATGGTCTGCCCGGATTCCTCGTCGGAACGGACGCGGAACGACGGGTCTTCCTGCGCCAGGCGCGACAGGGCGATGCCCATCTTCTCCTGGTCGCCCTTGGTCTTCGGCTCGACCGCCATCGCGATGACCGGCTCAGGGAACACCATCTTCTCGAGGGTGATCACGTCGTCGGAGGCGCACAGCGTCTCGCCCGTGGTGACGTCCTTCAGGCCGACCGCGGCGGCGATGTCGCCCGCGCGCACTTCCTTGATCTCTTCGCGCTGGTTGGCGTGCATCTGCAGCAGGCGCCCGATGCGCTCCTTGCGCGACTTGACCGGGTTGTACACGGTGTCGCCGGAGTTCAGCACGCCGGAGTAGACGCGGAAGAAGGTCAGCGTGCCGACGTAGGGGTCGGTCGCGATCTTGAACGCGAGCGCCGAGAACGGCTGGTCGTCGGCCGCCTTGCGGAAGATCTCCTGGTCGCGCTCGTCCGTGCCGCGCACCGGCGGACGGTCGGTCGGGCCGGGCAGCAACTGGATGACCGCGTCGAGCACGGCCTGCACGCCCTTGTTCTTGAAGGCGGTGCCACAGAACACCGGGATGAGGGTGTTCGCGATCGTGCCCTTGCGGATGCCGCCGAGAATTTCCTCGTCGGTCAGCGCGCCGCCCTCGAGGTACTTGTTCATCAGGTCCTCGGACGACTCGGCGGCCGCCTCGACCATGAACTCACGCGCCTTCTTGCACTTCTCGACGAGGTGCGCGGGAATGTCCTTGTAGTCGAACTTCATGCCCTGGGACTCCATGTCCCAGATGATCGCCTTCATCTTGACGAGGTCGATCACGCCCTCGAAGTTGTCCTCGGCGCCGATCGGGACCTGCATGGGCACCGGGTTCGCGCCGAGGCGCGCCTTGAGCTGCGAGACGACCTTGTCGAAGTCGGCGCCGGCGCGATCCATCTTGTTGACGAACGCAAGGCGCGGCACGCCGTACTTGTTGGCCTGGCGCCAGACCGTCTCGGACTGCGGCTGCACGCCACCGACCGCGCACAGCACGAACACGGCGCCGTCAAGAACGCGCAGCGAGCGCTCGACCTCGATGGTGAAGTCGACGTGGCCCGGGGTGTCGATGATGTTGAAGCGGTGCTCGGGGAAGTTGAGGTTCATCCCCTTCCAGAAGCACGTGGTTGCAGCGGACGTGATCGTGATGCCACGCTCCTGCTCCTGCTCCATCCAGTCCATGGTGGCGGCACCCTCATGCACCTCGCCAATCTTGTGATTGACGCCGGTGTAATAGAGGATGCGTTCGGTCGTCGTCGTCTTGCCGGCATCGATGTGGGCCATGATGCCGAAGTTGCGATAACGCTCGATGGGAGTCGTACGGGCCACGGTGGAATCCTTGCTGAATTCGTCTGCTTACCAGCGGTAGTGCGCGAACGCCTTGTTGGCTTCCGCCATACGATGCGTTTCTTCGCGCTTCTTGACCGCGCCGCCACGGTTTTCGGAGGCCTCGAGGAGCTCGGCGGCCAGCTTGCGCGGCATCGAGTTCTCGCCGCGCTTGCGCGCCGCTTCGATCACCCAGCGCATCGCCAGCGCGACGCGGCGGGTCGAACGAACCTCGACCGGCACCTGGTAGGTCGCGCCACCGACGCGGCGCGACTTGACCTCGACCGCAGGGGCGACGTTGCCGAGCGCCTTCTCGACTAGGTCGACGGGAGCGGCGTGCTTCTCGCCGATCACCTGCAGGGCGTCGTAGACGATCTGCTCGGCGACGGACTTCTTGCCGCTCTTCATCACCATGTTGATGAAGCGCGCGACCATCTCGCTGCCGTGCTTCGGATCGGGCAGCGTGTTGCGGACCGGGGTATTGCCTTTACGCGACATGGTTCAAGCCTTGTTCTGTCGGTGCCGGATCAGGACTTCGGGCGCTTCGCGCCGTACTTCGAGCGGCTCTGGCGGCGCTTGGCGACGCCGGAGGCATCGAGCGAGCCGCGGACGGTGTGGTAGCGGACGCCCGGGAGGTCCTTGACGCGACCGCCGCGGATGAGGACCACCGAGTGCTCCTGCAGGTTGTGCCCTTCGCCGCCGATGTAGCTGATGACTTCGTAGCCGTTGGTCAGGCGCACCTTGGCGACCTTGCGCAACGCGGAGTTCGGCTTCTTCGGCGTCGTGGTGTAGACGCGGGTGCACACGCCGCGACGCTGCGGGCAGTTCTGCAGGGCCGGAGACGCACTCTTGTACGTCTTCGGGCGGCGGGGTTTGCGCACAAGCTGGTTGATCGTGGACATATCCAGGCCCTTAGAAACGAAAGACAGGCCGGGCGAAAGCCCGGCCTGTCAGACTTGAGACTCTAACAGTCGCTTGTAGTGGCTGTCAACAAATCAGCCCCACATCCTGTGTTCGAACACGAGGACCCGTCCTGGGCCTCATTTCGAGGTTGATTCAGCGGTTGCCGTCAAGCGTCGTCGGTAGAGGATTCCTCTGCCAGGGGTTCAGCGAAGGTGACACCAGAACCGCCGGAGAACGAGCCCATCTCGACGTCCGCGAGGCCGCCATTCTTGGCGCGCCGCTTGGCGTGGTAGGCGAGGCCCGTCCCGGCCGGAATTAAGCGACCAACAATAACGTTTTCCTTCAGACCCCGCAAGGTATCGCGGGTGCCGCGGACGGCCGCCTCGGTCAGCACGCGGGTCGTTTCCTGGAACGAAGCGGCCGAGATGAACGACTCCGTCGCCAGCGACGCCTTGGTGATGCCCAGCAGGACCGGGTCGACGTGCGCCGGACGCTCGTTGCGGGCGACCGACCGGGCGTTTTCCTCGGTGACCCGCGCGCGATCGATCTGTTCGCCGCGCAGGAACCGCGTGTCGCCCGCATCGGTGATCTCAACCTTCCGCAGCATCTGGCGGATGATGGTCTCGATGTGCTTGTCGTTGATCTTCACGCCCTGCAGGCGATAGACGTCCTGGATCTCCTTCACCAGGTAAGCCGCCAGCGGCTCCACGCCCAGCAGGCGCAGGATGTCGTGCGGGTTGGGTTCGCCGTCGACGACGGTCTCGCCCTTCTCCACGTGCTCGCCCTCGAACACGATAACCTGGCGCCACTTCGGGATCAGTTCCTCGTGCGTGTTGCCGTCCTTGTCGGTGATCAGCAGACGCTGCTTGCCCTTGGTGTCCTTGCCGAAGCTGATGATGCCGGTGCGCTCGGCCAGGATCGCCGGTTCCTTGGGCTTGCGCGCCTCGAACAGGTCGGCAACGCGCGGCAGACCGCCGGTGATGTCGCGGGTCTTGGAGGTCTCCTGCGGAATGCGCGCGACGACGTCGCCCACGCCGACCTCGGCGCCGTCCTGCAGCGACACGATGGCTCCTGCCGGAAGCATGTACTGCGCCGGGATGTCGGTGCCGGGGAGCTTGAGTTCCTTGCCCTTCTTGTCCTCCAGCTTGAGCATCGGGCGAAGGTCCTTCGCCGCGGTGCCACGCCGCTTCGGGTCGGTGACGACCGCGCTGCGCAGGCCGGTCAGTTCATCGATCTGCTCCTGGACGGTGATGCCGTCCTGGAAGTCGACGAAGCGGATGACGCCCGCCACCTCGGAGACGATCGGGTGGGTGTGCGGGTCCCAGTTGGCGACGGCCTGGCCGGCCTTCACCGCCGCGCCGTCCTTCGCCGTGATCACCGCGCCGTAGGGCACTTTGTAGCGCTCGCGCTCGCGGCCGTGCGCATCCATCACGGACAGCTCGCCCGAACGCGACACCGCCACCTGGTGACCGGCGCTGTGCTGCACGGTCTTGACGTTGTTGTACTTCAACGTGCCGGTGGTCTTGACGGTGACGTTGTCGACCGCCGCCGCCCGGGAGGCGGCGCCGCCGATGTGGAAGGTACGCATCGTCAGCTGCGTGCCCGGCTCGCCGATCGACTGCGCGGCGATCACGCCGACCGCCTCGCCGATGTTCACCAGGTGGCCACGCGCGAGGTCGCGCCCGTAGCACATGCCGCACACGCCGAAACGCGACTCGCAGGTGATCGAGGAGCGGACCTTGATCTCCTGCACGCCGTTCGACTCGAGCTTCTCGACCCACTTCTCGTCGAGAAGGGTATTGCGGGTCACGAACGGGGACTCGTCGTTGCCCGGCAGGAACACGTCCTCGGCGACGATGCGGCCCAGCACGCGGTCACGCAGCGGCTCGACCACGTCACCGCCTTCGACGATCGCCGTCATGGTCAGGCCATGCACGGTGCCGCAGTCGACCTCGGTCACGACCACGTCCTGCGCCACGTCGACCAGGCGACGGGTCAGGTAGCCGGAGTTCGCGGTCTTCAGCGCGGTATCGGCGAGACCCTTGCGCGCGCCGTGGGTCGAGATGAAGTACTGCAGCACGTCGAGGCCTTCGCGGAAGTTGGCCTTGATCGGCGTCTCGATGATCGAACCGTCGGGCTTGGCCATCAGGCCGCGCATGCCGGCCAGCTGGCGGATCTGCGCCGCGCTACCGCGCGCGCCGGAGTCGGCCATGATGAAGATCGAGTTCATCGACTTCTGCTCGACCGCCTTGCCGGACTTGTCGGTCAGCTTGTCGGTGCCGATGCCCTTCATCATCGCCTGGGCGACCTGCTCGTTGGTGCGCGACCAGATGTCGACGACCTTGTTGTAGCGCTCGCCGGCGGTCACGAGGCCCGATGCGAACTGCTCCTGGATCTCCAGGACTTCCTTCTCGGCGCCTTCGAGGATCTGCCGCTTCTCGCCCGGGATGGTCAGGTCGTCGATGCCGATCGACACGCCGGCGCGGGTGGCGTAGCGGAAGCCGGTGTACATGAGCTGGTCGGCGAACACCACGGTCTGCTTGAGCCCGAGCTTGCGGTAGCAGGCGTTGATCAGCCCGGAGATCGCCTTCTTGGTGAGCACCGTGTTGATCAGCGAGAACGGCAGCCCCTCGGGCAGGATCTCCGCCAGCAGGGCGCGGCCGACCGTCGTTTCGAGAACCGCGGTCTTCGCAGTCCGCGAGCCGTCCGCCCCGACCTCGGTCTCGCGGATGCGGACCTTCACCTTGGCGTGCAGTTCGACCGTGCGCGTCTCGTAGGCGCGATGCACTTCGGCGAGGTTTGCGAACACCATGCCTTCGCCGCGCGCGTTCACCAGCTCGCGGGTCATGTAGTACAGGCCGAGCACGACGTCCTGCGTCGGCACGATGATCGGATCACCGTTGGCCGGGGACAGGATGTTGTTCGAGCTCATCATGAGCGCGCGCGCCTCGAGCTGCGCTTCCAGCGACAGCGGCACGTGGACGGCCATCTGGTCGCCGTCGAAGTCGGCGTTGAACGCCGTGCAGACCAGCGGGTGCAACTGGATCGCCTTGCCCTCGATCAGCACCGGCTCGAAGGCCTGGATGCCGAGGCGATGCAGGGTCGGGGCGCGGTTGAGCAGCACCGGGTGCTCGCGGATCACTTCCTCGAGGATGTCCCACACCTCGGCGCTCTCGCGCTCCACCAGCTTCTTGGCGGCCTTGATGGTGGTCGCCAGCCCGCGGCGCT
>JAJTHZ010000044.1 GCA_021299185.1 Lysobacteraceae bacterium | reverse complement strand
CGGATCGAATCGATCTTCGGTTGGGTGAAGGTCGTTGGCGGGCTTCGGAAGCTGAAGCTGACGAACCTGGCGACCGTACGGGGCCACGTGGCGTGGGTGTTCGCCGCCTACAACCTCATCCGCATCGGCGGTCTGGAGGGGCGGTGGTCGCCCGCGCCGACGTGCGGCGACGATCGACGGGATAGGTCCGCCTGAAACTTGGAATCGCGGGCGCTTCGGCTCCATGCTCGGCCTTGAATCGCGTTTCGTACGGGGCGCGATGAGTCGCGGAAGGGGCTATTCCCAACAGGCTGCTATACGTTACGGTTGGATTGCCGGCATGCACACTGGCGGACAATAAGAACGACGCGCCGGCCTTTCTCGAAAGCATTCCGAGTTTGTGTCGGGTTCACTCTGGCCGGCGCCCTCGCGCCAGCCCGGGACCCCCGACAGCGGCAGGCTGACCATCCCCGCCGGATCCCAGCCGAGCGCACCGGTGGCCACCGCGTCGGCCGCGGCGCGGTCGAGCGCGGCGGCGCGCGTGGCGAAGGGCTGCGTGCAGAAACCGTCCGGCACCTGGAACCACAGCACCTTGCCCGCCATGGTCGGGATTGGGTCGCGCGAGAGTTCGAACAGCGCGTGGCCGAACACGTGCACCACGATGCGCCGATGCCAGTCGGCGCGGCGTTCGAGGAACAGGCCGCGCCAGTCGTGCGCGTCGAGCCGGTCGAACAGGGCGGGATCCTCGCTGGCGACCAGCAGGCCGGCCTCGTCGACGTGGGCCAGCGATTGCTGGCGGCGCGTGCGGTTGCCGCGACCCTGCAGCGGCAGGTCGGCGATCTGCAGGCGGTTGAGCGCGCGCTTGAGGCGCGGATAGCGCAGCCACATCAGCACGCTGAACAGGTCGTGCCAGGTGCGCGGCCGGGTGGCGATCGCGCCCAGGTCGTGGATGCGCTGCTCGAAGTGCAGGCCGTCACGGAACAAGAACTGGTTCTGCTCGACGCAACGCAGGCCTTCGCAGCCGGGCGTGGCGGCCATCGCCTGGTTCAGCGCGTCGAGGGACGGAAAATCGCGACCCGACAGCAGGTCCGCGCGGTCCGCGAGCTGGTCGAAGGGCGGTCGCGCGAGGTCCAGTGGGGCCCAGTCATCGGTGCGATCATGGCGGCGGCCGGGCTGCGGCGCGCTGCTGCGCTTTCGCGCTTCGCTTGCGGGGACGACGGTGGAATCGGCGGACACGGTCGCAGGCGCGTGGCGCTGGGGCGTCGGATTGTAGCGCGCTGCATCCGGGGACTGATCGCGGCGCACGCACCGCTCCCACCGTGCAGCGAGTCGCCGCGAGCCCGCGAGGAAACGATGCCTTGTGGGAGCGGCGCGTGCGCCGCGATTCCCCCTGCCCCGCCCCGGTCCCTCAGCCGACCTCGCCGTGCAGGTCGTGCGCCTCGGTCTTCAGGATGCGCACGTCGACGAACTGGCCGGGCTTGAGGCCCGCGGCGCCGTGGATGAACACCTTGCCGTCGATCTCCGGCGCGTCCGCGCGCGAGCGGCCGATCGCGACGCTGGGACCGACCTCGTCCACGAGCACCCGCTGCGTGGTGCCGACCTTGCGCTTGAGGCGGCGGCGGCTGATCTTCTCCTGCGCCTTCATGAAGCGCGCCTGGCGCTCCGCGCGCAGCGCGTCCGGCAACTGGCCCGGAAGGTCGTTGGCCTTGGCGCCCTCGACCGGCGAGTAGGCGAAGCAGCCCACGCGGTCGAGTTCCGCGGCATCGAGGAAGTCCAGCAGTTCCTGGAACTCGGCCTCCGTCTCGCCCGGGAAGCCGGCGATGAAGGTGCTGCGGATCGTGAGTTCCGGGCAGGCGCGGCGCCAGGCGAGGATGCGGTCGAGGTTCTTCTCGCCGCTGGCCGGGCGCTTCATCAGTTTCAGGATGCGCGGGCTGGCGTGCTGGAACGGGATGTCGAGGTAGGGCAGCACCTTGCCCTCGACCATCGGCGGGATCACCTCGTCCACGTGCGGATACGGGTACACGTAGTGCAGGCGCACCCAGGCGCCGAGTTCGCCGAGGCCCGCGCACAGGTCCGCGAATCGTGCGCGCCACTCGCGGCCACGCCAGGTGCCCGGCGCGTACCTGGTGTCGACGCCGTAGGCGCTGGTGTCCTGGCTGATGACCAGCAGCTCCTTCACGCCTGACTTGACGAGCTTCTCGGCCTCGCCGAGGACCTGCTCGATCGGCCGCGACACGAGGTCGCCGCGCATCGAGGGGATGATGCAGAAGGTGCAGCGGTGGTTGCAGCCTTCGGAGATCTTCAGGTAGGCGTAGTGGCGCGGCGTCAGCTTGATGCCGGCCGGCGGCACCAGGTCGAGGAAGGGGTCGTGTCTCGGCGGCACCTGCGCGTGGACCGCCGTCATCACGCTGGCGTAGTCCTGCGGGCCACTGATGCTGAGCACGTCGGGGAACTTCGATCGGATGAACTCCGCGCGCGCGCCCAGGCAGCCGGTGACCACCACCTTACCGTTCTCCGCCATCGCCTCGCCGATCGCATCCAGCGATTCCTCGACCGCGCTGTCGATGAAGCCGCAGGTGTTGACCACCACCACGTCGGCGCCGTCGTAGGTGGGCGCGATCGCGTAACCTTCCGCGCGCAACTGGGTGAGGATGCGCTCGGAATCGACCAGCGCCTTGGGGCAGCCGAGGCTGACGAAACCGACCCGCGGGGTGGCGGCCGGCGGCGGGGCCGAGCGGCGGGAAGGGCGCGACATGGGGTGACTCCGGGGAACGGTCGGCGATTATAGTGGCGCCCGGCGGATCGCGTGCCGGCGGACGGCCACCTTCGTTCACCGGCCGCCCGAAGCGGGTGCTGCGTCCGCGCACTAGGCTAGGCCCACCGTCCGGCCACCAGGGGGTGACCCGATGTCGTTTCGAACGAAGGTCGAGGCTCGGCGCGTCGTCCACGGTCGACCCGCGGCCTGGGTGCTGTGCATGGCGGCGGCACTGTTCGCGCCCGCCCTGCCCGCGCAGGACCGCGAGGCCGAGGAGGCCGCCGCGCGGATCGCCGCCGAGGTGGTGCCCGACCTCGAGGCGCGCGTGGCGGCGATCGCCGCCGACGTCGATGCCGGCGCCTACGATCCGGCGCGCACCCGCGCGCAGGAACTGCTGCGGATCGCCGAAGCCCAGGGCCGCAAGCGCTACCTCGCGCACGCGCTGGGCTATCTCGGGGTGATCGACCGCCGCTTCGGCCTGCTGGAGGAGGCCGTCGCGCGCCACAAGCGCTCGCTCGAACTGCGGCTGGAGATCGGCGACGCCTCCGGGCAGGCCAATTCCTGGGGCAACCTCGGCAACGTCTACCGCGACCTCGGCCGCTGGCCGGAAGCGCTGGACGCGCAGTTGAAGTCGCTCGCGCTGCGCCAGGCGCGCCCGCGCGAGGACCGGATCGACGTCGCCTACCGCAGCATCGCGATCCTGTACCGCGAGCTCGGCGAGACCGCGCTCGCGCGCGAGTACTTCGAGCGCGCCGAACGCGCGGCGGTGGACGCGGCGGTGCCGGGCGCGCTGTCCAGCGTCCGCGGCACCTTCGCCGGCCTGCTCAACGACCTCGGCGAACACGAACTGGCACGCCAGAAGGCCGAGGCCGCGCTGGCCGAGGACATGACCTACGGGCGCAACTACGGCACGGCGCTGGAGCACATCGAGATCGGCCGCGCGCTGATCGGCCTCGGGCGCCCCGAGGAGGCGCGCGCAGCACTCGCCGATTCGCTGGCCTGGGGCAAGCAGATGAAGCAGGTCGAGATCATCGGCCGCAGCCTGCTGCACCTCGGCGAAGTCGACGCCCGCAGGGGGCGCCTCGCCGAAGCCACGGCCTCGCTCGAGCGTTCGGTGGCCGTGCTCGGCGACTCCAACCTCTACGGGCACCTCGGCGAGGCGCTGCTGCAACTGCAGCAGGTGCACGAGCGGCGCGGCGACGTCGCCGCCGCGCTGGCGGTCGCCAACCGGCGCATCGCGCTGTACGGCGAGCTGTTCAACGCGCAGGCGAGCCGCCGCACCGCGCGGCTGGAGCACGAGCACCGCGAACAGGTCTCCCGGCAGCAGATCGAGGCCCTGCAGCAGCGCAACCGGATCGCCGAACTGGAACTGGACCGGGGTCGCTACCTCGGGTGGATCACCACCCTGCTGGTGGTGTTCCTCGGCACCGTGGTCGCGCTGGCGCTGTGGCGCAACCGCGCGCTCGCCGGGCTCAACCGCCTGCTGGGTGAGCGTGCGCAGGAGGTGGCCGCCGCCAACCTGCGGCTGGAGCGCAAGTCGAAGGAACTGTACGAGGCCTCGATCCGCGACCCGCTGACCGGGCTGTTCAACCGCCGCCACGCGATCGACCGGCTGGAGTCGGCGATCGCCGAGGCGATGCAGGGCGGACGCGACCTGTCGGTGCTGCTGATCGACTTCGACCACTTCAAGCGGATCAACGACACGCTCGGCCACCAGGCGGGCGACGAGGTGCTGCGCCGCTGCGCGCAGACCATCGCCGACGTGCTCGGCAGCGAGGGCCTGCTGGCGCGCTACGGCGGCGAGGAACTGATCGCGCTGCTGCCGCACACCGCGCGCGAGGCGGCGGTGCAGTCCGCCGAGCGCCTGCGCCGGCTGGTCGAGCAGCGCATGGCGGACGCCCCGCACGCGGTGACGGTGAGCATCGGGGTCGCCGCGCTGCGCGATGTCGGGCGCGCCGACCTGGAGGAACTGGTGCGGCGCGCCGACGCCGCGCTGTACACCGCGAAAGCCGCCGGCCGCAACCGCGTGGTGGCCTCGCCGGCGGGCGATGGCCCGGGCGAAGGCGTGCCGGCGCGCCCCTGAGCAGGGCACGACCGCGGCGACGCCGCGGTCATGTCACAAAGCCGCAGGAGCGGGCTTGCGCGCGACCGCGTCCTCACACGCCGTCGCAAGACCGCGATGTTGCGGTCGCCCGCAAGCGGGCTCCCACGACGGCGCGAGTTTTCGTAGGAGCGCGCTTGTGCGCGACCGCCACCTCACGCACCGCGGCGAGGTCGCGACGCCGCGGTCGCCCGCAAGCGGGCTCCTACGGGGGAGGCCGGCGGCGAATCGAAACCGTCCGTGCGTGATCGGCGCGTGCGTCGCTGGTCTTTCGTTCATGCGACCACCCCATCGCGCCGCACGCCACGATGCAAGCCGGCCCGCGCCATGCGAGCATCCGCGCGAGAGGACTCACCCATGCACGCCACCGATCCCGACATCACCCTGCACCCTGTCGACCACCATCCCACCACGGCATGGGTGGCGCGACCGGACGGAGCGCCGCGCATGGGCGTGGTGGTGGTGCAGGAGATCTTCGGCGTCAATCCGCACATCCGCGCGGTGGCATCGCGGTTCGCCGACGCCGGCTGCCTCGCGGTCGCGCCGCGGGTGTTCGACCGCGTGGCGCCGGGCACCGAACTCGGCTACGACGAACCCGGCATCGCGCGCGGCCGCGCGCTGGTCGGTGAAGTCGGCTTCGATGCCGCGCTCCGCGATGTGCACGCGGCGGCCGCGTGGCTGTCCGCGCAGGGCCTGCGCGCCGGCGTGGTCGGCTTCTGCTGGGGCGGCAGCGTGGCGCTGCTCGCCGCCACCCGGCTCGGCCTGCCGGCGGTCTCGTACTACGGCGGCCGCAGCATGGCCTTCCTGCACGAGCGCCCGCAGGCGCCGCTGCTGCTTCACTATGGCGCGCGCGATCCGCTGATCCCGCCGGACCACGTCGCCGCGCAGCGCGCCGCCTTCCCCGGCGCCGAGGTCCACGTGCATGCCGCAGGCCATGGCTTTGACTGCGCGGAACGCGCGGATTTCGACGCCGCGGCCAGTGCCGCGGCCTGGGACCTCACGCTCGCCTTCCTGCGCCGCCACCTCCCGTAGGAGCGCGCTTGCGCGCGATCGCGGCATCCGATCCCTGCAGTCGCGCGCAAGCGCGCTTCTACAATGCGGGCAACCATCGATTGGGATGATTCGCATGCCACCGTTCGAACTGCATCCCCGCCTCGCGGCCGACACGCATGCGCTGGGCGACCTGCCGCTGTGCCGCGTGCTGCTGATGGACGACGCGCGCTTCCCGTGGCTGATCCTCGTGCCGAGGGTGCCCGGACTGGTCGAACTGACCGAACTCGACGACGCCGACGCCGCGCGACTGATGGCCGAGGCGCGCGCGGCGGCGCGCGCGCTGCAGGCGCACTGCGCGCCGCACAAGCTCAACCTCGGCGCGCTGGGGAACCTGGTGCCGCAGTTCCATCTGCATCTCGTGGCGCGTTTCCGCGACGACGCGCGCTGGCCGCAGCCGGTGTGGGGCGCGGGCCCGGCCCAGCCCTATGCGGCGGACGCCGCCGCGACGCGCGCCGCCGAACTGCGCCGGCTGCTCGGCATCGCCTGATCCGCGCCGCCGCGCCCTCAGTTGCCCGAGGCGTACTTCTCGCGCAGGCGGCCCTGGCGGCCGGTGTTCTCGCGCCGCTTGTCGCCAGCGGCGATCAGCAGTTCGTCGCGCACCCGCGCGGCCGCCCCGGTGATGAAGGTGCCGGTGGTCTGGATCAGGTTGCCGGCGCCGGGGATCGGGCTGCCCTTGAGGTCGATCGAGACGGTGCCCAGCAGTGCGCCGGTACGCCCGTCCCTGACCTCGACCTCGGCGCCGAAGCGGTCGCGTCCGCCGAGCCCGATGTAGCGCTGCGCGAGGTTGCCGTCGTGGAAGTCGACGATGCGCCCCTCGACCACGGCGTACTCGCCCTCGGCCGGCGCCGTGGTGGCGACCTCGCGCTTGAGCGACGGATCCTCGCGCAGCTTCTCGACCAGCCGTGCGGCGAACGTGGCGCCGCCGGTGGCGACTTCGGCGGCGAAGCCCTCCGCCTTGTCGCCCTCCGGCCGTTTCTCCACCGCGTCGACCAGGTCGCGCACCACCAGCACCGGGTAGGCCTTGAGCGGCGTACGCTCGCGGCCGGCCGGATCGAACTTGCCGACGTCCGCGGCGACGGGCGCTGCGACCAGCAGGAGGGCAAGGAAGACGGCGCGCATGCGGGGACTCCGGCGGTGGCTGGGCGCAGACTACGCCCGCGGCCGTGGCGGCGGCAACCGCGGGGCGCGACCCTCAGGTGCGCGGCAGCGTGACGCCGCGCTGGCCCTGGTACTTGCCGCCGCGATCCTTGTACGAGGTCGCGCAGACCTCGTCGGACTCGAAGAACAGCATCTGCGCCACGCCCTCGTTGGCGTAGATCTTGGCCGGCAGCGGCGTGGTGTTGGAGAACTCCAGCGTCACGTGGCCCTCCCACTCCGGCTCCAGCGGGGTGACGTTGACGATGATGCCGCAGCGCGCATAGGTGCTCTTGCCCAGGCACACCACCAGGGTGCTCCGCGGGATGCGGAAGTACTCCACCGTGCGCGCCAGCGCGAACGAGTTCGGCGGGATGATGCAGACGTCGGCCTTGAGGTCGACGAACGAGCCGGCGTCGAAGTTCTTCGGATCGACGATGGTGGAGTTGATGGTGGTGAAGATCTTGAACTCGTTGGCGCAGCGCACGTCGTAGCCGTAGGACGAGGTGCCGTAGCTGACCAGCCGCGTGCCGTCCGCGCCGTGGCGCACCTGGCTCGGCTCGAAGGGCTCGATCATCTTGTGCTGTTCCGCCATGCGGCGGATCCAGAGGTCGGACTTGATGGCCATGGTGGGCTCCGGGGAAACCGCCATTCTATGCGGGCCGCGGCGGGAAGTTGAGCCGACCCGCGCCGCCCTGTAGGAGCGCGCTTGCGCGCGACCGCGACCTGGACCCTTGCGGTGACACCCGGTGCCGCGGTCGCGCGCAAGCGCGCTCCTACGCGCCCCGCTCAGGAATTCTGGATCACGATGTTGGGGAAGCCGATCGCCTTGTTGCGCGCCTGCAGGGCCAGCCGTGCGGCGGTGTTGCGCGCGATGGCCCGGTAGGTCTTGGCGAGCACGCCGTCGGGATCGATCGCCACCGTCGGTCGCCCGGTGTCGACCTCCTCGCGGATGCGGATGTCCAGCGGCAGCGAACCCAGCAGCGGCACGCCGTACTGCTCGGCCATCCGGGCGCCGCCGCCGGCACCGAAGATGTGCTCCTCGTGGCCGCACTTCGAGCACACGTGGGTGCTCATGTTCTCCACGATGCCGAGCACCGGCACCTCGACCTTCTCGAACATCTTGAGGCCCTTGCGGGCGTCCAGCAGGGCGATGTCCTGCGGCGTGGTGACGATCACCGCGCCCGACACCGGCACCCGCTGGCACAGCGTCAACTGGATGTCGCCGGTGCCCGGCGGCAAGTCGATGACGAGGTAGTCGAGGTCGACCCAGTTGGTCTCGTTGAGCAGCTGCTGCAGGGCCTGGGTGACCATCGGGCCCCGCCAGATCATCGGCGTGTCTTCCTCGATGAGGAAGCCGATCGACATCACCTGGATGCCCCAGTTGCGCTTGGGCTCGATGCGGCGACCGTCGGTGGTGTCGGGCTTGCCGGAAACGCCCAGCATGCGCGGCTGGCTGGGGCCGTAGATGTCGGCGTCGAGGATGCCGACCTGGGCGCCTTCCGCCGCCAGCGCCAGCGCGAGGTTGACCGCGGTGGTGGACTTGCCCACCCCGCCCTTGCCGGACGCCACCGCGATGATGTTCTTCACATTGGGCAGCGGGGTGAGGTTGCCCTGCACCTTGTGCGCCATCACGCGGAAACCGACGCTGACGGTGGCCGCCGAGATCGCGGCGTCGGCCTCCAGCGCCGCCTTGGCGATGGCCGCCAGTTCGGCCTGCCAGCCGAGCGCCGGATAGCCCAGCAGGACATCGACCGACACGCGGTTGCCGTCCACGCCGATGCCCTTCACGGCGCCTTCCGCGACCAGGTCGCGGCCGCTGTGCGGGTCGACCACGCCGGAGAGGATGGAACGCACGCGGTCCTTCAGGGCATCGCTCATGGCGTGGAAGGCGGGATTCGGGGGACCGCTGATTGTACCTGCAGCCGTGTAAAGGCCGCCCGGGCCGCCGCGCCCCCGTGCGATAATCCACGGCCGATCAAGACCCTGCGACCCGAATGACCGCGTCCCGCCGCCTGCTGGTGTCCTGCGCCCTGCCCTACGCCAACGGGCACCTCCACATCGGGCACCTGGTGGGCTACATCCAGGGCGACATCTTCACCCGCGCCCTGCGGATGGCGGGCCACGCGGTGCACTTCGTGTGCGCCGACGACACCCACGGCACGCCGATCATGCTGGCCGCCGAGAAGGCCGGCGTCACGCCGGAGGCCTTCATCGCCGGCATCCAGGCCTCGCACGAGCGCGACTTCCGCGACTTCCATGTCGCCTTCGACCACTACGGTTCGACCAACTCGGCGAGCAACCGCGAACTGACCTGGAAGATCTACCGCGCGCTCGACGCGGGCGGCCACATCGCCAAGCGCTCGATCAGCCAGCTGTACGACCCGGTGAAGTCGATGTTCCTGCCGGACCGCTACGTGAAGGGCGACTGCCCCAACTGCGGATCGGCCGACCAGTACGGCGACAACTGCGAGGTGTGCGGCGCGACCTATGCGCCGACCGACCTCAAGAACCCGCGCTCGGTGGTCTCCGGCGCCACGCCGGAACTGCGCGACTCCGAGCACTACTTCTTCCGCCTAGCGAACTTCCGCGCCTTGCTCGAAGGCCTGCTCGACGACCCGACGTTCGCCGGCCCCGGCATGCGCGCCAAGCTGGGCGAGTGGCTGACCGGCGAACTGCGCGACTGGGACATCTCGCGCGACGCGCCCTACTTCGGCTTCGAGATCCCCGGCGTGGCGGGCAAGTACCTCTACGTCTGGCTGGATGCGCCGATCGGGTATCTGTCGGCGTTCAAGGACTACGCCGCGGCGAACCCGGCGGCGCTCGGCGGGCTCGCCTTCGACGATTTCACCGACGCCGCGCGTGCGCCGGCCGCCGGCACCGAGATGCACCACTTCATCGGCAAGGACATCGTCAACTTCCATGGCCTGTTCTGGCCGGCGGTACTGGCGGGTTCCGGCCACCGGGTGCCGACGTCGCTTCATGTCAACGGATACCTCACCGTCGACGGCGCCAAGAT
Source organism: Lysobacteraceae bacterium (assembly GCA_021299185.1). GTDB lineage: Bacteria > Pseudomonadota > Gammaproteobacteria > Xanthomonadales > Ahniellaceae > UBA4656. Next base: position 16,003 of record JAJTHZ010000044.1, on the reverse strand, counting down.
GTCGAAATCGCGCGGCACCTTCATCAGCGCGCGCTCGGTGCTCGCGCAAGGGATCAATGCTGAGTTCTTGCGCTACTACTTCGCGGCAAAGAGTTCTGGCGGCATCGATGACCTTGATCTGAACCTCGACGACTTCGTGGCTAGAGTCAACGCGGACCTCGTGGGCAAGCTAGTCAACATCGCAAGCCGCGCTGCAGGCTTTGTGACATCGAAGTTCGACGGGAAGCTGTGTGCCCCACCGGCTTCCGCTGCCGAGGGAACAGCATTCCGCGCACTCGCGCGCGGACGGCTTGGCGCCGTGATTCGGGCCTACGACAACCGGGACTTCGCCAGCGTCGTACGCACCGCCATGGATCTTTCGGACCAGATCAACCAGTACTGGGACCAACGCAAACCTTGGCAGCTAGCCAAAGACGAGGCCCGCCGCCAGGAACTCCACGAGGTTTGCACGCATGCATTGCTGGGATTCCACAGCATCACCGTGCTCCTTGCGCCGATCCTGCCCAAACTGGCCGACGACGTCGCGCGGTGGTTCGGCGTCGAGCACCAAGCAGGTGGCGCCAGGCGATTCGCCCACGTAGACGACGCTCCGCACAGCGTTAAGCCCTACGAGCACCTGATGACTCGCATCGACCCCAAACAGATCGAGGCCCTCGTGGAAGCCAACAAGGAAACCCTGCAGCCCACCGCCCCGCCGCCCGCCGCGAAAGTCGCGCCGGCGAAAGCCGCGCCCGCCGCCGACGGCCCGATCGGCATCGAGGACTTCGGCAAGGTCGACCTGCGCATCGCGCGCATCGTCGAGGCCGAGGCCGTGCCGGAGGCCGACAAACTGCTGCGCCTGAAGCTCGACCTCGGCAGCGAGCAGCGCCAGGTCTTCGCCGGCATAAAGAGCGCCTACGACCCGGCCACCCTGGTCGGCCGCCTGACCGTGATGGTGGCCAACCTGGCGCCGCGCAAGATGCGCTTCGGTATGAGCGAAGGCATGGTGCTGGCCGCCAGCGACGAGCGCGGCGGGCCGTTCCTGCTGGCGCCGGATGACGGCGCATTGCCGGGGATGCGGGTGAAGTGACGCCGCCGGCACGCCGGATGGCGTAGGGTGCAATGAGCGCAGCGAATTGCACCGGACCCATCGACGCGGTGCAATTCGCTGCGCTCATTGCACCCTACGCGGTCCGGGACCGCGACGAACGATGATCGACCTGCTCGCCATCCTGCTCGCCGCGGTCTTCATCAACAACTTCGTGCTGGTGAAGTTCCTGGGGCTGTGCCCGGTGATGGGCGTGTCGAAGCAGATCGAGCCGGCGATCGGGCTGGCGCTGGCGACCGCCTTCGTGCTGACGCTGGCCGCGGGACTGTCGCACCTGGTGTGGACCTGGCTGCTGCTGCCGCTCGGCCTCGAGTGGCTGCGCACGCTGGCCTTCATCCTGGTGATCGCCGCGCTGGTGCAGGTGGTCGAGGCCGTGATGCGCCAGCGCTTCCCGGTGCTTTACCAGGTGCTGGGCATCTACCTGCCGCTGATCACCACCAACTGCGCGGTGCTGGGCGTGGCACTGCTCAACACGCAGGAGGACCACGACCTCGCCGGCGCGCTGGTGTTCGGCTTCGGGGCCGCGGTCGGCTTCGGCCTGGTGCTGGTGCTGTTCGCCGGCCTGCGCGAGCGGCTGGAGGCCGGCGACGTGCCGGGCCCCTTCCGCGGCGCGCCGATCGGGCTGATCACCGCCGGCCTGATGGCGCTGGCCTTCATGGGCTTCACCGGGATGGGGGCGCGCTGATGGCCACCGCGGTCTGGGTGCTCGGCCTGCTCGGCGTGGCGCTCGGCGCGCTGCTCGGCTGGGTCGCGGTGCGCTTCCGCCGCGCCGGTGCGCCACTGGCGGATGCGATCGACAAGGTGCTGCCGCAGACCCAGTGCGGCCAGTGCGGGTTCCCCGGCTGCCGGCCTTACGCGGAGGCGATCGCGCGCGGCGATGCCGACATCAACCAGTGCCCGCCGGGCGGCGAGGCAGGCATCCGCGCGCTGGCCGAACTGCTCGGCCGCGAGCCGAAGCCGCTCAGCGCCGACCACGGCGTTGAGAAGCCCAAGGTGCTGGCGGTGATCGACGAGGCCGAATGCATCGGCTGCACCAAGTGCATCCAGGCCTGTCCGGTCGACGCCATCGTCGGCGCGCCCAAGCGCATGCACACCGTGCTGGACGCCGAATGCACCGGCTGCGAACTGTGCATCGCGCCGTGCCCGGTCGACTGCATCACCATGGTCCCGGCGCGCGCCGGCCTCGCCGGCTGGCGCCCGTCGCGCCCGCTGCCGCGGCTCACGGCGCTGGTCGACGCGGCCCGCCTGCCATGAACGCGCCGCAGCGCCTGTTCGCGTTTCCCGGCGGGCTGCGCCTGCCCGAGCACAAGGACGCGGCGACGCGTGCGCCCTCGCGCGCCTGCCCGCTGCCGCCGCGGCTGGTGCTGCCTCTGTCGCAGCACGCGGGACAGGCCGCGCGGCCCGAGGTCGCGCCCGGCGAGCGCGTGGTACGCGGCCAGCGCATCGCGCGCGCGGAAGGACTGGGCGCCCACCTGCATGCGCCGGCCGCCGGCGTGGTGGTCGCGATCGAGGACCACCCCGTGCCGCACGCCTCCGGGCTGCCCGCGCCGTGCATCGTGATCGACGTCGATCCGGCCGCCGGCGAGGCCGCGCTGCTGCCCGCACTGCCCGACTGGCCGGCGATCGAACCCGCCGCGCTGCGCGCGCGCATCGAGGACGCCGGCATCGTCGGCCTCGGCGGCGCGGCCTTCCCCACCGCCGGCAAGCTGGGCCGGCCGATCGACCTGCTGGTGCTCAACGGCGCCGAGTGCGAGCCCTGGATCGCCTGCGACGAGATGCTGCTGCGCGAGCGCGCGCCGGCGGTGCGCGATGGCGGGCGCATCCTGGCGCGCATCGTCGGCGCCAGCCGCATCGTGCTGGCGATCGAGGACCGCATGCACGGCGCGCTCGCCGCCGCGCGCGAGGCGCTGGCCGGCGCCGACGACATCGCCGTGGTGGCGGTGCCGACCATCTACCCCGAAGGCGGCGAGCGGCAATTGATCCGCGTGCTGACCGGCGCCGAGGTGCCCAGCGGCGGCCTGCCGGCCGACCTCGGCGTGCTGTGCCACAACGTCGGCACCGCGGCCGCGGTGGCGGACGCGGTGCTGCGCGGGCTGCCGCTGGTCGAACGCTACGTCAGCGTCACCGGTGCCGGCGTGGCCGACCCGGTGACCCTGCGCGCGGCGATCGGCACGCCGATCGAGTGGCTGGTAGCGCAGGCCGGCGGCTATCGCGCCGACGCCGAGCGGCTGGTGATGGGCGGGCCGATGATGGGCCGTGCCCTGCCGACCGACGCGGTGCCGCTGGTCAAGGCGGCCAACTGCGTGCTGGTGCTGACCGCGGCCGAACTGCGCGACGACGCACCGGAACTGCCCTGCATCCGTTGCGGCGAGTGCGTGCGCGTGTGCCCCGCGCGCCTGCTGCCGCAGCAGTTGCACTGGCACCTGCGCGCCGGCGACTTCGACGAGGTCGAGGCCCACGCCCTGCGCGACTGCATCGAGTGCGGCCTGTGCGCGCACGTCTGCCCCAGCCACATCCCGCTGGTCGAGTGGTACCGCTGGGGCAAGACCGAACTGCGCGTGCGCGCCGAGGACCGTCGCCGCTCGGACCTCGCACGCGAGCGCTTCGAGGCGCGCAAGGCGCGGCTCGAACGCGAAGACGCCGAGCGCGCCGCGCGCCTCGCCGCACGACGCGCCAGTGCGCCGGCGGCCACGGCCGGCGACGCCGACGACCCGGTGGCCGCGGCGCTGGCGCGCGCGGAAGCGAAGAAGCGCGGCGCGGCGACGGAGGATGCCGATGGCGCGTGAGTTCCGCCTCGGCGGCGCGCCGCACCTGCCGGCGGCCACCAGCGTGCGCACGGTGATGGGCAAGGTGCTGCTGGCGCTGCTGCCGGGCGTGGCGCTGTCGACCGCCTGGCACGGCCCCGGCGTGCTGCTGCAGGCGGCCCTGGCCTGCGCCTTCGCGCTGCTGCTGGAGGCCGCGATGCTGCGCCTGCGCGGCCGGCCGCTGCGGCCCTTCCTGGGCGACCTGTCGGCGCCGCTGACCGCGGTGCTGTTCGCGCTGTGCCTGCCGCCGTGGGCGCCGTGGTGGATCGCCGCGGTGGGCATGGTCGCGGCGATCGTGTTCGCCAAGCACCTCTACGGCGGGCTCGGCTACAACCTGTTCAATCCGGCGATGGTCGGCTACGCGCTGGTGCTGGTCGCCTTCACGCGCGAACTCTCCGGCTGGCCGCCGCTCGACGCGCCGATCCCGCCGGGCGCGCTGCTGGACGGCGTGTTCGGCGGCGGCGTGCCGTGGGACGCGATGGCGCAGGCCACGCCGCTCGACACCCTGCGCGACCAGTTGGGCCAGGGCCGCACGGTCGCCGAGGCGCAGGCTGGCGACGACGGCCGCTCGGCGTGGCTGGCGCTGGCCTGGACCCTGGGCGGGCTGTGGCTGCTGCAGCAGCGCGTGATCCACTGGCATGTGCCGGTGGGCGTGCTGGCCGGCGTGCTGGCCGTGGCGCTGCCGCTGTGGCTGTACGACACCGGTCGCCACGCCTCGCCGTGGTTCCACCTCACCCACGGCGCGCTCGCGCTGGGCGCGTTCTTCATCGCCACCGACCCGGTCAGCGGCGCCGCCACGCCGCGCGGCCGCCTGCTGTTCGGCGCCGGCGTCGGCGCGATGACCGTGCTGGTGCGCACCTTCGGTGCCTATCCCGACGGCGTCGCCTTCGGCGTGCTGCTGATGAACGCCTGCGCGCCGCTGCTCGACCGCTGGCTCAAGCCGCGGCCCTTCGGCCACGCCCGATGAGTGAAGCACTTCGAGCCAGCCTGCGCACCGCACTGCGCCTGGCGGCGTTCACCGCCGGGACGGCGGCGGTGCTGGCCGCCGTGCACCTTGCCACGCGCGAGCCGATCGCGGCCGAGCAGCGCCGCGCCGAACGCGCCGCGCTGGCCGCACTGCTCCCCGAGTCGGGCTTCGACAACGACCCGGTCACCGACACCACCCGCATCGTCGCGCCCGACGGCCTGGGCGACGAGCAGCCGCGGCTGGTGCGCCGGGCACGGCTGCGCGGCGAGCCGGTCGCCGCGGTGCTCAGCGTGGTCGCGCCGGACGGCTATGCCGGCCCGATCGAACTGCTGGTCGGCGTGCGCGCCGACGGCCGCGTGATCGGCGTGCGGGTGGTCGCCCACCGCGAGACACCGGGCCTCGGCGATCCGATCGAAAAGGAGCGCAGCGATTGGATCGACGGCTTCGCCGGCCGCGCGCTCGGCGATCCGGCACCCGCCCGATGGGCGGTGCGGCGCGATGGCGGCGACTTCGACCAGTTCGCCGGCGCCACCATCACGCCGCGCGCGGTGGTCGGCTCGGTTCGCAGGGCCTTGACGTGGTTCGGTGAGAATCGGGACGTGGTGTTCGGGGAAGCCGGCACGGCGCCCACGAGGGCCCAGGGCGGGACGGAGGGACGGCAGTGAGCGAGATGTCGGCACGCACCATCGTGCGCGATGGATTGTGGTCGAACAACACGGGCCTGGTGGCGCTGCTCGGCTTGTGCCCGCTGCTGGCGGTGAGCAACAGCGCGATCAACGCGCTCGGGCTCGGCGTGGCCACGGTGCTGGTGCTGACGCTCACCAACGTCGCCATCTCGCTGCTGCGCCGCTTCGCCAGCGACGACATGCGCATCCCCGCCTACGTGGTGGTGATCGCCGCCACCGTGACCTGCGTGGAACTGGCGATGAACGCCTGGCTGCACGAGATGTACCGCGTGCTCGGCATCTTCATCCCGCTGATCGTGACCAACTGCGCGGTGATGGGGCGCGCCGAGGCGTTCGCGGCGCGCAACACGCCGGCGCGCGCGGCGCTGGACGGCTTCGCGGTCGGCTGCGGGTTCCTCGCCGTGCTGTTCGCGATCGGCTGCGTGCGCGAGGTGGTAGGTCGCGGCACCCTGTTCCACGGGGCCGCCAACCTGCTCGGCCCATGGGCCGCGGCGCTGGAAACCACGGTGATCGCCGACTATCGCGGCTTCCTGCCCGCGGTGCTGCCGTTGGGCGCCTTCATCGTGCTGGCCCTGCTGATCGCCGGCAAGAACGCCCTCGATGCGCGCGCCCGCAACCGCGCCGCACCGCCGCGCGAGGCGACCGCGTGAGCACGCCGCGCCGCGCCAGCAAGGCCCGCGAATCGATGGCCGCGCGCAGCGCCCGCTGCGGAGCGATGCTCGGCCGCCTGCGCGAGCTCAATCCCGCGCCGACCACCGAACTGGAATACTCGAACCCGTTCGAACTGCTGGTGGCGGTGGTGCTGTCCGCGCAGGCCACCGACGTCGGCGTCAACAAGGCCACGCGGAAACTGTTCCCGGTCGCCAACACCCCGGCCAGGATCGCCGCCCTCGGCGAGCACGGCCTCAAGCGCTACATCAACACCATCGGCCTGTTCAACGCCAAGGCCAAGAACGTGATCGCGCTGTGCCGGCAATTGCTGGAACGCCACAGCGGCGAGGTGCCGCGCGACCGCGCCTCGCTCGAGGCGCTGCCCGGGGTCGGCCGCAAGACCGCCAACGTCGTGCTCAACACCGCCTTCGGCGAACCGACGGTGGCGGTCGACACCCACATCTTCCGCGTCGCGCGACGGCTCGGCTTCTCGCGCGGCCGCACGCCGCTGGCGGTGGAGCAGGACCTGCTGAAGGTCGTGCCGGACGAATTCCTGCGCGACGCCCACCACTGGCTGATCTTGCACGGCCGCTACACCTGCAAGGCACGCAAGCCGGACTGCCCGAAGTGTCCGGTGGCCGATCTCTGCCCGTACCGGCAGAAGACGCGGGCGGACTGAGCCGCCCGTACTCGTCAGCGCTGCAGCGTTTCGCGCTCGATCTGGTCCAGCGTGGCGTGGCGCACGTCGGTGCCCTTGATGATGTAGATCAGGTGCTCGGCGAGGTTGCCGGCGTGGTCGGCAACGCGGTCGACCGCCTTGTTGATCGCCATCATGTCGAGCAGCACCGCGACCTGGCCGGGATTCTCGCCCATCCGCTTGACCAGGCTGCGCGAGATCGCGGACACCTGCTGGCCGACGCCCTGCGCGGCGCGGATCACCGCGATCGCGCCCTCCAGTTCGCCGCGCACGAAGGCGTTCAGCGCGTCGCGCAGCAGCCCGCGCGCGGCATCCGCGGTGCGGTGGGTATCCTCCAGCCAGCGCGCGTCGGCCTCGCCGCTGCTGCGCACGGCGGCCGACAGACGGGCGATCTTGCGCGCCTTGTCGCCGATCCGCTCCAGGTCGGTGGTCATCTTGCTCACGCCCAGCACCATGCGCAGGTCGCTGGCCGCGGGCTGGCGCTTGGCGATGACGTGCGCGCAGTCGTCGTCGATCTCGACCTCGAGCTCGTTCACGCGGCGGTCGTTGGCGACCACCTGTTCGGCGAGATCGCTGCGGCCGGACGATAGGGCGTCGACCGCGAAGCGGAACTGCTCCTCGACCACGCCGCCCATCTCGACCACGCGCGAACGCAGCGCGGCGAGGTCGGCGTCGTACTGCTTGCTGATGTGTTCGCTGGTGTTCATGGCGTCCTCCCGCGGGCGTTCAGCCGAAGCGGCCGGTGATGTAATCCTCGGTCTGCTTGTTCTTCGGGCGGAAGAAGACGTCGTCCGTCCAGCCGAATTCGATCAGATCGCCGAGGTACATGTAGGCGGTGAAGTCCGACACCCGCGCCGCCTGCTGCATGTTGTGGGTGACGATCAGGATCGTCACCTTGTCCTTCAACTGGTGGATCAGTTCCTCGATGCTGGCGGTCGCGATCGGGTCGAGCGCCGAGGTGGGCTCGTCGAACAGCAGCATCTCGGGCTCGGACGCCAGCGCGCGCGCGATGCACAGGCGCTGCTGCTGGCCGCCGGAGAGGTTGTTGGCCTGCTCGTCGAGGCGATCCTTGACCTCGTTCCACAACGCCGCGCCCTTGAGCGCCTCCTCGACCTTGTCCACCAGCACGGAGCGCTGGTTCACGCCGCGCACGCGCAGGCCGTAGGCCACGTTCTCGAAGATCGACTTCGGGAAGGGGTTCGGCTTCTGGAACACCATCGCCAGCCGCATCCGCACCTCGATCGGGTCGACGTCGGCGCCGAGCAGGTTGAGGTCGTCGGGGAAGAAGCGGATCTCGCCCTCGTAGCGGTTGCCCGGATAGAGGTCGTGCATGCGGTTGAAGCAGCGCAGGAAGGTGCTCTTGCCGCAACCGGACGGTCCGATCAGCGCGGTGACCCGGCGGTCGTACACCGGCAGGCTGATGTTCTTCAGCGCCTGCTTGGCGCCGTAGAAGAAGTTGAGCGCGCGCGCCTCGGCCTTCTTGGGCAGGGTGGCGAGGTCGGGTTTGGGGGCCTTGGATGCCATGGTCTCTACCGTCGTGTGGGCGCGGGTCGGGTCACCACTTCAGGTTCCGGCGCAGCCGGAAGCGCAGCCAGATCGCCAGCGCGTTCATGGCCAGCGTCATCACCACCAGCACCAGCGCCGCCGCCGAGGCGTTCTGCTGGAACGCCGTCTCCGGGCGCGAGGTCCAGTTGAAGATCTGGATCGGCATCGCCGTGAACGGCGACATCAGCCACTCGAAGGAGACGAACGGCGCCGCGGCGGTCACCGGCGCCGGCGGCAGGAAGGCGATGAAGGTCACCGCGCCGATGGTCACGATCGGCGCCGTCTCGCCGATCGCGCGCGACAGGCCGATGATGACGCCGGTCAGGATGCCGGGCATCGAGTACGGCAGTACGTGGTGGCGCACCATCTGCCAGCGCGTGGCGCCGAGCGCGTAGGCCGCCTCGCGGATCATGCCCGGCACAGCGCGGATCGCCTCGCGGGTGGACACGATCACGATCGGCAGGATCAGCAGGCCCAGCGTGAGGCCGGCGGTGAGCACCGAGGCGCCGAGGCCGAAGGTGTGCACGAACATGCCCAGTGCGAGCAGTCCGTAGACGATCGAAGGCACGCCGGCCAGGTTATTGATGTTGATCTCGATCAGCGCGGTGAGCTTGTTGCGCGGCGCGTACTCCTCGAGGTAGATGCCCGAGGCCACGCCCACCGGCACCGCCACCGCCGCGGTGACCACCATCACCACCAGGGTGCCGACCCACGCGGCGAGGATGCCCGCCTGCTCGGGCCGGCGCGAGGCGAAGTTGCTGAAGAAGTCGGACGACAGCCGCCCCGAGCCGTCGATCACCATGTCGACGAACAGCGCGACGAAGGTGGCGAAGCACACGGAAAGCGCGCCGAGGCCGAGCGCGGCGAACGCGAGGTCGCGCTTCTTCTGCGCCGCGATCGTGGCGCGCGCGGCGGCGAGGTCGAAGTTGGCGGCGGCACCGGGCATCTCAGTACACCTCGCGGAAGCGGCGCTTGAGCCAGAAGCCGGCCAGGTTGAACACCAGGGTGACCAGGAACAGGGTCAGGCCGGCGGCGAAGATGGTCTGGTAGCCGATGCTGCCCACCGGCAGGTCGCCCTTGGCCACCTGCACGATGTAGGCCGTGATGGTAGCGGCGGGTTCGGTCGGGTCCAGGGTGAGGTTGGGCTGCATGCCGGCGGCGACCGCGACGATCATCGTCTCGCCGACCGCGCGCGAGATGCCGAGGATGTAGGCCGCCGCGATGCCCGAGAAGGCCGCCGGCACCACCACGCGCAGCGCGGTCTGCAGGCGGGTGGCGCCCATCGCGTAGGAGCCCTCGCGCAACGACATCGGCACCGCGCGCATCGCGTCCTCGCTGATCGAGGAGATGTAGGGCACGATCATGATGCCCATCACCAGACCCGCCGAGAGCACGTTGAAGCCCGGCAGGCCGGGGATGATCTGCTGCAGCAGCGGGGTCAGGAAGAACAGCGCGAAGTAGCCGTAGATGATGGTCGGCACGCCGGCCAGCAGTTCCAGCACCGGCTTCCAGATCTCGCGCACGCGCTCGGAGGCGAACTCGGACAGGTAGATCGCGATGATCGTGCCCAGCGGGATCGCCACCGACAGCGCGATCGCCGACGACACCAGGGTGCCGGTCAGCAGCACCACGATGCCGAAGTGGGCGTCGGAGAACAGCGGGGTCCACTGGGTGTCGGTGAGGAACTCCCACACCGGCACGGTGGCGAAGAACGACAGCGACTCCTTGACCAGGATGAACACGATCCCGACCGTGGTCGCGACCGCGACAAGCGCCGCGGCCAGCAGGATGAACTCGATCACCCGCTCGCCGGCGTGGCGGCGCGCGCTGTAGGCGAGCCGGCCCGCGACCGCCCGCTGCTGCTCGATGGGTTGCACCGCCGCCATTGACCGCCCTCCGACCGTGGCCGCCGCGCGAAAAGCGGCACAGCCGAGTGTGCCCGCCTTCCGTTACAGCGCCGCTTCGCGCGCCAGCAGGTCTTCGATGGTGATCGCGGTCGCCGGCTCGCCCTTGAACACGGTGCCCATCTTGCCGGCATCCAGATGGCCGCGGATGGTGACGTAGGCGGCGTCCGGCAGCGGGACGTACTCGACCTCGCGCGCCAGTGCGGCGGCGTTGTCGAGGTAGAACGCCATGAACTGCTTGATCTCCGGCCGCTGCCAGGCCTTCTCCGACACGTAGACGAACATCGGACGCGCCAGCGGCATGTAGGTGCCGTCGATCACCGTCTCCGGCGTCGGCTTGACCGGCGCGCTGTCGGCGCTGCGCTGGATGGCCAGCGACTTCAGCTTGTCGCGGTTCTCGTAGTAGTAGGCGAAGCCGAAGTAGCCGATCGCGTTGACGTCGGACGAAATGCCCTGCACCAACACGTTGTCGTCCTCGGACGCGGTGTAGTCGCCGCGGCTGGACTTGGCCTTGCCCACCACCGCTTCCGTGAAGTAGTCGAAGGTGCCGGAATCGGAGCCCGCGCCGTACAGCTTGAGCTCGGCATCCGGGAAGGCCGGATTGACCTGGTTCCAGCGCGTGATCGTGCCCTGCGCCTCGGGCTGCCACATCTTCTTCAGGTCCTCGACCGAGATGCTCTCGACCGGGTTGGCCGGGTTCACCACCACGGTCAGCGCGTCATAGGCGATCGGCAGTTCGAAGTACTTGATGCCGGCGGCCGCGCAGGCGTCCATCTCCGCGCGCTGGATCGGGCGCGAGGCGTTGGCGATGTCGAGTTCGCCGCGGCAGAACTTCTTGAAGCCGCCGCCGGTGCCGGACACGCCGACCGTCACCTTGACCTTGCCCTGGTTCTGGATCTGGAACTCCTCGGCCACCGCCTCGGTGATCGGGTACACGGTGCTGGAGCCGTCGATCTGCACCACGCCACCGGCCTCCGGCTGCGCGGCGGGAGCGCCGGGCGCGGCCGGCTGGGAACCCTGCTGCCCGCAAGCCGCGAGACCGAGCGTGGCGAGGGCGAGGACGAACGGAAGCGACTGGCGCATGGCTTTCTCCAGACGCGCAGGATGCGCGGGACGGGCGGCATTGTGTGACCGCAAGATTGCATCCATGTTACAGCGGCGGCAGGCATGGTGTCGCCACGCGGAATCCGCTGCCCGTCAAGGACTTGTGCCAGCATCGACGGCCGCTGCGGGAGACCCGGACGGGCGGGTCCGGAACCGGCTGCGGGCCGCGGCCTGGCGCGATCGGTTGCCGGTCCTGCGTCTGACTGTCATCGGATTGTCATTTCCCTGCAAAACAATGGTCGCCTTTCCGTCATCCGGGAGTCTGCCGTGCGCCGTGCCCTGACCACCGCCGTGCTGCTTTGCCTCGCTGCCCCTGCCGTGGGCGACGACTGGTCGCTGTCGCCGGGCCTCAACCTGCAGCACGACTGGCTGAAGTACCGCGCCGACCGCGTCGACCTCGGCGATGCCGACGAGATCCGCCGCGCGCGCTTCGCCCTGACCGTCAAGTACGGCAAGACCCTCGAACTGAAGGCCGAGTACGACGCCAAGGCGACGATCTGGACCGACGCCTTCGCGCGCTGGAACCTCGGCGGCGGCCACGCCCTGCGCGCCGGGCAGTTCAAGGTGCCGATCTACCTCGATGAACTGACCTCGGACAAGGTGACCCTGCTGATGGAGCAGGCAGCGCCCACCGCTTTCGCGCTGGGCCGAAGGCTCGGCGCCGAGTACGCCCATGTCGCCCCGCGCTGGACGGTCAGCGCGATGGCCTTCGGCCAGAACCTGCAGGGCCTCAACGACGGCGAAGGCTACGCGCTGCGCGGCACCTGGCTGCCGCTGCAGGACGCCGACGGGTTCCTGCACCTGGGCGCGGCGGTGGTCACCGAGTCGCCCGACGCGGGCACCGCGCGCTTCGCGCCGCGGCCCGAGGCCGGCATCGCCGCCGGCCGCCTGGCCGACACCGGCACCCTGCGCAACGTCGACCGCATCGACCGCCTCGGGCTCGAAGCCGCGTGGGCCCGCGGTCCCTGGCTGTTGCAGTCCGAGTACATCACCGCCGACGTGGACCGCGCCGGCGGCGGCTTCCGCGGCGACGGCTGGTACGCGCAGGCCGGCTGGCTGCCCTTCGGCCAGTCGCGCGGCTACAAGAACGGCGTGATCGACGCGCCCAAGGGCGATGGCACCGGTCCGACGCTGGAACTCGGCCTGCGCTGGAGCCGCGTCGACCTCGACGATGGCACGGTCGCCGGCGGGCGCCAGAACGCGCTCGGCGCCGGCCTCACCTGGTGGCTGGACGGCGAGACGCGCCTGATGGCCAATTACATCCGCCTCGACAGCGAGCGGCGCGGCGTGGGCGACGACCCGAACCTGATCGAGTTCCGGGCCCAGTTCGTCTACTGAGGTCGCCTGCCGGGGGCGGCCGCATCCGCGGGCGCCCGGCGGCCGTAATCCCCGGTATCCACGCACCGTCATCGCCGGGTGAAAGACTTTTCCCGGGGCGACGGTCCGGTACGTGGATCGTCGGGACTTCCGGGCCGTTGTTTGTTGCGCTGCGGTCGTCCTAGCGTCACCCCCTGGTCGCGATCCGCGACTGGAACAGGCCTGCAACGACAACCGTGGAGATCGACATGTCGAACAAGATGAATCGGACGCTCACCCTCGCGATCGGCGCCGCGCTGCTGGGCTCGGTGGGCCTGGCACAGGCGGGCAACGCCTTCCAGCTCAACGACCTCGGGACCGGCTACATGCACGTCGGCGACGAGAAAGCGAAGGAAGGTAAGTGTGGCGAAGGCAAGTGTGGCGCCGAGAAAGGCAAGGAAGGCTCGTGCGGCGGCGACAAGGCCAAGGCCGAGGGCAAGTGCGGCGAAGGAAAGTGCGGTGGCGACAAGGCCAAGGCCGAAGGCAAGTGCGGCGAAGGCAAGTGCGGCGGCGAGAAGGGCAAGGAAGGCAAGTGCGGCGGCTCGGTCTGAGCCGTCGATCCCGGCCGTGAACCGCAGCACGCGCGAGCCGCACGGTGCCGGACTCGGGCTCCGGCGTGGACTGTTGTCCGCGCTGGAGTCCGCGCCTGCCGGGGCCTTCGATTTCCTGGAAATCGCACCGGAGAACTGGATCGGCGTCGGCGGCGCACTGGGACGGCGCCTGCGCGCGCTCACCGAACGCCATGCCTTCGCCTGCCACGGGCTGTCGCTGTCGCTCGGCGGTCCCTCGCCGCTGGACGAGACCTTCCTCGCCCGCGTGCGTCGCTTCCTCGACCAGCACGGCATCGCGCACTACAGCGAGCACCTGTCGGCCTGCACCGACGAGGCGCATCTCTACGACCTGATGCCGATCCCGTTCACCGAGGCGGCCGTGCGCCATTGCGTCGCGCGCATCCAGCGCACGCAGGACCTGCTGGGCCGACGCATCGCGGTCGAGAACGTGTCCTACTACACGCCGCTCGGCGGCGAACTGACCGAACTCGAGTTCATCAACGCGGTGATCGCCGGCGCCGACTGCGACCTGCTGCTGGATGTCAACAACGTCCACGTCAACAGCATCAACCACCGCTACGACCCACGCGCCTTCCTGCGCGGCCTGCCGCTGTCGCGCGTGCGCTGGCTGCACGTCGCCGGCCACTACGTCGAGGCCGAAGACCTGATCGTCGACACCCACGGCGCGCCGGTCATCGACCCGGTGTTCGACCTGCTGGCCGAGACCTACACCCTGCTTGGCCCCGTGCCGACCCTGCTCGAGCGCGACTTCAACTTCCCGCCGCTGGGCGAACTGCTGGCCGAGGTCGATCGCATCCGCGCCCTGCAGGCGGCGGCGACGCCGGCGGCGGCGAGCGCTGGTGCGGCGTGATGCGGGACTGGGGCGAGGACGGAGCCATCGCGGCGCACGCGCCGCTCCCACAGGCGGGAGGGTGCCGCTTGCTCGGCGTCATCGCGGCGCACGCGCCGCTCCCAAGGTCGGGAGGTTGTGGCTCGCGCGGGGCGATCGCGGCGCACGCGCCGCTGCCACAGATTCTGGGCCTGGCCGGTGGCGCGGGGACGGCGCAGGATTTGTGGGAGCGGCGCGTGCGCCGCGATATCGCCACCCCGCCCCAGTGCGCATGACCGAACCTGACTTCCAGGCCCTGCAGCGCGACTTCGCCGCGCACCTGCGCGATCCACAGGCGCATCCGGCGCCGCCGCACCTCGAGGACCGCCGGGTCGGCGTCTACCGCGAACTGTTCTTCAACAACCTCGAATCCCTGCTCGCCGGCAACTTCCCGGTGATCCGCCGCCTGCTGCCCGATGCGGACTGGCGCGCCCTCGTGCGCGCTTTCATGGCCGGCTGGCACAGCCATACGCCGCTGTTCACCGAGATCGGGCGCGAGTTCCACCGTTTCCTCGAACAGCGCGCGGAGCACGGCAGCGACGATCCGCCGTTCCTCGCCGAACTCGCGCACTACGAGTGGGTGGAACTGGCGGTCTCGATCGACGAATCGCGCATCGAGGACGTGCCGCACGATCCGGCTGGCGACGTGGTGGCCGGCGTGCCGGTGCTGTCACCGCTCGCCTGGCCGCTGGCCTACCGCTATCCGGTGCACCGGATCCGCGACGATTTCCAGCCAACCGCACCGCCGGACGAACCGACCTTCCTGATCGTCGCGCGCAACCGCCGCGACGAGGTCGCCTTCATGGGCGCCAACGCGCTGACCCTGCACCTGCTGGAAGCCGTGAAAGCGAATCCGGGCCGCACCGGTCTGGACTGCCTGCACGCGCTGGCGGCGGCAGTCGAGCCGTCGGCGCGCGCCGCGCTGGTGTCGGCGGGGGCCGACATGCTGCGCGCCCTGCATGCCCGCGACGTGGTGCTCGGCACCGCGCTCGACTGACACGACCCGGAGGTCCCGATGTCCCCGATGGCTCTGCCGGGCGCCCTGCGCGCCTGGTCCTGGCTCACCGTGCGCCTGCGCGGCGCGGGCGAAACGATCCCGCGCGCGGTGATGCGCCTCGTGATGGGCTGGGAGTTCTGGGAATCGGGCCTGGAGAAACTGCACGGCGAGAACTGGTTCGCCTCGATCCAGTCCGACTTCCCGTTTCCCTTCAACGTGGTGCCGGCCGACCTGAGCTGGTTCATCGCGACGTGGTTCGAGATCGTCGGCGCGGTGCTGCTGTGGCTCGGGCTCGGCACCCGCTTCGTCGCCTTCTCGCTGCTGGTGCTGACCTTCGTCGCTACCGCCGCGGTGCACTGGCCGGACATGCTCGGCATGTGGTCCGACCTGCTCAAGGGCTATGCGATCAGCGACATGGGCTACGGCAACTTCAAGCTGCCGCTGCTGTTCGTGGTGATGCTGCTGCCGCTGGTGTTCAACGGCCCGGGCCGGCTGAGCCTTGACCACTGGCTGGCCGGGCGGATCGGGCTCGACCGCGAGGCGCGGCCGGTGGCCGATCTCGCGGCGTGGGCGCTGGCGGCCGCGGTGATCGGGATCCCGTTCGTGATGCTCTTGCCCCGGCTTGGGGCTGACGTTTCCCCTGTTTTTCACCGCCCGATCCTCAGTCTTTCGTGAAGCGCAGCAACCGCTTGCGGCGTGAACCGGATGATGCGCTCGGTGCACAGCAGGATCGCCAGCGCGACGATCGACAGCTCGCGCGTTGTG
>JAJTHZ010000134.1 GCA_021299185.1 Lysobacteraceae bacterium | reverse complement strand
CTAAATCTTAACCCCATGCATGCCAAACTTTCCACATGGCTCGTTCCGACCGTCGCAAAGCTGGCTCCGAGACGCGAATCGAACTGCGCAAGCAGGCGTTGATGCTGCGCAAGGAGGGTCGTCCGCTGGCGGAGATTTCGTCGATCACGGGGTATGCGGTGACCTACCTGTCGACGATGCTGGCTCGCTGGGAGCAAGACCCGGACGCTGTGGTGCACGTGGCGCGCGGTGGTCGCCCGGTGGCGTCGGGGAGAGCGTTGACGCTGGTGGACGAGCGTCGCGTGCAGGAGTGGATCTGCAAGCGTTGTCCGGACCAGTTGCAGTTGCCGTTCGCGCTGTGGACGCGCAAGGCGGTGCAGCGGCTGATTGGCGAGAAGTGCGGGGTCAAGCTGTCGATCCGAGCGGTGGGTGAATACCTTGCGCGTTGGGGCTACACGCCGCAGAAGGCTCAGCGGCGCGCGTATGAGCACAACGACCAGGCCGTGTACGAGTGGCTGGCGAAGCGCTACGTGGAGATCAAGCATCGCGCGAAGCTCGAAAAGGCCGAGATTTACTGGGGCGACGAGACGGGTCTGCGCAGCGACGAATCGCGGCACCGCGGCTACGCGCCCCGCGGCCAGACCCCGGTGATTCGGATACCTGCTCGGCGCAAGAGCCAGTCGCTGATCTCCGCGATCACCAACCAGGGGAAGGTGCGTTTCATGGTGTACGACGGGGCACTGTCGACGACCCTGCTGATCAACTTCATGCAGCGCCTCGTGCGCGACGCAGGTCGCAAGGTGTTTCTGATCCTCGACAATCTCGGCGTGCACAAGGCGCGCATCGTGCGCGCGTGGCTTGACGACAACAAGGAACGGATCGAGGTCTTCTATCTGCCACCGTACGCGCCCGAGTTGAACCCGGATGAATATCTCAACGGTGACCTCAAGCGAGCCGTGCACAGCGATGTCCCACCCAAGGACTCCGGCGAACTCAAGCGCACCGTTCGCAAACACCTCCGCGCCATTCAGCGATCGCGGTCGCGGGTGAGGAGCTACTTTCAACATCCGAAGATCCGCTACGCGGCAGCGTGAACTTCAGATACAAAGACACCGGGTTAATAGTGGCGGCGCGCCGCTGGGCACGGCATCGCCGACTGTGGCGGAGGACATCGCACTGATCGAGTTCTTCAACACCCGCATGATGGGTGGCACGATGTCCGGCACGGTCCCGGACGCGACCAGCTTCAGTTGCCCGTCGAACACCGGCACCGGCATGAAGGGCTTGCTGATGAACGTCATCCGGTGCGCGGGTGGCTTGAACTCGGGGATCACCGGCGGCACGGCGAACACGCCTGCGGCCGAGCAGCAGCAACGCGAGCGCCGCAAGGCGCTGTACGTCCTGCACATGATTGCCGTATCGCCCGAATACAGCACGCAGCGCTGAGGAGAAGACCATGTCCCGCATCCACTTCCAGAAGCGCCGCGACTTCATCAAGGGTGCCTCGTGCCTCGTCGCGTCCGGCGCCGCCTCGTCCTTCGTGCCCCAGCTGTCGCTGATGGGTTCCGCGCTGGCGCAGAGCGTGACCACCAACTACAAGGCGTTGGTCTGCATCTACCTCGACGGCGGCAATGACGCCTGGAACGTCGTCATCCCGGCTGACCCGGCACGCCACGCAGAATATGTCGCGGCGCGCGGTGGACTTTTCGATCTTACCATCGGCCCGTCCCGATTGGCCATCCCGATTTCGGGCAGCGTCGCGGGGGGTCAACCTGCCCAATGCGCTACCCCTCGCGCCGGGCGTGACGAATCCGACTGCCTCTGCTCCGCTCAACGACGGTCGAGCCTACGCGCTGAATCCGTCCGTGCCAGGTCTGCAAGGCCTCTTCAATGACCGCCGTCTGTCGTTTGTGGCCAACGTCGGTCCCTTGGTCGAGCCCCTGCGCAAGTCCAACTTCACCGCGTACAGCCGGCCGCCGCAGCTCTATTCGCACAACGACCAGACCAGCTTGTGGCAGATCGGTACCGGTAACTCGTCGACCAACCCCAACGGATGGGGTGGCATGCTGGCGGGGCGGCTCCTCGGATCGCCGCCGCAGGGTCTGCCGCCGTGCATCTCGATCGCCGGCCAGACGCGCTTTCTCGTCGGCCAGTACTTCCCGACTTCGGCCGCCGTGTTCCCCTACCGGCTGTCGACGAACCCGGCCAACCCGGCGACGTCGCTGACCAACTATGCCGACACGGATCCGGCCGGTGCCAAGCGGCGGGAGATCCTTCAGAGCCTTGTGGATTTCAACTACCCGCAGCCGATGAGCCGCGAGTACGGCGACATCCTCGACCGCTCGATGAATCTGTCGATCAACCTGAATCAGCAGATCACCAATCTGGGCACCAGTACGCTCACGGGCATGGCGGCGTTCATCACGGCGGTGAACGCCATTCCGAACACCGGCCTGGGCAACCAGCTGCGCCAAGTGGCGCGCATGATCGCGATCAGCCGATTCGGCGTCGGCGCGATTCCGGCCAACCGCCAGGTGTTCTTCGTGCGCACCGGCGGCTACCATACGCATGACGGCCAGATCCCCAACCTCAACCTGACTGCGGGGCACCAGGGACTCATCCAGCAGGTTTCGGCGGCGATGGTTGCATTCGACAACGCGATCCAGCAGCTGAACAACGTGCAGGGTTACGCGGGCGTGGTAAACGAGGTCGTGAGCTTCACCATGAGCGAGTTCGCGCGCACGATCAATTCCAACGGCAACGGCACCGACCACGCCTGGGGTTCGATCCAAATGGTGATGGGCGCACCCTCCACGACTGGCGGGCCCCTCGCGGGCGGCCAGATGTTCGGTCGTTATCCGTGGCAGGTGTTGGGTCGCACCTTCCCCGGCGGGGCCATGAGTACGCCGGACGCTGAAGGCGAGTGCTTCAACCGCGGCGAGTTCCTGCCCACCACGGCGGTGGACCAGATGGCCGCGACCTTTGCACGATGGATGGGTGTCAGTGCGACCGACATCCCTGCGCTGTTCCCGAACATCGACAACTTCGTCACCCCGCCGGGTACCAACCCCAATGCGCTCGTGATGGCGCAGAACACGCGCACGCTGCCGTTCCTCAACTTCACCTGAGTCTCGCAGCGCCCTGACGATTGGCTTCAAGGTGCGGCGCCTTCGGGCGCCGCGTCGATTTTGGGGCGTCAAGCAGCCCTGGGATCGGCGTGCCTCGACCAGCGCTCGTTCCGAACGGTCGGTCTTGCTTCGCCTGCTCGATGCACCATTCCGCCCTTACGGCGGTAATACGGCGCGCGTGATCGACTCGAAGTTGCCGATCGAAATGCGATCGCCACCGAGTTCGGGGGGCATGATGGCGCCGGCCGCGATCCAGTCGTGAACCAGCGCCTGGAACTCGAGTGTCCCTGAAGGCATCGCGCTGCCGACGCCCGGCGAGGCGCAGTTGATCTTCAGGAACAAAAGGCTCCGCGCGGGATCACCCGGCTTGACCCGCAGCACCGGGGGCACCGGCGGCGGCGTGGGCTGCCCGGATGCCCGGCGGCCGGTCTCCAGCAGCGTGGTTTCGTCGACGATCAGGAGCTCGCGAGCGAAGCTCGCACCGAGATTCAGGTTCGCGGAGCCTCCGCTGATGTGGCAGGTTTGGCAGAGTCCGCTGCCGTCGACGCCCACGGTAAACTGCATGAGCGGCAGGATGTCATTTGCGTAATTGACGTCATAGCGGATCGCCGTAGTCCCGGAATCCGGCAACTCGCGGCAGCCACTGGCGGTCTGCGCCGACACGGCACTGGTCATCAACATTGCGGCAAGCAGGAAAGCGGATCGGCACATGTCGGTGTATCCGTCAGAAAGCCATCATGGGGTCGGCGCAAGGTAACGCTGGAAGCGCTGGCTCTCGACCCGGTCGCGGAACACCACGTCGCTGAGCTGGAACCCGTCCTCATTCACGCCGCGCGCGCCCTGCTCGATCCAGTCGTAGACCATCGCGCGGAGCCCGATGGCGATGCGGCCGGCGGTTCCGGACGCGGTAGGCGGCATCGGCGGGTACGAGACCGGCGGCGTGCAGCTGAGCATCTGGTGCAGCAGGCTCTCATCCGGGTCGCTCACGATCACGCGGATGGTGTTCGGGTCCCGGAAGCTGGCCTGCCCGAGCAGGTTCCCGTACCCGATGTGCGGAACGTCGAGACGCAGTCCGCCCATGGCCGTATTGTTGTGGCAACCGACGCACCCGCCCGCGAGCCAAATGTCATGGATGTCGATCGGCGCGCCGGGCAAGCCGCTGCTTGCAACGTCGTAGGACATTCCATACGTGATGGGCTCGCCGGACAGGTCCTCGCACTCGGAAGCCGCTGCGCGCTGGAACCCGCCCTTCGGCCCCTCGCCCGGCGCCCATGACGGCCACGCGCCGGCGATGCCGGGCAGCAGGACGAGGCAGGCGAGGGCGGCGCGGGCGGGGGTCGTGGGCGGCAATCTAGCGCAAACCTCCGAGCATAGTCCCCCGCGCATCGCCGGGCTGTGACCGATTGCCGGAACGGCGGCGCGCGGCGAACGCGCGCGCCTTCGCCCACGGTCCCTGTCGCCGCGCCCCGCGGCGTCCGTCGGGCCGCGGGCGGACGCGACGCGGGGGTGGAGACTTGTCCGGAGGTTCCCTAGGCTGCGGACGCCCCCCCGAGGACCGACACGCCATGCCCGGCACCCAGCGCGAACTCACCCTGCGGTTCCTCGCCGAGCCCGCGGACGTCAACTACGGCGGCAAGGTGTTCGGCGGCGCGGTGATGAAGTGGATCGACCAGGCCGGCTACGCGCTGGCGTCCGCGTGGTCGGGGCGCTATGCGGTCACGGTCTACGTCGGCGGCATCCAGTTCGAGAACCCGATCGCGATCGGCAGCCTGGTGGAGGTGCGGGCGCGCCTGCTGCACACCGGCACCACCTCGATGCACATCGGGGTCGACGTGCACGCCGCCGACCCGCGCGCGGCCGACGCTACGCCGCGCCGGACCACGCACTGCATCATCGTGTTCGTGGCGGTCGACGATGCCCGCCAGCCGGCGACCGTACCGGTCTTCGTCCCCACCGATGACGAACAGCGGGAACTGCAGGCGTATGCCCTGCGCTTCATGGACCTGCGCCGCGGCGTCGAGGCCGAGCGGCGAGCGTTCCTGCAGCGATTCGATCCGGCGGGGGAGTGAGCGGGCGGGGGCTTGGCGCAGCGGAGTGAACTCCGCTCTACAACACCAGGCCAGGGCGCGGCCCCCGCGTAGAGCCGAGTTCACTCGGCTGAGGAATCCCCCCCGGAGCGCAACGTCGAAGAGCAGCGGAGTGAACTCCGCTCTACAACCGCCGGCCGAAGCGCGGCGTTCGCGTAGAGCCGAGTTTACTCGGCTGAGGAATCCCGCCCGGAGCGCAACGGCGAAGAGCAGCGGAGTGAACTCCGCTCTACAACACCAGGCCAGGGCGCGGCCTCCGCGTAGAGCCGAGTTCACTCGGCTGAAGGCCCTCCCTCGCTGGGAGCCTCGCCCATCCCGCCACAGGACACCGGTTACCAGCCGCGTCCTGCCCGAACGTGTCCCGCAGCCCGTCCATCCAGCACCGCCTCGTCCGCGCCTTCGCCGCCTTCGGCAGCGTGCCGGTGCTGGCGTTCGGCCTGCTGGTGGCGGCCGGCGACTACGTGGTGCGGCTGCGCCACGGCGCCGATGTGGTGCAGGCCGTCGGCACCGCGGCCGCGGAAGAACTGAGCCTGCACCTGTCGAGCCACCGCGGCGCGATCCAGCAACTGGCCGACCGCTTCGCCGCCAGCGGCGAAGCGGCCTGGCCGCCGTCGGCCGAAGCACTGGCGGCGGCGCTCGGCCGCACCAGCGTGTCCTTCCCCGGCTTCCTGACCCTGCTGGCCACCGACGCCGAGGGCCGCGTGGTCGGCGGCTGGCCGAGCCGGCAGGCCGACGGCGCGCCCTTCACCTGGACCGGCGTGGACGTTTCCGACCGTGGCTACTTCCGCGTGCCGCGCGACACCGGGCGGGCCTTCCTCACCGGTGTGTTCGTCGGCCGCGGCTTCGGCAACGACCGCATGGCGGCGGCGAGCGCGCCGATCGTGCTCGACGACGGGCGCTTCCTCGGCGTGGTGCAGGGCGCGATCCGCCTCGATGCGCTCGACCGCCTGATGAGCGTGGCGGCCTCCCAGCCGGGGCTCGAACTGCTGGTGGTCGATCCCGCGCTGCGCGTGGCCTTCGCCTCGCCCGGCCTGCCGTTCGCCGTGCACCAGCAACTGCCGCGCGACGGATGGCTGGACACCGGCGCCCACGACGCCGCGCGCTTCGTGCCGCTGGGCCTGCCCGCCGCGCCGTCGTTCGACAGCCTCGCCTTCGAGCGCGACACGCCGGAAGGCTGGCACGTGGTGGTGCTGACCTCGCGCTGGCACCTGGTCTCGCGCGCGCTGGTCGACCTGGCCCTGGTCACGCTGCTGATGGGCCTGGTGGTGCTCGCCGCGCTGCAGGCCGGGCGCCTGCAGGGCCGGCGCGTCACCGAGCCGCTGCGCGAACTCGGCCGCCGGCTCGACTCGCTGTCGCTGGCCGACGATCCCGCGATTCCCGCCGCGCGTTCGGAAGCGACCGAACTCGCCACGCTGGAGGACGCCTTCGCGCGCGTGGCGCGACGGGTCGCCGACCAGTGGTCGCGCCTGCAGGACGACGTGGCCACCGAGGCGATGCTGCGCGAGGAACTGGCGCGCACCATGGCCCAGCATCGCGCGATCGACGCCGAGCTGTCGATCGCGGCCGAGATCCAGCAGTCGATGGTGCCGGGCCGCGACGCGCTGGCGCGCAAGGTGCCGGAACTGGAGGTCGCCGCGCTGCTGGAGCCCGCGCGCGCGGTGGGCGGCGACTTCTTCAACGTGATCCCGGTCGACGACCACTACACCTGCTTCTACGTCGGCGACGTCAGCGACAAGGGCGTCGCCGCCGCGCTGTTCATGGCCCGCGTCGCCACCCTGCTGGAGGTGGCCGCGCGCCGCGGCGAGCCGCCGGGCAAGCTGCTGTCGGTGGTGGCGCGGCAGATCGCGCGCGACAACCCCAGCGAGATGTTCGCCACCGTGCTGTGCGGGGTGATCGACGTGCACATCGGCACCCTGTCGCTGGCCAGCGCGGGCCACGACCCGCCGGCGGTGCTGCGCGCCGACGGGCGCGTCGACCGCCCGCCGATGGAGACCGGCGCCGCGCTCGGCTTCGATGCGGACGCGGAGTACCCGGAGTGGCATCTGCGCCTGAAGGCGGGCGATGCGGTGGTGTGCTGGACCGACGGGCTCACCGAGGCGCCCGACGCCGCCGGCCGCGAGTTCGGCGAGGCGGCGATCGGCGAATGCCTGCGCGGGGCCCGCGGCGGCGACGCGCAGGCGGTCATGGATCGCCTGCTGGGGGCGGTGCGCGCGCACCTCGAAGGCCAGCCGCCCCACGACGACCTGACCCTGCTCGCCCTGCGACGCCCGGTGGCGCGGGCCCGGCCCGCGCCCGCCGCGCCGGCCATGCGGCCGCCGATCGAACTGGAGATGCCCAACCGCCTCGCCGTGCTGCCGGTGCTGTCGGCGGCGCTGGACGACGCGCTGGCCGCCGAAGCGGTGCCCGAACTGGTGCGCAAGGACATCGCGCTGGTGCTGGAGGAGGTGCTCAGCAACACCGTGCGCCACGGCTACGGCGAGGGGCAGCGCGACACGATCCGCCTCACGGCGCGCCGCGAGGGCGAGCGCCTGCACCTGCGCTTCGACGACGGCGCCATGGCCTGGAACCCGCTGGAGCACGAGCTGCCGGACCTCGACGCCGACCTCGAGGACCGGGAGGTCGGCGGGCTGGGCGTCCTGCTGGTGAGAGAACTGTCCGAGTCGGCGCAGTACGAACGGGTGGATGGCCGCAACCGCCTCGACCTGGTGATCCGGCTCGAGGCCCCCGAAGAGGTGACCGCGTGATGCAACTGCAGATCAACATCGAACCGCCCACCGGACGCCAGCAGCGCGTCGCCCTGTCCGGCCGCGTGGACACCCACACCTACCAGGACCTCGACCAGCGCCTCGCGCCGCTGCTCGGCAACGCCGCGGTGGACAACCTCGTGCTCGACCTGGAGGGCGTGGACTACATCTCGTCCGCCGGCGTGCGCTCGGTGTTCCGCGCCCGCAAGGCGCTGGCCGCGCGCGGCGGCAAGGTGCTGGTGCTCAACCCGCAGCCGCAGATCAAGAAGGTGTTCGACATCGTCAAGGCGGTCCCGGTGACCGACGTGTTCCGCTCCACCGCCGAACTCGACGCCTATCTCGACAAGATGCAGAAGAAGGTCCTCGCCGGCGACGACGACGAGTAGTCCGGCATCACGCGATCCCTTCGCGGGTGCCGAGGCCGCGGCGGCCAGGCCAGCGGCGGTGGACTTCGAGGCAAGCACCGCGATGGCGCGGTCGCGCGCAAGCGCGCTCCTACACTCCTTCGGTGCATGTAGGAGCCCGCTTGCGGGCGACCGCGGCGATGAGGCTTGCGGCAAGCAGCGTGATGCCTCGGTCGCGCGTCAGCGCGCTCCAGCCTGCGAAGCCTGGGTAGGTGCCGCTTCGCGACCGTCTCAGGGATGCAGGGACGCCGGATCGGCGTCGATCCATCGGGTGTTCCAGAACGGGTACTCGCCCACATGCGCGCACAAGCCCGCGCGCACCGGGTTGGCGACGATGTAGCGGGCGGTCGCGAGCGCATCCTCGTCCGCTCTCAGGGCGCGGTCGTGGAATGCTCGCGCCCAGACCGGGCCGCGTCGACCGACAGCGGCGTTCACGGCGATCGCGCTGGTCGACTTGAGTCGGTTCACGGCCTGCGACAGCGTGCGCGAGCCATCCAGCGACAGCAGCGCGTGCCAGTGGTCCGGCATCAACACCCAGGCCAACAACGTCACGCCCGCGAACTGCGCTTCGTGGTGGAGGGTGGCGCAGGCGGTGCGAGCACAGTCCCAGTCGGCAAACCACGGCCTGCGGAGGCGGGTTGTGGTCGTGACCAGGTAGGCCTGGCCGGGCGTGCTGAACCGCCCGCCGCGAAGTGCGCGGTGTCCGGGCGGGCATGGCGTCGGGTGCGATTCCATGCGGTGATCGTGCTTGCGCGGACGACTGGCGGCGATGGCGGACCTCCGCGTCGTCGCGTACGAATCGGCCGACACGCGGGCGTTCATCGACGCGGGGTGCCGGGAGCGGTCGCGCGCAAGCGCGCTCCTACACTCCTTCGGTGCGTGCAGGAGCCCGCTTGCGGGCGACCGCGGCGATGAGGCTTGCGGCAAGTACCGTGATGCAGCGGTCGCGCGCAAGCGCGCTCCTACATTCTTCGGTGCATGTAGGAGCCCGCTGGCGGGCGATCGCGGCGATGAGGCTTGCGGCAGGCAGCGTGATGCAGCGGTCGCGCGCCAGCGCGCGCCTGCCTGTCACCGCACGGCGCCGCGGCCGTGATCCGGGCCGCGGCCTGCGGGTTTGCGCGGTTCAGGCGCCGAACCGGAACGGCAGGGAGCGCAGGCGCTGGCCGGTGGCGTCGAAGATCGCGTTCGCCACCGCGGGGGCGATCGGTGGGGTGCCGGGTTCGCCCACGCCGCCGGGCTTTTCGCCGCTGTCGACGATGTGCACCTCGACCTTCGGCATCTGGTCGATGCGCAGCGTCGGATAGTCGTGGAAGTTCGACTGCACGACGCGGCCGTCGCGGAACGTGATCTGCCCCGACAGTGCCGCGCTCAGGCCGTAGACGATCGCGCCCTGCACCTGCGCTTCGATGGTGAGCGGGTTGACGAACACGCCGCAGTCGATCGCGCACACCACGCGGTGCACGCGCACGCGACCGCCCGACACCGAGACCTCGGCGACCTGCGCCACGTGGCTGCCGAAACTCTCGTGCACGGCGATGCCCTTGCCGTGGCCGTCGGGCAAGGGCTGCTTCCAGCCGAACGCCTCCACCGCGCGGTCGAGCACGTCGAGGTTGCGCTTGCCCTTGGTGCCCGCGGCCTTGAGCAGGCGGCGCCGGAACGCGACCGGATCCTGCTTGGCCGCGTGGGCGAGTTCGTCGATGAAACCTTCCATCGCGAACGCGTTCTGCGTGTGGCCCACCGAGCGCCACCACAGCACGGGCACGCCGGGTGAGGGCGTGTGCAGTTCGATGCGGCGGTGGGGCACGCCCGCGAGGTAGGGCGAGTCCGCCATGCCCTCGACCGAGGCCGAGTCGATGCCGTCCTTGATCATCGCCGCGAACGCGGTGCCGGCGAGGATCGATTGGCCGACCGCGGTGGCGGCGAAGGCGTCGATCGAGCCGTCGCCATCGAGCGACGCGCGCAGGCGGTGCACGAAGGCCGGGCGGTAGTAGCCGCCGCGGGTGTCGTCCTCGCGCGTCCACAGCACCTTGACTGGCAGGCCGGCGGCCTTGGCCACGTGCACGGCTTCGATCACGAAGTCGTTGGCTGGGTTGGCGCGACGGCCGAAGCCGCCGCCGAGGAAGGGCGTGTGGATCGTGACCTGCGCCGGCTCCAGGCCGGCCACCTTGGCCACCGCGACCTGGTCGAGGGTCTGGAACTGGGTGCCGGTCCAGATCTCGCACGTACCCTCGCCGAGGCGCACGGTGCAGTTGAGCGGCTCCATCGCGGCATGCGCGAGGAAGGGCACGTCGTATTGCGCCTCCAGCACCGACCGGGCCCCGGCCAGTTTCGCCGGCGCATCGCCCGCTTGCGCTGCGACCGCGCCCGGCGTCGCGGCACGCGCCACGTAGTCGGCCTTCAGTTGCGCGCTGTCCAGCGTGGCCTGCGGGCCCAGGTCCCATTCGATGGCCAGTGCGTCGCGCCCCGCGCGCGCGGCCCAGAAGTGGTCGGCGACCACGGCGACGCCACTCGGCACCTCGACCACGGCGCGCACGCCCTTGACCGCGCGGGCAGCGGTGGCGTCGAACGACTTCACCTTGCCGCCGAACACCGGCGACCGCGCGACCAGCGCGACCTTGAGTCCCTCGAACTGCACGTCGATGCCGAACACCGCGCTGCCGTCGACCTTGGCGCGCGCGTCGAGCCGGCGCGTCGGCTTGCCGAGCAGGCGCCAGTCCTTGCGCTCCTTGAGCTTCACCTCCGAAGGCGGCGGCAGTTTCGCCGCCGCGTCGGCCAGTTCGCCGAAGCGCGCCGACTTCCGGCCGGCCACGACCTTGCCGTCGACGACGCGGCACTGCGCCGCATCGACGCCGAATTCCGCCGCCGCGGCGGCGACGAGCATCTCGCGCGCCAGCGCGCCGACCTGCCGGTAGCGGTCGAACTCCGACCACACGCTGGTCGAGCCGCCCGTGGCCTGGATGCCGAAGGCGGTGTGCGCGTAGGCCGGTGCGGCGGGCGCGTGCGCCACCACCACCTTCGACCAGTCGCAGCCGAGTTCCTCGGCGACCAGCATCGGCAGCGCGGTCCAGATGCCCTGGCCCATCTCCGAGTGCGCGAGCAGGACGCGCACCGAATCGTCGCTGCCGATGGTGAGGAAGGCGTTGGGCTGCGGCAGCGGCGGCGCCGGCGGCGCGCCCTGCGGGCCGGACTCCGGGTGCTGCTCCTGCGCGATGGCGAAGCGCGAGGCCAGCGGCACCACGAAGGCGATCACCAGGCCGCCGCCGGCGGCGACGATGAAACGACGGCGCGAAAGGTCGACCGGCGCGTTCATGCCGCGTCCTCCTTCGACAGCTTGCCGGCGGCGAGGTGGATCGCGCCGCGGACGCGCTGGTAGGTGCCGCAGCGGCACAGGTTGCCGCTCATCGCGGCATCGATCTCGGCGTCGGTCGGCCGCGCGTTCTCGCGCAGCAGCGCGGTGGCGGCCATCACCTGGCCGGACTGGCAGTAGCCGCACTGCACGACGTCGGCTTCGATCCAGGCCTGCTGCACGATGCGGCCGACCGGGTCGGCGGCCATCGCTTCGATCGTGCTGATCGTGCCGCTCGACGCCGCGGCGGCCGGTGTCACGCAGGCGCGCACCGGCGCGCCGTTGAGGTGCACGGTGCAGGCGCCGCACTGCGCGAGCCCGCAGCCGAACTTGGTGCCCGTCATGCCGAGCAGGTCGCGCAGCACCCACAGCAGCGGCATGTCCGGCGGCGCGTCGATCTCGTGGTCCTTGCCGTTGATGGTCAGTTTCATGCGCTACTCCCGGCGGCCGGCACAGGCCCTCGAACCTACTCCCGTGGGATGACGGAGGGAAGTCCCGGCGGTGGGGTCGCGCGTGGGACATCGGTGGTGGCCGTGCGACCGTAGGAGCCCGCTTGCGGGCGACCGCGGGATCGGCGGCTTGCGGCGATGTGGGAGATGGCGGTCGCGCGCAAGCGCGCTCCTACGATGGACGCGTGCCGTGCGACCGTAGGAGCCCGCTTGCCGGCGACCGCGGCAGCGGGGCTTGCGGCGGTGTGGGAGGTGGCGGTCGCGCGCAAGCGCGCTCCTACGATGGACGCGTGCCGTGCGACCGTAGGAGCCCGCTTGCGGGCGATCGCGGGATCGGGGGCTTGCGGTGATGTGGGAGATGGCGTTCGCGCGCAAGCGCGCTCCTACCGCGGGGCGTCGTGGCCGGGCAGGTCTTCGGGGCGGTCGATGTCGAAGGCGAGTGCGGGGGCGTCGATCTGCGCGACGTCGGCCTGGGCGCGCAGCCAGTCGCGCGCGCCGCGATCGTCGAGCCGCGCGATTGCGTCGAAGGCCGCGCGCGGCAGGATCGCCGGGGCGCCGACGATCCCGTCGTAACGACAGGCCGCGGCGCGGTGCGGGTCGGCGCGCCATGCCGCGAGCAGTGCGTCGAGATGCGCGGTCGACAGCCGTGGCAGGTCGCACGGGCAGGCCAGCGCGGCGGCCACCGGCCACGTGCCGGCGGCGTCGAGGCCGGCGCGCAGCGAGGCGCCCATGCCCTGCGCCCACGCGGGACAGGCGACGCGCGTGAACGCGATGCCGGCCAGCGCGGCGTCGATCCGTTCGCCGAGCGCGGCCTCGCCGGTGACCACGATGAGCACCCGCGGCGCCGTCGCCACCAGGTGCCGCGCCGTGCGCCGCACCAGGGGCTCGCCGTCGATCTCGACCAGCGCCTTCGGCCGGCCGAGGCGGCGCGACGCGCCGGCCGCGAGCAGGATTGCGGCGTGCGCCGGCGCGCTCACCGGCGGTGGGGCAGGCCGGCGGCGATCGACAGCGCGATCGCCTCCGGACCTTCGCCGCCGAGCGGCAGTCCCGCGGGCGCCTGCAGGCGCGGGCGCAGCGCGTCGCGTGCGTCGGCGGGCAGGCGCGCGAGCAGCGCGTCGCGCCGTGCCGGCGGGCCCAGCAGGGCCACGTGCGCGACGTCGCGTCCGGCGAGCGCCTGCAGCGCCTCGAGGTCGGCCTCCGCGCTGTGGGTCATCACCACCACGGCATCGAAGCCGACTTCGGCCAGTCGCGCCAGCACCGCCGCCGGCCGTCCCCGGTGCGCCTGGTCGACCCGTGCGGCGATGACGTCGAGCAGTGTCGGGCGATGGTCGGCGGCGTCCACCCGCCAGCCGATCTCGCGCAGGATGCTGGCCAGCGGCGCGGCCTCCGGGCCCGCGCCGACCAGCAGGGCGCGCGGGGCCGGGCGCAGGTGCAGCACCTGCACCGCGTCGACCGACGCCGCGTGGCCCACGTGGACTTCGCGCGCTGCGCCGCCGGCGATGCCGGCGAGGATCTCGCGGAGCGCGGCGGGCGCGTCGCCGATCGCGCTCGCGCCGTCGCGCGCGACGATCGTGCCCAGCGACGGCCCGGCGGTGACCACGGCCAATCGCAGCGGACCGTCGCGCGTCGCCAATCCCGCCAGCCGTTCCAGCAGTGCTGCATCGCGGCCGGGCAGCAGCGGGCGCAGGACCACGCGCATGCGGCCGCGGCAGCCGCTGCCGGAGCCGAACAGCGCGTCGTCGTCGCCGCGGGTGTCGAAGTCGAGCGCCACCGCGGTGCCGGATCCGAGCGCCTGCTGCGCCGCGCGCGAGAGTTCCGGCTCCAGGCAGCCGCCGCTGAGCGTGCCGTGGCGCGTGCCGTCGGGATCGACGGCGACCAGCGCGCCGGCCTTGCGGTAGGTCGAGCCTTCGGTCGCGTGCACGATCGCCAGCGCCACCGGCCGCGCGGCGGCATGGGCGGCGGCCAGCGCCGCGCACACCGCGCGCAGCCCGCCGGCCGCGGTCACGCGCGGCTCACGCTCGCCGGCAGCGTGGCCAGGCGGGCGAACTCTGGGCCTTCGAACAGGGTCGGATCGGCGAGCCAGTCCTCGAGCATCGGCGTGGCGTCGTTGCCCCAGAACTGCAGGCCGTCGATCGCCAGCGTGGGCACGCCGAACACGCCGGCGGCGATCGCCGCCTCGGTGTCGGCCCGCAGGCGCTCCTTCACCGCCGGTGCGCCGATCGCGGCCGCCACGTCGGTGATGCCGAAATCCGCGGCCAGCGGGGCGAGCGCCTGCGGCGTGTCCATCGCCTCGCCGCGCTCCCAGATCGCGCGGAAGATGGCGTCGATCGCCTCGGCGCGCGCATCCAGCGCGACGGCGAGACGCAGCGCGGGCAGCGGGTTGAACGGATGGGTCGGCGGGAAGCGCAGCGCCACGGCGGCGCGGCGCGCCTGCCAGTGCACGAAGCGGTAGGTGAAGGCGCGCTTGGCCGGGATTTCCGCCGGGCCCTTGTTCTCGAAGCGCGCCAGCATCGCCCCGAGCACGACCGGCACCGGCCGGATCGCGAGGCGGTCGCGCAGCGCGTCGAGGCGCCGCCACTGCAGCCACGAGAACGGCGAGATGAAGTCGAAGTACCAGTCGGCGTGGCGCAGGCCCATCGCGGGGCTCCGTTCGGGTGGGGCGAAGTATCGGCGCGGATCGCAGCGACGGGAAGCGCGGCGCTCAGGCCACCCGTCGTGCCGACGGCGCCGCGGCGAGGAAGCGCACCGCGGCGTCCACCACGCCGGCGTCGGCGAGGATGCGGTTGTGGCCGAGCCCGCGCGTGTACAGCGTGCGCGCCGCGGGCCAGGCGGCGGCCAGCGCCTGCGCTTCGGCGAAGGGCACTTCGCGATCGTCGCGGTCGTGCACCACCAGGCCCTCGAAGCCGAGCCGGCCGGCGAAGCGGGCCACGTCCATCTCGTCGGCGTCGACACCGACGTGGCGATTGACGCGGGCGAGGAACGCGCTCGCCGCGGGCGGCGGCAGCGCGACCCAGTCGGCGAAGCGCGCCAGCACGCGGCGCAGCGCGGCGGGTGCGCCGATCGTGGCCACGCGCTGCACCGGCAGGCCGAGGTGCGCGGCGTACAGCGCGGCCGCGCCGCCCATCGAGTGGCCGATCACGCTCTCGATGCCCTTGAGTTCGGAGCCGGCTTCGAGGATCGCCTCGACGAAGGAGAACACGTGGGCCTCGCTGCCCGGCGAGCGGCCGTGCGCGGGCGCATCGAGCGCGATCACCTGCCGGCCCGATGCGACCAGCGGCGCGACGAAAGCGGCGAACTGCGTCGGGCGGCCGCTCCAGCCGTGCATCGCCAGCACCACCGGACCCGCGTCGCCCCAGCGCACCCCGGACAGGCCGAAGCGGAACGTCACCGGCTCGGCGCTGGCGCGCGCGGCGCGTTCGTGGTCCTTCTCCCGGTGGCGCTGCGGCGTCATCAGCAGTTTGCGCGCGAAGCGCGCGGCGAGCGTCGGCGCCAGCGTGCCGACGACGCGGTTGGCGGTGCGGATGGTGGCGAGGGTGTTCATGGCATGCCTCCTCAGGGGCCGCGCGGCGCGCGGCAGGGCGCTCAGCGGATCGCGGCCTTCGCCGCGGCGAGCAGTTCATCGGAAAACGGGGTCGGGCCCAGCGCGCGCGCCAGAGTCAGCGCGCCGACCATGGTCGCCACCGCGGCCAGCGCATGGCGGCGGCCGTCCGGTTCGTCCTTGTCGGTGAGCGCGGAGGCCCAGGTGTCGAAGTGCGCGGCCACCACCTCGCGGATGCGCGGGTCGGCGCGTTCGACTTCGCAGGCGATGGCGGGGATCGGGCAGCGCTCGGCGCCGGTGTTGCGGTTGTGGCGCGACAGATAGCCGCGCGCTGCCTGGACGCGCCGCTCGGCCGGACCGGTGTCGGGCAGCATCTCCAGCCAGCGCTGGATCTGGTCCTCGAGCATCTGCGCCAGCGCCTCGGCCATCAGCGTGTCGCGCGAATCGAAGTGCGCGTAGAAGCCGCCGACCGTCAGGCCGGCATCCCCCATGACCTGCGCCACCGACGGCGCCTCCAGGCCCTCGTCGCGGATCCGCGCGGCCGCCGCGGCGACGATGCGCCGGCGGGTGTCCTGCTTCTGGTCGGGTCGGGGTGTCATGGCGAGCTCCGTATGACGGGCGTAATATTACACCCGTCATACGAGCTTGCAAGGGGCCGGAAGTCATGCCCGGCCCCGCTGGCGCCGCGGGTCCGCCACTACAATCGGCGACCCCCAGCGGAGGTCCCATGCGCGACAAGCAGGAAATCGTCTCCAACTGGCTGCCCCGTTACACCGGCAAGCCCCTGGCCGAGTTCGGCCAGCACGTGCTGCTGACCAACTTCGGCGGCTATGTCGACCGCTTCGCCGCGATGACCGGCGCCGAGGTCGTGGGCCGCGACCGCCCGATGCCGAGCGCCACCGCCGACGGCATCACGATGATCAACTTCGGCATGGGCAGCGCGAACGCGGCGACGGTGATGGACCTGCTCAGCGCGATCGGGCCCAAGGCCGTGCTGTTCCTCGGCAAGTGCGGAGGCCTGAAGAAGAAGAACCAGCTCGGCGACCTGGTGCTGCCGATCGCCGCCATCCGCGGCGAGGGCACGTCGAACGACTACCTGCTGCCGGAGGTGCCGGCGCTGCCGGCGTTCGCGCTGCAGCGCGCGGTGTCCACCATGATCCGTGACCTCGGCCACGACTACTGGACCGGCACCGTCTACACGACCAACCGCCGCGTCTGGGAGCACGACGAGCACTTCAAGGAATACCTGCGCAAGTTGCGCTGCATGGCGATCGACATGGAGACCGCCACCGTGTTCGCCGCCGGCTTCGCCAATTCGATCCCGGCCGGCGCGCTGCTGCTGGTGTCGGACCAGCCGATGATCCCGGAAGGCGTGAAGACCGAAGCCTCGGACCGCAAGGTCACCGAGAACTTCGTGGACGCCCACATCCAGATCGGCATCGAGGCGCTGCGCCTGATCCGCCGCCACGGCAAGAGCGTCAAGCACCTGCGTTTCGACGAGTGACCCCGCCGGCGCGGCGGCTGCCGCAGTCGCCGGCGGAGCCGGCTCCCACACAGGTGCCGCGTCGCGCCGCGAGCCTGCTGTGGGAGCTGCTTCAGCAGCGACTGCAGTCGGCGCGCCCGATCCTCACCACTGGAACACGAGGCCGATCACCGACGGTGGCGCGGATGCGTTGTTGGGATCGAACTGCACGCGGCAGGTGACGGTCTGCGTGGTCTCCGCCGGCAGGCCCTTGTCGAAGTAGACCGGCGCCACGATCTCGGCCAGGCCCGGATCGCCCGCCTTGTAGCCGGCCTTCCATTCGTCGTCGACCACGCTCCAGGTCTTGTCGGTCAGGCGCTCGGCAACCGCCGTCTTGCAGGCGGTGATCGCAAGGTCGTCCGGCGACTGGCCGCAGCCGGCCAGCGCCATCGCCAGCGCCGCGGCGAAACTCCAACGCATCGCTTTCCTCATCCCCTGTGCCTCCTTCGTCGCGCCCTGCCCAGGCGCGGATCGGATTCGCATCGGATGCCCTCCCAGGCATGCCGCGTTCGCGGTCTCAGTAGCGCGGAATCGACGGATCGATCTCGCGACTCCACGCGTCGATGCCGCCCTCGACGTTGTTCACGTCGCGGAAGCCCAGCCCGCGGAAATGCTCGGCCGCCGACCGGCTGCTGTTGCCGTGGTGGCAGAGGAAGGCCAGGCGGGTGTCCTTGGGCAAGGCCGAGAGTTCTCCCACCGTGTCCTCGTCCAGCACGCGGGCGCCGGCGAACGGCGCGCGCGCACGGTCGCCCGGCGGTCGCACGTCCACCACCACCACCTGGCCGGCGTCCACCGCGGCCTTCAGCGCGCGCACGTCCATCGGCTTGACCGACGGCGGCGCGTTCGGATTGCGGATCACCAGGCCCGAACCCTGCACCGTTTCGGCCCAGTCGATCTCCAGCCCGCGGGCGCGCTGCGCGCTGTGCAGGTCGAACAGGACCTCGATGCCGGCCGACTCGGCGCGGATCTCGCCGCCGGTGGCGGGCTTCAACTGGAACTGCGCGCGGAACTGCGGGTCGATCGACAGGTGCAGGCGGTCCTGCCCTGCGTCCGCCGTCGCCTCGCGGATCGCGGTCGCGGCGCGTTCGGTGATGGTGATCGCCGGCGGCGTGCGGTCCGGCGCGGGCACGCCCAGCACCTGGTGCAGTTCGCCGGAATTGAGCATCCCGAGGATGATGTCCGAGCCGCCGACCAGTTCGCCGCCCACGTACAGCTGGGGGATGGTCGGCCAGTTGCCGTAGACCTTGATGCCGTTGCGGATGTCCTCGTCGGCCAGCACGTCGACGCTGGCGTAGTCGTCGAGCAGGCCGTTGAGCGCATTGACCGCCGCGGCGGAAAAGCCGCAGCGCGGCGCGTGCCGCGTGCCCTTCATGAACAGCACCACGCGGTTGGCGGACAGCAGGCCCTCGATGCGGGCGCGCAGGGCGGGGTCGAGGCTCATCGGAACTCCGAAACGGGAATCGTACGCAATCATACCCCGCGGACGCGGGCCGGCTCCGCCGCGACCCGTGGTGCGGCGCACCACGGGACTTGACCCTGCTTTCACGCGCGCGGCCCGGCGGTTACGCTAGCGAGACGGGAAAAAGACCATCGGAAAACCCTGGGATTTCCATATGCGTGTCCGCCTGCTCGCCGCTGCCATCGCCGCCGCCCTGTCCGCGCCCGTCGCGGCCCAGTCCAGCCCACCGCCGCCAGCCGAGGGCAGCATCCCGATGTCCTGGGTCGGCAGCGACAGCCGTCTGTCGCTCGGCGTGGACGACGATGGGAACGTCGAAGGCGAGGCCTTCCACGTGTTCGCCAACGACGGCGACTCGTCGTGGATCGGCCAGGGCTGGATCGGCCGTGGCGGCGCCGGTGGCCTGAAGCTCGACTACCACTGGCTGTGGGGCGGCAAGACCCGCGAGGACACCATCGAGCGCCCGGATTCGGTCACCGTGGCCAAGGCCTTCGTGGCGGTGGACCGAAACGCCGACGGCGATCGCAAGGCCAGCCTCGGTGTCGGCCTCGAACGCGAGCGCTTCTTCCTCGACGCCTACGTCTCGCAGGGCCTGACCGACGAGCGCCTGACCGACACCTTCGTCGATGCCGGCACCAGCACGCTCACCGGCACGCAGAACGGCCGGCCGTTCACCCAGACGCGCACCGTCACCACCACCGTGCGCGGCTTCGCGCAGGCCTACGACCACGGCGTCGGCGCGCGCATCGGCCGCTTCTTCGACGGCGGGCTGGCGCGCCTGCGCGGCGGCGTCGACTACGAGTGGGGCGATTACGACTCCGACCAGTTGACCTTCTCGGCCGGCGTCGACAAGTTTTTCGAAGGCTCGCCGCTGAGCCTGTCGCTCGAGGTCGAGCACTACGAGCGCGACGGTGACTTCGTGCTGGATGACTCCGACACGCGCGGCTGGGTCTTCCTGCGCTGGGACATCGGCGGCGCGTTCCGGCCGACCAACCCGTACCGCGACGTCGAGGTCGCACGCGAGGTGGCGGTCGAGAAGCCGTCCGAGCCGGTGGTGGTGCGCAACGAACTGAAGGTCGACAGCGAACAGTTCTTCCTGCTCGACCGCGCCGAACTCACCGACGAGGCGCGCGCCGCGCTCACCGCGCTGGCCGACGCGCTCAAGGCCGGCACCCGGGTGTCGCGCATCAGCGTCACCGGCCACACCTGCGACCTCGGTCCCGAGGCCTACAACCAGCGGCTCTCGGAGCGTCGCGCCGCCTCCGTGAAGGAGTTCCTCGGCGACCTCGGCGTCGACACCGCCGAGATCGACGCGACCGGCGCGGGCGAGACCACGCCGAAATACCCGAACACGCGCGACGAGCGCGCGCGCAACCGGCGCGTGGAGATCTCCTTCCTCACCGTCGAGGAGCGCAGCGAGACGCCGCCGCCGCAGAGCGTCACCGAGAAGCGCATCGAGTGGGTGCGCGAGCCGGTCAAGGCCCCCGCGCCGTGGATCGAGCGCGCGCTGCGCAATCCGGCCGAACACAAGCGCACGGTCGACGTGTACCGCTTCGAGACCGTGCAGACCGACACCACGCTGGGCCCGGTGCAGTTCATCAACCGCGGCCCTGCGGCGGTCGACGACACCGCCACGGTGCGCAACGACGCGACCGTGACCGTGGCGGTGCTCGCCAACGACAGCGACCCGGACGGCGACGCACTGGCGATCACTGCGGTCGGCATGCCGGCCAACGGCACGGCGACGATCGCCGGCACCTCGATCACCTACGCCCCACGCGCGGGCTTCACCGGCACCGACTCGTTCACCTACACCGTTCGCGATCCCGCCGGCCTGACCGCGACCGCGCGGGTCACCGTCACCGTCACCGCCCCGCCGCGGCCCAACCGCGCACCGGTGGCCGTCGACGACGAGGCCACCACCACGCTCGCCAATCCGACCACGGTGCGCGTGCTGCTCAACGACTTCGATCCCGACGGCGATCCGCTGACCGTGGTCTCGGCGCTGCCCGGCATCCGCGGCCAGACCCGCGTGAACCCGGACGGCACGATCACCTACACGCCGAACGTGGACTGGTGCGGCACCGACTTCTTCGTCTACACGATCCGCGACCCGGCCGGCCTCACCGCCACTGCGCGCGCCTTCGTGCGTCGCGTGGCCGGGACCAGCGGCGCGGACGCAAAGGCCTGCCCGATCTGACGTAGATCGCGCGCCTGCTCGCCGGTGACCGCGGCGCCCGCCGGCGGGCGAGCGTGGTGTCGAGGTCGGGCGCAGGGAACCGCGCACGGTCGCGCGCAAGCGCGCTCCTACGCGCGCCAGCGCGAACATTTCCCTGGTTGTTGTAGGAGCCCGCTTGCGGGCGACCGCAGCACCCCACCGCGCGGCCAGGTCCGGTTTCCGCGGTCGCGCGCAAGCGCGCTCCTACACGCGCCAGCGCGAACATTTACCGCGCATTGTAGGAGCCCGCTTGCGGGCGACCGCAGCCCCCCGCCGCGCGGCCAGCTCCGGTTTCCGCGGTCGCGCGCAAGCGCGCTCCTACATGCGCCAGCGCGAACGTTTCCCTGGTTGTTGTAGGAGCCCGCTTGCGGGCGATCGCAGCACCCCACCGCGCGGCCAGCTCCGGTTTCCGCGGTCGCGCGCAAGCGCGCTCCTACACGCGCCAGCGCGAATGTTTACCGCGCATTGTAGGAGCCCGCTTGCGGGCGATTGCAGCACCCCACCGCGCGGCCAGGTCCGCTTTCCGCGGTCGCGCGCAAGCACGCTCCTACAGCCAGTCGTGCACCGGCAGCAGGCGCACGACGAAGGCCAGCAGGCGCCGCGCCCAACCGGCGCGCGGCTCGCGGCGCAGCATCCCCTCGCCGGCGTGCCAGCGCAGGCGGCCGCGCGGGTCGAGGGCGAGCGCCCACGAGCGCTCCGGCGCGGTCGTGCGGTCCAGTGCGGCGGCGACCTGTTCGGCGAATGCCGGGCAGTCGATGCGCAGGCCGATCTCGGTATTGATGCGTGCCGAGCGCGGGTCGAGGTTCATCGAGCCGACGAAGGCGCGCTGGCGGTCGATCGCGGCGGCCTTGGTGTGCAGCGCGGCCCGCGAGCGTCGCCAGCGCAGCACGGGGCGAAGCCCCGCGGGCAGGGTCGGTCGCACCTCGTGCAGGGCGACCCCTGCGCGCAGCAGCGGGCGGCGCCAGGCGGCGTAGCCGCCGTGCACCAGCGGCACGTCGGTGGCGGCCAGCGAATTGGTCGCCACGCGCACGCGCACGCCGCGCGCCACCATCGCCGCGAACGCGGCCGTGCCCGCCGCACCGGGGACGAAGTAGGCGCTTTCCAGCAGGGCCTCGCGCTCGGCACCCTCACACAAGGCCGCGAAGCCATCGGCGATCGGCGAGGCACCGTCGCGCATCTTGTCCGGCAGGTCGGTCAGCACCGCGACGTCGGCGGCCGCCAGTCGCGGCGCGCAGCGCGCCAGTTGGGTGCGCGCCATCGGCTCGTCCCACGGTCCGCTGTGCAGGCTCGCCAGTGCGCGGGTGGCGAAACGATCGAGCCGCCGGCGCCGCTCGAGCAGGCGCAGCGGCGTGAATCGCACGCGCGCCAGCTCGTTCAGCGGGCGCGCGTGCGGACTGTCCCAGAACGCTTCGAAACTGGCCCGTACCTCGGGCGCGGTGGTGCCGGTGGCGAGCACGTCGAGGTCGAAGAAGTTGGCCCGCACGTCGAGACCGAAATAGGCGTTGCCGATGTTGCGCCCGCCGACCAGGGTCGCGGTGTCGTCCACCGTGAGCGACTTGTTGTGCATGCGGTGGTTGAGGCGCCGGAACGCCATCAGGCCCTCCAGCACGCGCCGCCAGCCGCGGTCGACGCGGTTGCGGAACGGGTTGAACACGCGCACGTCGATGCAGGGGTGGATGTCGAGCGCGAGCCACGGCACGTCGCTGGGTCCCAGTTCGACGTCATCGAGCAGCACGCGCACCTTCACCCCGCGGTCGGCGGCTACGAACAGCCGCTGCGCCAGCACGCGGCCGGCGAGGTCCTTCTCCCAGATGTAGTACTGGGCGTCGATGCGCTCGCGCGCGGCGTCGACCAGCGCGAGCCGCAGCGCCAGCGCTTCCGCCGGGTCTTCGACCAGCGCCACCCGCGGCGCGTCGTGCGGGCGGGCGCCGAGCAGTTCTTCGAGCGGGGTGGGCATGGCGGGAGTGTATCGGGGGCCGGTGTCGATGCCACGGCGTCGCGTCGCCCGGACATCGCGCCATCGCGGCGCACGCGCCGCTCCCACAAGGCCTGGGCCTTGCCACGGCGATTCGAAGATTCGGGTTGGGTGGGAGCCGGTTCCACCGGCGATCGGCCTGATGAAGGCTCGCCGCAGGGCGGTCGCCGGTGGAACCGGCTCCCACAGGACACGCTGCGTGCGGCGCGCGCTGGCCCGCGCTCAGCGCGCCAGCAGGCGCCTGGCCACCGGCAGCGCGCGCTGCGCCCACAGGGCGTACTGCGCGGCCGACGGGTGCAGGCCGTCGGCGGCGATCATCGCCGGCTGCGCGCCCGGATCGCGCGAGATCGGCGTGATGTCGACGAAGGCGACGCCACGGCCGGCGCTGATCGCCGCCGCGCTGCGGTTGAAGGCGTCGAGTTCGGCGCCGATGCGCGCGACGTCGCGGCCGGACTTCGCGGCGAACGGCGTCACGCCCCAGTCGGGGATCGACAGCACCAGCACGCGCCCGGCGCGATGGCCGGCGAGTTCGATCGCGCGCACCAGCAGCGCGTCGAACTGCGCCTCGTATTCGTCCAGCGGCCGGCCGCGGTACTGGTTGTTGACCCCGATCAGGAGGGTGACGAGGTCGTAGGGCGGCGCG
Organism: Lysobacteraceae bacterium; assembly: GCA_021299185.1. Lineage (GTDB taxonomy): Bacteria > Pseudomonadota > Gammaproteobacteria > Xanthomonadales > Ahniellaceae > UBA4656. The sequence goes on along the minus strand of JAJTHZ010000134.1, from coordinate 23,430 downwards.
AACGTGGCATCGTCCATCGCCGCCGAGAGTTCGTCGGTGGTCCAGCCGGTGCGGGCGACGACCGTCGGCGGCTCGACCGCCATGCCTTCGCCGCGCAGCAGGGCGGCGAGCTGCACCGGCCAGCGGCCGTCTTCGGCGACGTCCTCGCCGATGGTGTAGGAATCGCCGAGCGCCAGCAGGCGCTGCGGCGCGTCGTCGGCGTGCACCGCCATCGCCGCCGCGGCCAGCAACAGCGCGCTAGGCCACCGCCACATGGCGCTGGCCGCCGTTGCGCGCGGCGTGGCGCTCCAGCGAGCGCTCGATGCGACCGAACACCTCGGCGATCACCGGCGCCTGCGGCAGCACCGTGACGCGGAAGTGGTTGCGGTAGGCGACGTTGAAACTCGAGCCCGGCACCAGCAGCACCTGCTCGTTCTCCAGCAGGTCGAGCGCCCAGGCGTGGTCGTCGATCGGGCCGGTGAGCGTGGTGTCGATGCCGGGGAAGGCGTACAGCGCGCCCGCGGGACGCGCGACCGACAGGAAGCGGCTGCGTTCGACCGCCTCCAGGATCGCGCGGCGCGACTCGAACATGCGCCCGCCCGGGCGGGTCAGTTCGCTGATCGTGTCGGGGCCGGTGAGTGCGGGCACGATCGCCCACTGCGCGGTCACGTTGCTGCACAGGCGCAGCGCGGCGAGCAGGACCAGCCCATGCACGTACTCGGCCGCGCGCTTGACGTCGCCGGACAGCGACAGCCAGCCGACGCGGTAGCCGCAGGCGCGGTGCACCTTGCTCAGCCCCGACAGCGACACCACCAGGGTGTCCGGCGCCAGCTTGCCCATCGGCACGAACTCGGCGTCGTCGTACAGCACCTGGTCGTAGATCTCGTCGCACATCAGCACCAGCCGGTGGCGGGTGGCGATGTCGGCCAGCCGCTCCAGCAGCGCGCGCGGATACACCGCGCCGGTGGGGTTGTTGGGGTTGATCACCACCAGCGCGCGCGTGCGCGGCGTGATCTGCGCCTCCAGTGCATCCGGATCGGGCAGGAAGCCGTTGGCGGCGCTGCACTCGTAGTGCACGGCGGTGCCGCCGTTGAGGATGGTGCTGGCCGTCCACAGCGGGTAGTCGGGCGAGGGCACCAGCACCTCGTCGCCGGGTGCGAGCAGCGCGCGCAGCGCGATGTCGATCAGTTCGCTGACGCCGTTGCCGACGAAGGTGGTTTCCACCGCCACGTTCGGCGCGCCGCGCTTGCGCTGCTGGGCGACGATCGCCGCGCGCGCGTCGTTGAGGCCCTGCTCGACGCAGTACGCCTCGCTGCGCGTCAGGTTGCGTTCGATCGCCTCGCGCAGGTGCCCCGGCACCGTGAACCCGTAGACGCCTGGGTTGCCGATGTTCAGGCGCAGGATTTCCGCGCCGCGGGATTCGAGTTCGCGCGCGCGATGGGCGAGTTCCCCGCGGATCTCGTAGCGGACCTCGGACAGGCGCGGGCTGGCGGCGTAGGCGCGTTGGGGCATGGCAGGACACTGCAACGGGAATCGGCCCGATGCTAGCCGACTTCGGTCGAGCCGCTGCACGGCGCGTGCCGGCGCCCGCACCGCGCCCCAACCCGCCCTGAACCGGCCCGAATCCGGGCCGCAACCCTTCCGGAAGTCACTGCATCTTCTGGCAGAGGCGGCCGAGCCTCGCCGGGCCTACCCTGTGCACCGTGCGGAAGTGTCTGTCGGGAAAAGAAAAAACGACATGACTTCCGGCATATGGGCAGGCTCTGATCTGGTGTTATAGTGACCTACAACACCAAGCCAACAACCCGACGCCAACCACCGACAAGGAGTTCGCCATGAAGTCGTTCGAAGAAACCCTGTTCAACGCCCTGCTGCCGGTATTCGCGCGTGCCCTCGAGGCCGCCAACACCGCCGGCACGGATCCTGCTGCCGCCGCGCCGACGGTTTCGCCGGTCGCCGTGACGCCGGTTTCCCGTTCTGTCGAGATGCCCAAGGCCGCCTGATCGTGACCCTGAACACCCTCCATCGTCGCACCGCGCTGGCCATCGTCCTGGCGGCGACCGTCGCCGGCCTGTCGGGCTGCGGTGGCGGCGCGACCGCCAGCGTGGCCGCGCAGGAAGCACCGGTCGTGCCCGGCACGCCGGTCGAGGTCGCCGCGGTCGAGCGCGGCGTGCTCGCGCCGGTCTACCTCGCCACCGCCACGCTCGAGGCCGAGCGTGAGGCCGTGCTGCTGGCCGAGATGCCCGGCGAGGTGGTGTCGATCGAGGTCGAGGAGGGTGATCGCGTGGTCGCCGGCCAGGTGCTGGCGCGCATCGACAGCGCGAAGCAGGCGCTGGAACTGCGCCGCGTCGCCACCGAAGCCGATCGCATGCGGCACGACGTGGCGCGCAACCAGCGCCTGATCGAGCGCCAGATGATCAGCCGCGAGGCCTTCGACCGCACGCGCTACGAGGCGCAGACCCAGGCCGCGGTGGTCGACCTCGCGCGCCTCGACCTGGACAAGACCGCGATCCGCGCGCCGTACGCCGGCGTGGTGACGCGCCGCTTCGTCAAGCACGGCCAGTGGCTGAAGAAGGACGAGCAGGCGTTCGCGATCGCCGATTTCGACGTGCTGCAGGCGCGGATCGACGTGCCGGAGCGTTCCGCGGCGATGATCCACGCCGGCGCGCCGGTGCGTTTCGAGGCGGACGCCATCCCGGGGCGCGCGTTCGCCGCGCGCGTGCAGCGCATGGCCCCGGTGGTCGATCGTGCCAGCGGCACGCTGGCCGCCGTGGTCGAAGTCGACAACACCGATGGCGCCCTGCGGCCGGGTCTGTTCGTGCGCCTCGGCGTCAACTACGAGCGGATCGCCGATGCCGTGCTCGCGCCGCGTGCCGCCGTGGTCGAGGACGACGGCAGCCGCCATGTGTTCGTGGTCGCCGATGGCAAGGCGCAGCGGCGTGCGGTCCGCATCGGGCTCGCCGACGGTGACCGCGTGCAGGTGCTGGACGGCGTCGCCGCCGGCGAGCAGGTGGTAGTGGTCGGCCAGGCCACGCTGACCGACGGCGCGCCGGTGCTGCCGCTTGCTCCGGTATCCCCCGAATCGAAGGCGACCACGGCTGCTCTCTGATCCCGTTCCCCCGGCGCGGTGCCGGGCCCGGTCCTCCCCCACCGGTCCCGCGAACCCCCACCGCGCCACCTCCCCCCGCCGGCACAGGGACGTGCCGGCCCTTTCTCCGGGGCCGCGGCGCGGGCGCGGCTCAGCCGCGGCGCAGCGCCGGCAGCGCGAACAGCGCCAGCGCGGCCAACCCCAGTTCCAGCCCCAGCGCGATGCGCAGGAACGGCGTGTCGGCGCCGTGCACCAGCATGCCGGCAACGCGCGCCAGTCCGATACAGGCGTAGGCCGCGCCCATCAGCAGCAGGCCGTCGCGGCGCCGCGACGGCGACCACGCGCAGGCCAGCAGCAGGCCGCCGAGCGCGATCTCCAGGCCGCCGTAGAAGGCCATGATCTCGGCCGCCGCGACCGCGCCGGAGATCGACACGCCGGTGAGGGCGAAGGTCGCGAGCGGCGCCACCAGGAAGGCGAGCCCGAAGGCCAGGAAGCCGAGGCCGCCGAGCGACAGCACCACGATTGCGAATCGATGCATGGCAGGTCCCCCCAAACCACCATCCTAGCCAGCCCGCTGTGCAGGCGCCGCCACGGCGGTCCGCGCGCAGGAAGACGCGGGGGTGGAGACTTCCCCGGCGGCTCCCTAGACTGGCCCCGTGGACCCCGTGCAATCACCCGCCGCCAGCGCGCTCGCCCGTATCGGCTGGCGCGCGGAAGATGATGCCCTGCCCGGCGCCGCCACCGATGGCGGCCGCCGGATCGCGCGCGTGGTGGAACAGCACCGCAGCGGCTACCGGGTCGACGACGGCGCCTCGGTGTTCGCGGTGGCCGCACCGGCATCGATGGTGCGCGCGGGCGTGGACCCGCTGGCGCGGCCGGCGGTGGGCGACTGGGTCGTGCTCGCGCCGGGCCAGCCGCCGCTGGTCGAGCGCCTGCTGCCGCGTCGTTCCGCGCTGGTCCGCGGCGCGGCCGGCGAGCGCCACGTGGCGCAGGTGATCGCGGCGAACGTCGACGTGGTGCTGGTGGTCTGCGGCCTCGACGACGACTTCAACCCGCGGCGCATCGAGCGCTACCTGGTGCTGGTCGAGGGCAGCGGTGCGCAGCCGGTGGTGGTGCTGACCAAGGCCGACCGCTGCGACGACCCGGCCGCGCGCCGGCGCGAGGTGGAGCGCCTCGCGCCGGGTGCGGTGGTGCTGGCGGTCAACGCCAAGGACCTCGCGACCGCGGAGCAGCTCGCGCCGTTCGTGCGCGGCGGCAGCACGGTGGTGCTGGTCGGCTCGTCCGGCGCCGGCAAGTCGACCCTCACCAACACCCTGCTCGGGATCGAGAAGCAGAAGACCAGCGAGGTGCGCGAATCCGACAGCCGCGGTCGCCACACGACCGTGCACCGGGCGCTGATCCCGCTGCCCGCCGGCGGCTGCCTGATCGACACGCCGGGCATGCGGGAACTCAAGCTCACCGGCGCGGAGGATCTCGACGCCGGTCAGTTCGGCGACATCGCCGAGCTCGCCACCGGCTGCCGCTTCCGCGATTGCGCGCACGGCGCCGAGCCCGGCTGCGCGGTGCAGGCCGCGCTGGCCGAGGGCCGGCTCGATCGCGGCCATTGGGACAACTGGCTCAAGCTGCAGGCGGAACTGGGCGCGGCGCGCGACAGCCTCGCCGCGCAGCAGGTGCGCAAGCGCCACGAGAAGGTCATGAACCGCGCGCTGGGCAAGCGCCTCACGGACAAGTACGGCGCGCGCTGACAATGGCCCCGGACGAGGCGCGCATCCTGCAGGAACTGGCCGCCCTCGACCGGCGCCTGGTGCAGGCCGCCAAGCCGATCAAGCTGCTCTCGGCGGTCTCGTGGCCGGCGCGCGCGCAGGCCGAATTCCTCGAACGCTGGCACCACGGCCGTGTGCACCTGCCGGAGATCGTCTACCCGCGCGCCGACTACTCCGGCACGCGCGACGAGATCGAGGCCGTGCAGGAGGCCGCGCACACCTTCGGCGACCACCCGGTCGCCGACTACATCTGGCGCACCGCCGAATCGCTCGACATCGCGACCCGCCTGCTGGATGCGCTGGGCACCGAGGAGGTCGCCGAGCACTCGATCCGCCTGTTCGGCAAGCCGGGCGACGAACTGCCGGGCTCCGAGGTGCACAACATCGACGCCGCGCGCCACTTCATCGGCCTGGCCGACGAGCTCTCGCACGAACTCGCCGCGCAGGAGGCCGACTACTGCCTGTCGGCCGAGACCCTGCAGGCCGAGTTGCAGGAACAGATCAGCCGCTTCTTCGTGCACCACAAGGTGCGGGTGGAGATCGACCCCACCCTGATGGCCAAGGCCGCCGCCGGCCCGACGCGCATCCGGCTGCGCTCGGCGACCGCGTTCTCCGAGTACGACCGCCACCAATTGCTCGAGCACGAGGCCTTCGTGCATTCGCTGACCGCGCTCAATGGCCGCGAGCAGGCCAACCTGCCGACGCTGGGCATCAACTCGCCGCGCATCACCGCCACCCAGGAAGGGCTCGCCACCTTCGCCGAACTGATCACCGGCAGCATCGACATCGGCCGCATGAAGCGCATCTCGATGCGTATCATCGCGATCGACATGGCGCTCAAGGGCGCCGACTTCATCGACGTGTTCAAGTACTTCCTCGCCGGCGGGCAGTCGGACACCGACTCGTTCACCAGTGCGCAGCGCGTGTTCCGCGGCGTGCCGCTGACCGGCGGTGCTGCGTTCACCAAGGACACGGTCTACCTGCACGGCCTGCTCAGCGTGCACACCTTCTTCCGCTGGGCGCTGAAGAACTCGCGGCTGAAACTGATCCGCCTGCTGTTCGCCGGCAAGATGACCCTGCACGACGTGATCGCGCTGGAGCCGTGGTTCGATGCCGGCTGGCTGAAGGCACCGCTGTACGTGCCGCACTGGATCTCGCGCGCCAACGGGCTGGCCGGGATGCTCGCGTTCTCGCTGTTCGCCAATCGGATCCGGCTGGATCGGGTGCAGGCGGAGGATCTGGTGTTGGGGCTTTGAGCGGTTGGGGTGAGGGCTGAGGGCTGAGGGCCCAGGGCCCTGGGCCCAGGGCCCAGGGTATGGGGCGCGGGTCTGGAACGAACCGCACGGATGATGCGCGGCGTGGCCGGTGCCAGCCATCAGGCGGTGGTGCCAGTCGGCGGTGGATTCGCGGGGACTTCCAAACCTTCGGCTGGGCCCTGGGCCCTGTACCCTGGGCCCTATACCCTCAAGCCGTGCCTCGATCACAGCGACGTGCCTGCCGCGCTCCGAGCGCACTCACCACGTCCAGCTCACGACCAGATCCACCTGCCGCGGTTCGCCCAGGATGCGGCTGAACGCGCGGCGGGCGACGAAGCGGTCGATGTATTCCTCGTCGAACAGGTTGCTCGCGGTCAGCGCCACGCCGAACGCCTCGCCCTGCCAGGCGATGCGCGCGTCGACCACCGTGTACGCGTCGCGCGGCAGCGGCACCGCGTCGCGCACCGCTTCCACCACGAAGGTCGATGATTCCGAGCGCCCCGCGCGGTAGGCATCGAGCGCCGCGCTCCAGCCGCCCTCGCCGCGCCAGATCGCGCCCAGCAGGGCGGTGTGCCGCGGCGTATCGTTGGCGCGCTGGCCTTCGAGGTCGAACTCCCGGAACGCCAGGCGGTAGCGGCCGCCGACATGCCGGGCATCGAGCCAGCCGAGGCCGCCGCGCAGCGCCAGCGCGTCGCCGAGCGCCCACTCGAATTCCAGTTCGGCGCCGTCGATGCGCGTCTCGAACGGCGCGATGATCTCGGCGCCGATCGTGCCGTCGATGCTGGTGCGATCGCGCCAGTCGGTGCGGAACACGGCCGCCTTGAGGTCGAGCCGGTCGTCGAGCCAGCGGCTGCGCCACCACAGTTCGGCGGTGTCGAGCGTTTCCGGTGGGTACTCGCCGACCACCAGGAACTCGGAGAAGCCGCCGGTGCGATAGGCCCGGCTCCATGAGCCGCCGACCGATTGCTCTGGCGTGACGGCATATTCGAGGGCGGCGGCGGGAAGCTCGCGGCGATAGGTGCTGCGCGTGCGCTGCGTGATGCGGTCGTCGACTGCGCCGCTCGTCAGCTCGACGCGCTGGCGGAACAGGAAGTCGACGCGCTCGTCGATCGCACGCACCCCCGCGGAGGCGCGCCACGGCCCGTCATGCCAGGCCAATTCGGCCAGCAGCGAGGTGTTGTCGAGCTCGAGGATGTTCTGTCGCACGTCGGTTGCAATGGGATTGCCGAAGCCCGGCAGCGGGCGCCGCAGCGCCGATTCCACGCGCTGCAACTGCTGGCGTTCGAGGCCGGCGAACAGGCGCCAGCCCGCACCGAAGGGCAGCGCCACCGCGACGCCGCCGCGCATCCGATCCTCGTCGTCGCCGCGCAGGCTCACCGCCCGCGGCTCCACCAGGGCCACGCCCTCGCGCGATGCGCGCAGGTCGCTGCCCCAGGCCTCCACGCGCAGGCTGCCCGCGGATTCCCACGCGGCACGCAGGCCGCGACCCGTGCCGCGCAGGTCGTAATCGATCGCCGAGCGGTCGAAGCTGATCCGGTCGAAGAGATCGAACGGGATCCCGGTGCCGGGGCGCGCGACCGTGCGGTCGGGCGCGTCGCCCTCCACGTGGAATCCGGTCAGGTCGAGCGTGAACCCCGGCAGCGATTCCGGTTCCCAGCGCAGCCGCAGGTGCGCGTTGTCGCGGCGGTCGGTGTCGCCGTCGATCGCGGGCACCACCGCGGAACGCACGAACCGCGGCTCGCCGCGGGCCGACAGCGAGAGCCGCCCGCTGACGCTGCCATCGGGCAGCAATGGCCCGGTGGCCTCGAGCGCGGCTTGTGCAGCCGAGCGCTCGCCGCCGCCGAGGCGCGCCTGCAGGCCGAACATCGGCTCGGGCAGCGCCGTGTCGAGGCGGATCGCGCCGCCGGCGAGGCCGCTGCCCATCGAGAAGCCGGTGCCGCCGCGCTCGTAGCGCAGCGCATCGAGGCGCCCGATGTCGATCAGGTTGTGGTCGAGCAGCAGGCTGCCGATGTCGATACCGTCGAGGAACACGCCGTTGCCGGTGAAGTAGTCGTTGTCGCGCGGCACGCCGCGGATGCTCAGCGACTCGCCGCTGCTGTAGACGTTCGGCGCGAGCCGGCCGAGCTGGTTGAATCGCTGCAGCGGCTTGGCGGCCAGTTCCTCGCGTTCGTAGCGCGTGCTCGAAGCGAGGTCGGCGAACGCGGGGTGGAAAGCCGGGGGCATCGCGCGGACGTCGGTCGCGCCACCCTCCAGCGCCGTGTCCTCGATCGCCAGCGTGTCCAGCGTGCCCGCCGCGACGGGCATGGCGGCGGCGACCAGGAACACGCCGTCCTCGCGCAGGCGCCAGGCCACGTCGCGCTCCGACAGCGCGGCATCCAGCGCCATCGCGGCGTCGGTGGCGCCGTCGACGGCGCGGCACGGTGGCGCGGCCTCGGCCAGCGCGGGGCTGACGATGAAGCGCGCGCCGGTGGCGGCGGCAATCTGCTCGAGGCAGCGCGGCAGCGGCGCGGGCTCGACGTGCACGGCGCGCGGCTCATCGGCGGCACTCGCGGCACAGGGGAGGGCCGGGGCGATGGCGATCGTGGGGCGGGGGGTTGCGTGATTCCGATGCATGGGGGGTTCGATGCGAAGGGTAGGATCAGCCGCCGACCAGCAGCAGGCCCGGCAGGCGGCGCACGCGCAGCCCATGGCTGCGCGCGAGCGCGTCCACCGCCAGCGCGGCGTCGGCGAGGGGGAACACGGCGGACACGGGTTCGGTGGCGCGCGCGTCGTCGAGCAGCACCACTCGCTGCGGCAGGTAGCGGTCGAGGCGCGCCAGCGCGTCGGCCAGCGGTTCGGCGGAGAACGACAGCAGGCCCTCGCGCCAGGCGGTGGCCGCGGCCTGGCGCGCGTCGAGCGCGGTCGCCGCCGCGCCGCCGTGACTGGCCTGGCCGGCTTCGACGCGCACCGGCGCCTGGCCGGCGAGCGCGACCTCGACCACGCCGTGGGTGACCACGACGTCGACCGCGTCGCCGCGACGATCCACCGCATAGGCTGTGCCGAGCGCGGTCGCGGTGGTGTCGCCGGCGCGCACGCGGAACGGTCGCGCCGGGTCGGGCACCACCTCGAACCACGCCGCGCCGCGCAGCACGCTCACCTCGCGCCGGTCGCCGTCGAAGTCGAAGGCGATCGCGCCGTCGCTGTCGATGATCGCGCGCGAGCCGTCGGGCAGCGCCAGCGAAGCCTGCGCGCCGACCGCCGCATGCGCGTCCGAACGCAGCACTGCCCACCAGCCGGGCGCCGCGAGCAGGGCGAGCGCCAGCGCTGGCGCCGCCGCGGCGCCGGCGAGCCAGCCGATCCACGCGCGCCGCGGCGCGCGCGGCGCGGCGTGCGACTTGGCGGACGCAATCGTCGCATCGGGGTGCGCCTGCACGCTGCCGTGCCAGGCCATCCCGGCCTCGGCCAGCGCGATGCGGTGCCGCACGTCGGCCGCCAGCCACGCCGACAGCGCGGCATCCTCGTCGGGTCCGAGCGGACCCGCTTCGAGGCGCAGCTGCCATTGCGCGGCGGTGTCGTACATGGTCTGGTTCACGAGCCGTCCCCTGTCCTCATCCCACGACGCGCCGGGCTGCGCGATCCCCCAATCGCCGGCGCGCGGCGCACCGTGGCCTCGATCGCAGGCACTTCGCCGCGGTCCGCCCGGCACGCCGGATGCCGGTTCATGCATTGCCCCCGGGGCGGCGCCCCAGCAGTTCGGCCAGCCGCGCGACCGCGCGGCCGAGGTGGTTCTCGACCGTCTTCGGCGCCAGGTCGAGCGCACGCGCGATCTCCTTGTGCGAGCGTCCCTCGACGCGCGCCAGCAGCAGGATGCGCCGCGCCTGCGGCGGCAGCGCCTCGATGGCGCGCGACAGCGCGCCGAGGTCCTGCGCCATCGCGGCGAGTTCGTCCGGCGCGGCGGGGCCCGCGGGCTCGTCGTGGGCGACCTCGCCGAGCGCGGCCTGCGCCGTCAGGCGCCGCCGCAGGGCATCGCGCGCGAGGTTGGCGCCGGCATGGAACAGCCATGCCCGCGGCTCGCGGATCTCGCCGTCGCGGCCGGCGCGCAGCAGGCGCAGTCCCGCTTCCTGCGCGAGGTCGTCGGCCAGCGCCTCGTCGTCGACCAGCCGGCGCAGGTAGCGGCGCAGGTCGTCGCGGTGCTCGGCCCACGCGGCGCCGAGCCGCCGCTCGAGCTCGCGGTCGGGTCCGGGGGACACGGTGGGCCTCAACCCGCCGGCGCGGCGCGGCGCAGGCGGTAGTCGATCGGCAGGCGCAGTTCCAGCGCCTGCGCCAGCCCGTACTGGGCCAGGCCCGGTACCGGGGAAGCGCGGCCGAGCAGTTCCAGCGCCGCGCGATCGAGCACGCGCGCCCCCGAACTGCGCTCCACCGAGGCATCGGCGATGCGGCCTTCGGGATCGATCACGAAGCGCACGTGCACCGTGCCTTCGAGGCCGGCGCGACGCGCGGCGCGCGGGTACTCGCGGTGGCGTGCGAGCCAGTCGAGCACGTGCAATTCGACGAACCCGCGCTGCGCGCTGGCGTCGGCACCCGCGCGCGCGGTGGCCGGCGTGGCCTGCGAGTGGCTGGGGACCGCGATCCCGGCGGCGTCGCGGGCGGCCAGCGCCTCGCGCCGCCGACGCAGGGCCTCTTCCTCTGCATCGGCCTCCGAAGCGAGCACCGCCGCCGGCGCCGCCGCCGCGGGGTGGGGCACGTGCACCGGCGCATCGGGGCTTGCCGCGGGGGCGGGGGCCGCGGTTGCCGGCGCGGGCGCGACGGGCCGCTTTGCCTGTACCGGTGCCGCGGAAGCGGCGGGCGCCGCGGCCAGGGTCACCGCGATGCGCGTTTCGCCGTGGGCGGCGCCGGTCGGCGCGCCGAACAGCCACAGCGCGACACCGATCAGCCCGGCATGCACGGCCAGCGACAGCGCGAACGCCGTGCCCGGCCCGCGCCATCCCGACCGTCCTGTCTGCCGCGCCTCGACCACGTGCGCACCCCTGGCCGCGACCGGCGACCCCACGCGCAGCCTACGCCCGCGCTGCGGTCCGGGCAACGCGCAGCGGGCCGGTTGGGGGATCACGCGCGCTCGCGCGTCGTGACCCAGCGGGCCGGAGATCGTGGGCGCGTGGCCGTGCGCTGTGCTAGCCTCCGCATCCTTTTGTCGGCCCGACGGCGCTTCGCGCCGCACCTTGCGAGCCCATGCAGACGATCGGCGAGTGGTGGATGTGGGCGGCGTTCGCCGTCTTCGTGGTGGTGGCGGTGATCGTCGACCTCGTGACCCTGCGCCACGACGGCGCGCACAAGGTGTCGGTGCGCGAAGCCCTGCGCTGGTCGCTGGTCTGGATCGCGCTGTCGTTCGCCTTCTGCGGCCTGCTGTGGTGGTACCTGAAGGGGACCCAGGGCCCCGAGGTCGCCGGCTTGAAGGCCGGCGAGTTCCTCACCGGTTACCTGATCGAGAAGTCGCTGTCGGTCGACAACGTCTTCGTGTTCCTGATGATCTTCACCTACTTCGCCGTGCCGGCGGAGTTCCAGAAGCGGGTGATCATCCTCGGCGTGATCGGCGCCATCGTGCTGCGCGCCATCATGATCTTCGTCGGCGCGATCCTGATCGCGCGCTTCCACTGGATCCTGTACCTGTTCGGCGCCTTCCTGCTGATCACCGGCATCAAGATGCTGCTGTTCGCCGACGAGAAGCCCGACCTCGAGGCCAATCCGGTGCTGCGCTGGATCCGCGGCCACCTGCGCATCACGCCGACCTTCCACGGCGAGCAGTTCACCGTGATGCAGGACGGCGTGCGCTGGTTCACCCCGCTGTTCGTGGTGATCGTGATGGTGGCGATCACCGACATCATCTTCGCGGTGGACTCGATCCCGGCGATCTTCGCCATCACCGAGGACCCGTTCATCGTCCTGACCTCGAACGTGTTCGCGGTGCTCGGCCTGCGCGCCCTGTACTTCCTGCTGGCCGACATGGCCGACCGCTTCCACTACCTGTCGGTGGGGCTGGCGGTGGTGCTGATCTTCGTCGGCACCAAGATGCTGGTCGCCCCCTGGTTCAAGATCCCGGTGTTCGTCTCGCTGGGGGTGGTCGGGGCGATCCTGGTCACCGCGGTGGTGGTCAGCCTGGCCCGGCCGCGCACCGAGCCGGCCGACTGAACGGTCGATAAATTTTTGGCCGATCAATGACTTGGCCCATGCCTTCCGGCACGGGCCTATGCCTGCCATTGCAACGTTCAATCAGCCATCACGGGAACTTCGGGTAGGATTGGCACTCGAAGGATGCGTCTGCCAACGACGCCATCCCGCCCCCAGGAGGGACCTGATGAGCACTGCACTGGTCACCCGCAACTTCCCGGTTCCGAGCGCGCTCGGCAGCTTGGACGCGTACATCGCGGCGGTGAACCGCATCCCGGTCCTGGATGCCGACGCCGAGCGCGAGCTCGCCCAGCGTTTCCGCGCCGAGGAAGACCTCGAGGCCGCGCGCCAGCTGGTGCTGTCGCACCTGCGTTTCGTGGTGCATGTCGCCCGCGGCTACAACGGCTACGGCCTGCAGATCGGCGACCTGATCCAGGAAGGCAACATCGGCCTGATGAAGGCGGTCAAGCGCTTCGACCCGGAGCAGGGCGTGCGCCTGGTCTCGTTCGCCGTGCACTGGATCCGTGCCGAGATGCACGAGTTCATCCTGCGCAACTGGCGCATCGTCAAGGTCGCCACCACCAAGGCGCAGCGCAAGCTGTTCTTCAACCTGCGCAAGTCGAAGACGCGCCTGGGCTGGATGAACGGCGACGAGGTGCGCGCGGTGGCCAAGGACCTCGGCGTGCCGGTCGAGACCGTGCTGGAGATGGAATCGCGCCTGAGCGGCCGCGACGTGGCCTTCGACTCGCCGGTGGACGCCGACGACGACGAGCGCCCGGCCCCGGTCGCCTTCCTCGAGGACCATGGCGCGACCCCCGACCAGACCTACGCGTCCGCGGACGACAGCGAGCACCGCCTCGAGGCGCTGGGCCGCGGTCTCGCCCTGCTCGACCCGCGCTCGCGCGACATCATCCGCCGCCGCTGGCTGGACGAGGACAGCAAGGTCACCCTGCAGGAACTGGCCGACGAGTACGGCGTGTCCGCCGAGCGCATCCGCCAGATCGAATCCAACGCGATGAAGAAGATCCGCGCGCTGGTCGAAGCCTGATCCGGTTTGATTGCGGTCGCGGTGGGATGGAGGGCTCGCTTCGGCGGGCCCTTCGTTTTTTCAGGGCCCGGGGCCCAGGGCCCAGGGCCCAACTCGCGTCCGGCGCACGGCTCGGGCAGGCGGTGGCGCTGGCACTGCCGGTTCGAGCGCCGCGGCATGCCGCCGATAGCCCCGTTTGCGCCGTGTTTCCTGCCGCCAAAGCCGGTGCCACGACCGAAGCTCCGCGGCCCTGGCGAGACACGCAGCGACGGCGCATGAGCCGTGGCGCGCAGGGATCCCGTTTCCCAGGGAAGCACTCTCCCTGGGAAACGCCATGTCGACGCCACGTTACCGATGCACCTGCGCCACGGCGCTGTTCGTCCTCGGCGCAGTCCCCTTTGGTCCGGCATACGCCGCGACCTACTGCGCCGACGACACCGCGGAACTCGTGCTCGCCCTGGCCGCGGCCGCACAGAGCGCGGAAGACGACGATGTCCGGGTGCGCAGCGGCACGTTCAGCCTGACGGACGACATCTTCGTGGTCATGAATGGCGCGCTGCGCCTGAGCGGTGGCTGGACCGCGGGCTGCCTGCTCCAGTCCAGCAGCCCCGGGTCGAGCCGGATCACCGCCGCCACGCCCGGCCGGTACGGCATTGCGCTTCGGCCGCGCGACGGCGACCTGACCGTCGAGCGCCTGACGTTCGATCGACTCGACCACATTGAGCTGCGCGACTTCGGCACCAGCAGCACCGTGATCGGCGACATCAACCTGTTGCGCAACCGGTTCATCGACAACGACCTCGGGCCGATCGTCTCCACGAAGGACAAGAACGTGCGGGTGGAGAACAACATCGTCACCGGCTCGCTGGGGCGCACGTTCCAGTTCGATCGCACCGCCGCCACCGCGCCGTTCGTCGCCGACATTCACAACAACACGTTCGTCGGTGGCACCGAGGGCGTTCGCATCCTGGGCGCGCCGGGTGCCGTGCGCCTGCGCAACAACGTCATGGACGGCACCTACACGAGCGGCGGGATCGTGATCGTCACCGGCGCGGTCACGGTAAACCACAACGCGTTCGACGGCGGATTCACCTTCAGCAGTGGGGGCAGCGCCTCGCCGCAGTTCGACAACGTCGTCGGCATCGATCCGATGTTCGACGCCAGCTTCGTGCCGCAGGCCGGCTCGTCGCTGGTCAACTCGGGCACCAACAGCATCGTCGGCGGTCTGCCGAGCGTCGACTTCGCCGGCAGTCCGCGGCGCATCGGCAGCCGCGTCGACCGCGGTGCCCGCGAGAGCACGATCAGCGACGTCGACACGCTGACCGTCACCAGCAGCGCCGACTCGGGCCCGGGCACGCTGCGCCAGGCGATCCTGGATGCGAACGTCACCGCGATCGAGGAGACCATCGCGTTCAACCTTTCCGGAAGCTGCCCGCGCAGCATCAGCCTGGCCACGCCGCTGCCGACCATCAGCAGCACCGTGACCATCGACGGATTCACCCAGCCGGGCAGTTCACCGAACGCGCTCCCCGACTCGGCAGCCGACGGCGACGACAGCGTGCATTGCGTGGTGCTGGCGAGCAACGGCGCGCGGGCGTTGAACCTCACGCCCGGTCCGGACCAGGAGATCACCGTCCGGGGCCTCGCGTTCTACCGTGCGACCGAGGCGCAGATCCGGGTCAGTGGCAGCGGACGCGCGACGATCATCGGCAACGCCTTCAACACCGGGACCTCGATCTTCGAGCCTTCGGTTCCGCAGTACGCCATCACGGTCGACGGCGCCACCGGCACGCGCATCGGCGGCAACGATCCGGCGGACCGCAACATCATCGGCCGCGCGAGTGTCGCCGGCGTGCGGCTGGGGCCGGGCACGTTCCGAAACGTGCTGCGCAACTTCATCGGCCTGAGCAAGAGCGGAACGGGCGACGTAGGCAACGGCATCGGCATCGAAATCGATGATGGCCAAAACGACTCGATCGACGGCAACTTCATCGGGCACAACGACTCCTTCGGCGTCCTCGTCCGCGGCGCGCTGTCGGTCGCCAGCATCAACCGCAACTTCGTCGGACGCGCCCAGGGCGGCATGCAGGGTTCAGCCGGCAACGGCAACGACGGGATCCGGTTCAACGACGGCGAGCGGTTCATTCTTCGCCAGAACTCGGTCGCCTACAACGCCGGCGCCGGCATCAGCGTCTCGCGCGATGCGGCGATCGCCGACTATGGATTGAACAGCACCTTCGCCAACGTCGCGCTCGGGATCGACGTTTACCCCGATGGCGTCAACTTCAACGGCACCGACACCGGCACATCGGGGAACCGTGGCCAGAACTACCCGGTCCTCGCCAGCGCTGCGGGCAGCAGTGCCGCGGGTTGGGTGTCGGGCACGCTGCAGTCGGCCAATGGCACCTACGAAATCACCGTGTATCGGTCGACGAGCTGCGATGTAAGTGGCCACGGAGAAGGCCGTACCTTCGTGGGGGCCACGACCGCGACGATCAGCAACGGCACGTCGTCCGAGGACGGCACGACCGCCTTCACCGCGAACGTCACCACGTCCGGCAACTTCGAAGGCCAGTTCCTGACCGCGATCGCGGCCGAACGCGGCGGCCCCGACGACGGCGCGTCCAGCGAGTACTCGGCCTGCATCGCGTACCAGGTGGTCGATCTGTTCTCGAATGGCTTCGAGCCATGAGCAGCAGGAGGTCGTCGCGACCCGGGAAGCGTTCGCTCGAACGCGCTGCACGGCTTGGCGCCTGCATTGCGGCGACCTGCGCCGTCCACGCCAGTCCTTGGGCGAACGCCAGGTCCTGCGCGCGCCGGCTTCCGGCGAGGGCGAACCGGGTCGAGTGTTCGGCGCGCGTATTGCGATCGACGGCGACGCCCGCGCCGTGTGCCGAGCGTCGCCCGTCGGTGCTAACGTCGCCGGCATGCAGCGGATACTGCTGGTGCTGGACCTCGACGAGACCCTCGTGTTCGCCGACGAACGCCCGCTCGCGCGCGCGCCGGACCTCGACCTGCCACCGTACGCGGTCTACTTGCGACCCTGGGCACGCGAGTTCCTGCGCCACGTGGCGGTGCACTTCGAGCTCGCCGTGTGGACATCGTCGTCGGCCGCCTACGCGCGCGCGCTCGTGCCCGTGCTGTTCGACGACCCGTCACGGCTCGCTTTCGTGTGGTCGCGCGAGCGCTGCACGCTGCAGCGCGACCTGGCCAACGATACCTGGGTCCACGCCAAGCGGCTCGCGAAGGTGAAGCGTCACGGCCACGACCTGCGCCGTACCGTGGTCGTCGACGACAGCCCTGAAAAGCACTTGCGCAACTACGGCAATCTGGTGCGCGTGGCGCCGTTCCTCGGCGATCCCGCGGACGACGAACTGCCGCACCTTGCGGCCTGGCTTGAGCGCCTGCACATCGAGCCCGACGTGCGCGTGGTCGAGAAGCGAGGTTGGCGCAGGCATGTGCCTTCGCCGGTGTCGTTCATGCACGCTGCTTCCTAGGGCGCAATTCGCTGCGCTCATCATCGGTCACGGGCTTGGACCTGGGTCGCCCCGTCGTTCCCTGTCAACGCCAGGAACCGCCGCAGCAGCATCGCCCCCGCCACCGCGAGCCCGATGCCGAAGCCCGCCCACACGCCGACCAGGCCGAAGTCGAGCGCGATGCCGCACAGCCAGGCGAGCGGCACCGCGAGGCCCCAGTAGGCGAGCAGGGACACGCGGGTTGGCCAGTGGCTGTCGAGCATGCCGCGCAGTGCGCCGAGGCTGACGCTCTGCACGCCGTCGAAGACCTGCATCAGGCCGACGGTGAAAAACAGCGCGGCGGCGAGACCGACCACCACCGGATCGTCGATGAAGGCGCGCGCGATGGGTTCGGCGAATGCGGTCAGCAGCACGGTCGCGACCACCAGCCATGCGGTGGCCACCCCGAGGCCCGCGATGCCGATCGCGCGCAGGCGCTCGCGCGCGTCGCCGCCGATCGCCTGCGCGATGCGGATGCTGGTCGCCGCCGCCATGCCCAGCGGCACCATGTAGAGCACGCCCGCGACCGCCATCACCACCTGGTTGGCGGCCAGCGCGGTGGCGCCGAGCCAGCCGATGAACACGCCGACCACCGCCATCGAGCCGCCCTCCAGCACGTACTGCCAGCCCATTGGCAGTCCTTCGTGGCGCAGTTGCGCGCGCCGCGCGGGGTCCGCCGTGACGCCACCGAAGCGCGCGCGCAGCGCGGGCCGGCCGTGGCAGACCGCCATCTGCAGGCCGACGGTGAACCAGATCGCCAGCACCGTTCCGAGTCCGGCGCCGGCGAGGCCCAGCGGCGGCAGGCCGAAGCGGCCGTAGATCAGCACGTAGTTGAGCGCCGCGTTGAACAGCACCGCGCTGAAGGCCAGCGCCACCGCCAGCCACGGGCGGTCGATCGCCTCCAGGACCTGCTTGTAGACCAGGCTGACCGCGAAGCCCGGCAGCATCGCGCAGATCGCGAGCCAGTACGGCGCGATCGCCGCGATCACCTCCGGCGGCTGGCCCAGGTAGGGCAGCAGCGGCAGGATCGCCGCCATCGCGAGCCCTGCCAGCAGGCCGGAGCGCAGCGCCAGCGCGCGTCCCTCGCGCACCGTGGCGGCGATCGCGGCGGGATCGCCCGCGCCGTGCGCGGTGCCGGCGAGGATGCCGACCGGCATCAGGAATCCGTACAGGCCGGCGACGAAGATCACCCACACGCTCATGGTCAGCGAGACCGCCGCCAGCGGCAGCGGGCCGAGCGGGCCGAGCATCGCGGTGTCGACCACGCCCATCAGCGCGGAAACGACCAGGCCCGCCACCAGCGGCGTGGCGAGCGACAGCAGGTGGCGGACTTCGGTGGTCCAGCGGGGGCGGGGTGCGATCTGTGCGCTCATGGGTCGGTATCGGGATGCCAGTCGGGCGCGTGCAGCAGGCGCCGCAAGCGGTCGCGCCAGCGCGGCGTGGCGGCGAGGTCGCGCCACAGGCGGCGCGCTTCGAACAGGTGCACGGTGACCGGGTGGGTGCTCTCGATCGGGTGGGTGATGCCGTAGCGCACGGGCTCGTCCTCGGATTCGGGCGCCCAGGTGCCGAACAGACGGTCCCAGACGATCAGGATCGCGCCGTAGTTCTTGTCCTGGTACTGCGCCTGCACGCCGTGGTGCGCCCGATGGTTGGACGGCGTGTTGAGCCAGCCGTCCAGCCACGGCAGGCGGCCGATGGCCTCGGTGTGCAGCCACTGCTGCCAGCCGATGATCAGCGCGAGGCAGGCGGCCACCAGCAGCGGGTCGAAGCCGACCGCCACCACCGGCACATAGAACCACGGCGAGATGAATCCGTCGATGAACGAGACCCGCAGGCCGGTGGTCTGGTCGTAGGCCGGCGAGCTGTGGTGCACCGAGTGCGCCAGCGCCCAATACGTGCGGTTGCGGTGCGCCGTGCGGTGGTCCCAGTAGTACATGAAGTCGACCGCGAGCAGGCAGATCAGGGCGGTGATCCCGTTGGTCGGAATCGACCATGGCACCAGCGCGGCCACGCCGCCGTACAGGCCCAGCACGAAGGCCGTGACCAGCCCGCCGACCAGGATCGTCGGCACCACAGGGCTGGCGCTGGCCAGCATCTCGCGCACGCGCGCGCGGTCGAGCCGGCCGGCGCGGCGCAGGCGCCACAGTTCCCATGGCAGGAACAGCACGATCGCGGCGCCGAACACCAGCGCGGCGGTTTCCAGGATCTGCGTCCAGGCAACAGCGTCCATCGGGTCCTCCGGTTGGCGGCGCGGGGCGCCGGGTGTAAGTTACATACCGACGGTACGTAACATACGTACCGTCGGTATGTATGTCAACCGGAGCTCCGCCATGCCTCGCCGCAGCAATGCCGAACTGTCCGAATCGACCCGCGCCAGCCTGCTCGCGCGCGCCACCGAGGCCTTCGCGGCGCACGGCTACGCGGACGCCCCGCTGGATGAACTGGTGCGCGCGGCGGGCCTGACCAAGGGCGCGCTGTACCACCATTTCGGCAGCAAGCAGGGGCTATTCGAGGCCGTGATGGCGAGCCTCGACGCCCGCATCACGCAGCGCATCGAGGCCGCGCTGCCGCCCGGGGCCCCGACCCTGGGCGCGCTTGAGGCGGCGTGCCGCGCCTGGCTGGAGGCGATGCTCGATGCCGGCGCGCGTCGCATCCTGCTGCTGGACGGCCCCGCCGTGCTGGGCCACCGCGCGGTGCGCGAACTCGATGCCACCAGTTCGATCCGCCCGCTCGCGGCCCTGCTTGACGAGTTGCGCCACGCCGGGACGATCGACCCGGCCATCGACGCCGAACCCACCGCGCATCTGCTGGCCGGTGCGCTCTACGAGGCGGCGCTGTGGATCGGCGAACAGCCGCAGCCGAAGCGCGCGCTGCCGCGCGCGATGGCCGGCGTTGCGCGGATGCTCGGCGCGCTGGCGCCGCCCGCAACGCCTCGCCGTCGCACCTGAGGTCGCGCTGCACGCAGCGCTCCTACAAGAGCGCCGTCGCGTGGATGGTGCGCTGTCGTACGAGCCCGCTTGCGGGCGACCGCAGCATTCGGGACCTGCCGCGGCGTGCGAGGTGACGGTCGCGCGCAAGCGCGCTCCTACGGGTGGGCGCAGCGCCGCCCATCGCGCGCAGTCGTAGGAGCCCGCTCGCGGGCAACCGCACCATCGCGATCCTGCCGCACGTGTGAGGTGGCGGTCGCGCGCAAGCGCGCTCCTACGGGTGGACGCAGCGCGGCCCATCGCGCGCTGTCGTAGGAGCCCGCTTGCGGGCGACCGCGCCATCGCGGTCCTGCCGCACGTGCAAGGTGGCGGTCGCGCGCAAGCGCGCTCCTACAGGGGTTGCCGCGCGGTGGCGTCCCGACGCGGCCCGAATCAATGGTGGGTGCGGCGCGTGCGCCGCGCCGGGGCTCAGCGACCCGGTTCGGTCGGCAACGGCGGCGGCACCAGCGGCTTGGGCGGTGCAGCTTCCAGCTGGGCCAGGATCTCGCGGATTGCGACTTCCAGCTGGCTGTCCTCGCCACGGTTGAAGGCCACCGGATCGAGCGCGACCTCGATGTCGGGCGCCACGCCCTCGTTCTCGATCGCCCACTCGCCCTCCGGCGTGTAGAAGCGGAAGAACGGCACGGACATGCCGCCGCCGTCGACGAACATCGGATTGGCGAAGATGCCGATCAGCCCGCCCCAGGTGCGCGTGCCGATCAGCTTGCCGAGACCCTCGCGGCGGAAGGCATAGGGCAGGAAATCGCCGCCCGAGCCGGCGTACTGGTCGATCAGCATCACCTTCGGCCCGTGCACCGCGCCGCCGGGCGTCTCGAAGGGCGCGCCCTCGCGGTCGCGCCAGCCCGCCAAACGGCGCGCGCCGAGCACGTCGGTGATGTAGTTGGCGGCCTGGCCGCCGCTGTTGGCGCGCTCGTCGATGATCAACGCCTGCTTGTCGACCTGCGCATAGAACATGCGGTTGAAGAACCGGTAGCCCTCGGTCGTGGTGTTGGGCAGGTAGACGTAGCCGACGCGGCCGCCGGTGGCGGCTTCGACGCGCGCGCGGCGCGATTCCACCCAGTCCCACAGCCGCAGCGTGCGGTCGTCGGCGATCGGTTCGACCACCACGTTGCGCCGCTTCGTCCGCCCCGCCGCGTCGGCGGCGACGGTGAGGGTGGTCTGCACGCCGGCGGTGCCGGCGAGGCGGGCGTGGATGTCGTCGGCGGCGCTGAGCGGCGCGCCGTTCACCGCGAGGATGTAGTCGCCGGCGGCGACATCGAGGCCGGGCCGCCGCAGCGGCGCGGCGTCGAACGGCGTCCAGCGGCCGCCCTCGAGGATGCGCGCGATGCGCCACTGCCCGCCGTCGGCGGTGACGTCGGCACCGAGCAGGCCGACCGTGGCCTCGCCGACCGCCGGCGGCTGGTCGCCACCGAACACGAAGTTGTGACCCACCCGGAGTTCGGCGATCAGCTCGACGATCAGGTCGTTGAGGTCTGCGCGCCGCCCGAGGTGGTCGAGCAGCGGCCGGAAGCGCGCGGCGGCGCCGTCCCAATCGACGCCGTGCAGGTTCTCGGCGTAGAAGAAGGCGCGCTGCATGCGCACCGCGTCCTCGAAGATCTGCCGCCACTCGCGCCGCGGGTCGACCAGCAGCCGCACGCCCGACACGTCCAGCGCCTCCAGTTCGGTCTCGGCGTCCTCGAGCTTGCCGACCTTCAGCGCGCCCTCGGTGTCCAACGCGAGCAGGTGCTCGCGATCGGCGGACAGCACGAAGGTCGCCACGCCGCTGGCGACATCGCCGAGTTCGCGGGCCTCGAAGTCGTAGCGGCGCAGGACGTTGCCGGCTTCCTCCGGTTCCCCCTCCGGCGGTGCGCTGGCGCCGGCCTGCACCGCGTCGACGAACAGCAGGTCGCCGTCCTTCGCCACCGCGAGGTCGCGGTAGTTGCGTTCGGCGAGCGGGATCGGGACCACGCGCGCGGCGATCCCGTCGAGGTCGATGCGGGTCGGCGCCGTCGCGCCCGTCGACGCATCCTCGTCCTCCGCCTCCGCCTCCTCGTCCTTCGCCGGCTCCTCGTCGGCGGTGCGCGGCGCCAGCGGCGATTCGCCGTCCGCGGCGAGCACCACGGCGTAGAAGGTGCGGCGCTCGTTCTGCTCCTGGCTCGACAGGTCGAGCGACACCTTGTGCGGGCCGGCGTTGGTCGATGCGGCGAAGTACAGGTACTTGCCGTCGGGCGAGAACGCCGGCTCGGTGAGGTCGGCCATGCCGTCGCCGATCCGCGCGCGCCGCGTGCCCTCGACCTCGGCCAGCACCAGGTCGGACAGCAGGTTCGCGCGGCTCACGGTGTAGGCGAGCCAGCGCGAGTCCGGCGAGAACGCGACCTGCGCCTCCGCCCGGTGGTGTTGCGCGTCGATGCGCGTGCGCCGGCCGTCGGCGAGGCGGACCACCCACAGCACGAGCCGCTGGTCGACGTAGGCGATGCGCTCGCCGTCCGGCGCGAAGGCGAGCAGCCGGTGGAAACCGGCACCCAGCGGCCACACGCGCGCGGCATCGAGGCCCGCCTGGTCGCGCACGACGAGCGCCTGCGCGTCGGCCTGCTGCACCACCCAGGCCACGCGGTCACCCTTCGGCGACCACAGCGCGGTGTACTCGCGCTCGTCGACGCTGCGCGAGAGGTTGCGCACCGAACCGTCCTCGACCGGTACGCTGAACACTTCGCCGCGCGTGGTCAACAGCACGCGCTTGCCGCCCGGCGACAGCGCGAAGTCCTCCGCGCCGGCGCCGACGTCCGTCCAGCGCGGCAGCGTCTCGGGCAGGTCGGCCGGCAGGCGCACCACGATCTCGCGCACCGTGCCGCTGCGCGTGTCGAGTTCCTTCAGCCGCCCGCCGGCTTCGTACACGATGGTCTCGCCGTGTGCGTCGGCGGCGCGGATGTCCCACGGGCGCTCGTCGGTGAGGCGCCGCGCCGTGCGCGTCGCCTCGTCCCAGGCGTAGAGGTTGAACGCCGCGTCGTCGCGGTCGGCGATGAAGTGCAGGCGGCCGCCCACCCACAGCGGCTCGATGTGGCTGGCCCGCGCGCCGGGCACCACGTCGATCGTGCCGGCGGCCGGGTCGATCACGTGCACTGCGGGCGCGAGTCCGCCGCGATAGCCCTTCCAGCCCGCGGTGCCGCCGAGCAGGCCGCTGTAGGCCGGCGCGAACGGGATGTAGGCCAGCCGCGCGCCGTTCCAGCGCCCGTGGTGGAAGTCGGCCGCCATCACGCGCCGCGGCGCACCGCCCTCCGGCGCGACCTCCCATGCCTGCATTTCGCCGGTCGGCGCCACTTCGCGGCGCGAGGCGAACAGGATGCGCTGGCCGTCGGCCGACCAGCCCGCCACGCGGTCCGGGCCGGGATGCCAGGTCAGCCGCCGCGGCGTGCCGCCGGCCGCCGGCATCACATAGACCTCGAGGTTGCCATCGTGCGCGCGGCTGAAGGCCAGCCAGCGGCCGTCCGGCGAGAACGCCGGGCCGGTGTCTGACGACGCGTCCGCGGTCAGGCGCAGCGGATTGCCGCCATCGCGGTCGACGCGCCACAGATCGCCGGCGTAGACGAAGGCGATGTGGGTGGCCGACACGGCCGGATCGCGCAGCAGCAGGGTCGGCGACGGTTCGGCATCCGCGGCACCGACGGCTGCGGCGAAGGCCAGGGCCAACACGG
>JAJTHZ010000150.1 GCA_021299185.1 Lysobacteraceae bacterium | reverse complement strand
TGTATTGCTGTCGCAAGCGACAGAGCGTATCGCGCAGCTGCCGCGGCGCGAAACGCTCTGTCGCTTGCGACGACAAAAGAACCTTGCACGCAAGACGCCCGCGGCAAGATCGAAACGTGGCGGTCGCGCGCAAGCGCGCTCCTACAGGTGAAGCAGCGGCGCGAAACGCTGTGTCGATGGCAACGACAGAACAACCCCGCACGCAAGATGCCAGCGGCAAGGTCGAGACGTGGCGGTCGCGCGCAAGCGCGCTCCTACGGGAGATGCAGCGGCACGAGACGCCTCGTCGATTGGCGCGACAACACAACCCCACATACGAAACCCATCGGCAAGCCACAACCCCAGCCCTCGCGCGCAAGCGCGCCGCTGCGAACCATGCGGCAACGCCCGCAAACCACGCGAGCACGGGCGCGACCTGGCGCACCCGAGATCGTGCAGAAGCAGTGTCCCCGTCGCCCAAGGCGGCACGCTGCACGCCCTCGAGCCCGACCTCCAGCGAAACCCGCTACCCTGTGCGGATGACCACGCCTGCCACGCCTCTCCCCTTCGCCGATCTCGGACTCCCCGCCCCTCTGCTGGAGGCGCTCTCCGCCGTCGGTTACGAGCAACCCTCGCCGATCCAGGCCGAGAGCATTCCGCACCTGCTGGCCGGGCGCGACCTGCTCGGCACCGCGCAGACCGGTACCGGCAAGACCGCCGCCTTCGCGCTGCCGATCCTGGCCCGGATCGACGTCACCGAGCCGCGCACCCAGGCGCTGGTCCTGGCGCCCACGCGCGAACTGGCGATCCAGGTCGCCGAGGCGTTCCAGAAGTACGCCGCCCGGCTGCCGGGCTTCCACGTGCTGCCGATCTACGGCGGCCAGGCCTATGGCGCGCAGTTCCACGGGCTCAAGCGCGGCGCCCACGTGGTGGTGGGCACGCCAGGCCGCATCATCGACCACCTCGACCGCGGTTCGCTCGACCTGTCGCACCTGCGCACCGCGGTGCTCGACGAGGCCGACGAGATGCTGCGCATGGGCTTCATCGACGACGTCGAGAAGGTGCTCAAGGCCACGCCCGACGCGCGCCAGGTGGTGCTGTTCTCGGCCACCATGCCGCCGCCGATCAAACGCATCGCGCAGACCTGGCTGAAGAACCCGGCCGAGGTCCGCATCGAATCGAAGACCACCACCGCGGCCGGGATCCGGCAGCGCTACTGGGCCGTGTCCGGCCTGCACAAGCTCGATGCGCTCACCCGCATCCTCGAGGCCGAGCCGTTCGAGGCGATGATCGTCTTCGCGCGCACCAAGCAGGCGACCGAGGAACTGGCCGAGCGCCTGGCCGCGCGCGGCTTTTCGGCCGCGGCGATCAACGGTGACGTCGACCAGAAGGTGCGCGAGCGCACCATCCAGCGGCTCAAGGACGGCCAGGTCGACATCCTGGTCGCCACCGACGTCGCCGCGCGCGGCCTCGACGTCGATCGCATCAGCCACGTGCTCAACTACGACATCCCTTACGACGCCGAATCCTACGTGCACCGCATCGGCCGCACCGGCCGCGCGGGTCGCACCGGCGAGGCGATCCTGTTCGTCACCCCGCGCGAGCGGCACATGCTGCGCGTGATCGAGCGCACCACGCGCCAGCCGCTGGAGCCGATGCACCTGCCGACCGTCGCCGCGGTCAACGACCGGCGCATCGTGCGCTTCATGCAGAAGATCGCCGATGCGCTGGCGCAGGACGGCCTCGATCCGTTCCGCACCCTGGTCGAGCGCTACGAGGCCGAGCACGACGTGCCGGCCACCGACATCGCCGCCGCGCTCGCGCGCATCGCCCACGGCAACAAGCCGCTGCTGCTGGAAGGCAGCGACCCGGCACCGGCGGCCGAAACGCCGCGCGAGTCGAGCAAGGCGCGGCGCGAACGCCTGGCCCGCGCACCGGGCACCGACGACGCGCCACGGCCGGCGCGCGAGCCACGGCCGCGGACGCCGCGTGCCGAAGGTGGCGCGCCGCGCGCACGCCGCGCCGACACCGGGCTGGCGACCTACCGCGTTTCGGTCGGCCACCGCCATGGCGTGAAGCCCGGCAACCTGGTCGGCGCGATCGCCAACGAGGCGGGCCTGGACGCCGCCGCGATCGGGCGGATCGAGATCGAAGAGAACTACAGCCGCGTGGACCTGCCGGCCGACCTCGCGCCGGACGTGGTCGAGCACCTGGCGAGCGTGCGCGTGGCGGGACAGAAACTGCGCCTCGCGCCGTGGCGGGACGCGCGCCCCACCACATCACCGCGCACGCGCGAGACCGGCGACGCGCCGCGCGAGGGCGAGGCGCGGTTCAAGGCGCGCGTGCCCTACGCCGCCAAGCCCAAGCCGAAACCGCACCGCAAGGGCCCGCCGCGCCCGCGCTGAGCGGGGTGCATCGGGCGTTCAGCGACGCGCCGGCGGCGTGACGCCGGTCGGCCGCGGCGCGACCTTGGCCGCGGGAGCGGCCTTGGCGGCGGGTGCCGCACCGGGCTTCGAGCGCGAATGCTGCTCCAGCCAGCCGATGGCGGCGAAGGCACCGACCACCGCGTAGACCTCGACCACGCTGGTGGCCGACGTGTTGGCGACCTCGCCGAGGCCACGCGGCACCTTCATCGCGTCCGCGATCCGCGCCGCACGCGGGTGGTCGGCCTTGAGGTCCAGCGACTGCCGCAGGCTGTACAGCGCACCCGGATCGAGGCCCGGCGGCAAACCGGGCGGCATGCGGCGCAAGGCCTGGTGCCAGCGCAGCAGTTCGAACGGACGACCCGGATGCTCGCGCCGCACGACGGCCAATTGGCTCTGCAGCAGGGCACTCCATTGCGTGCGCGGCAGCAGGGCGTCGAGGTAGGGCTCCAGTTGGCGCAGGCCACCGGCGAAATGGAACACCTTGGCCGTCGGGTCGATCACCAGCGGCGGCACGCCATCCAGCGCGATCCGCGACGGCAGGCCGATCAGGCTGCCATCGAGGTAGTCGATCAGCGGGTACTGCGCGCGGGGGGCGGCGGCGGCCGCGGGCGCCGCACTCTCCGGCGTGGCGGCTTGCGGCGCCACCGGGGCCGCCGGGGCCGCC
>JAJTHZ010000142.1 GCA_021299185.1 Lysobacteraceae bacterium | reverse complement strand
CGCAGCGCTTTCCGTAGGAGCGCGCTTGCGCGCGACCGGCACCTCGCGCACCGCGGCGGGGTTGCGGCGCTGCGGTCGCCCGCAAGCGGGCTCCTACGACGCCGCGGAACTCGCAGCGCTTTCCGTAGGAGCGCGCTTGCGCGCGACCGGCACCTCGCGCACCGCGGCGGGGTTGCGGCGCTGCGGTCGCCCGCAAGCGGGCTCCTACGACGCCGCGGAACCTGCAGCGCTTTCCGTAGGAGCGCGCTTGCGCGCGACCGGCACCTCGCGCACTGCGGCGAGGTTGCGGCGCTGCGGTTGCACGCAAGCTGGCTCCTACGGGAAGGTCACCGGCCCGCTGCGGGTCACTCGGGATCGCGCGGCGCGCCGCCGTCGGGCGCGGGCGACTCCTCGGCCGGGGCGGCATCGGGTTCGTCGAACAGGGCGGGCGCGGCGACCGCTTCCTCGACCCGGTCCTCGCGCGGCGGGGTGACGTCGCGCGCCGGCATCACGAACGACTTCGCGGCCTTGGCCGCGTCTTCCAGCGCGCTGGCCTCGGTGACGAGGCGGTTCTTCTCGTCGGCGCTGAGCGCCGTCCAGTGGCAGCCCTTCTCCGCGCCCGCGAGCGCGTAGAGCAGGTTGAGGCTCGGCTTGAAGCCCGCCTTCTTGACCTTCCAGAACGCGCCCACCGCGCCGTGCGTGCGCAGGTCGTCCATGGTGCGCACGCCGACCTGGCGCAGCCAGGCGGCGGACTTCGGACCCACGTTGAGCAGCTTGTTGTCGGTCATGGCGGCAGTGTAGGGCGAAACCGGTGGCAACGCCGGGCCGGCTCAGGCGACCAGCGAATCGACGTAGACCCGCACCAGCGCCTCCATGCCTGCGCGGTCTTCGTCGTCGAAGCGCGCGAGCTTCGGGCTGTCCACGTCCCACACCCCGACCAGGACGCCGTCGCGGCCCACGATCGGCACCACGATCTCGGAATTGCTGGCCGCATCGCAGGCGATATGGCCGGGGAAGGCGTGCACGTCGCGCACCAGCTGCGTCTGCCGGGTCGCCGCGGCGGTGCCGCACACGCCCTTGCCGAGCGCGATGCGCACGCAGGCCGGCTTGCCCTGGAAGGGGCCCACCACCAGCTCGCGCCCGTCGAAGAAATAGATGCCGACCCAGTTCAGGTCGGGCAGCGCGTCGAACACCAGCGCCGACAGGTGCGCCGCGTTGGCGACCCGGTTGGATTCGCCGGCCAGCAGGCCGCGCGCCTGTTCGACCAGTTGCGCATAGGCCTCGGACTTGCTGCTGGCGTCGATCTTCGGGGCGGCGAACATGGGGGCGATCCGCGGGGGTGGCCGCCGATTGTATCGGCAGCCCGCGACGGCTTCGATATGCTCGGCGCATGGACGCCAAGGACATCCGCCGCCCCGACGGCTTCCGCGAGCGCGGCGACAAGGTCACCCGCCTCGAGACCTTCGTCGACGCCGCGTTCGCCTTCGCGGTGTCGATGCTGGTGATCTCGGTCGGCAGCGTGCCGGATTCGATCGACGCGCTGAAGGAAGCGCTGAAGAACGTGCCCGCCTTCGCCGCCAGTTTCGCCCTGATCATGGTGTTCTGGCGCGGGCACGAGGACTGGAGCCGGCGCTACGGGATGGACGATTCCACCGCCGCCTTCCTCAGCATCGTGCTGGTGTTCCTGGTGCTGGTCTTCGTCTACCCGCTGCGGATCCTGTTCGGCGGCTTCTTCGCCTGGATCACCGGCGGCTGGCTGCCCTCCCCGGTGACGATCGAGTCGCTGGAAGACCTGCGCTGGTTCTTCGGCAGCTTCGCGGTCGCGTTCGGCAGCATGGGCCTGCTGATGGCCACCCTGACCTGGCACGCCGAGCGGCGCGCGGACGCGCTCGGCCTCGATGCGGGCGAACGGCTGACCACGCGGATGGAACTGCTGCGCTGGCTGCTGATCCCGGCAGTGTCGACGGCCTCGCTGCTGCTGACCGTGCTGCTGCAGCCGGGCGTGCCGAACTGGCTGGGCGGGATGCCGGGCATGATCTACTTCGCGCTGAACGCGACCGGCCCGCTGCTGCGCCTGCAGGCGCGCCGCCTGCAGCGCCGCGATCCCGCGCGCTTCGGCCCGCCGGCATGACGCCGCGCGGATACTTCATCGCAGGCACCGACACCGGCGTCGGCAAGACGCTCGCCACCTGCGTCCTGCTGGCGCGCGCGCGCGCCGACGGCCACCGCGCGGTCGGCATGAAGCCGGTCGCCGCCGGCTGCGCGATGACGCCGGAGGGCCCGCGCAACGAGGACGCCCTGGCCCTGATGCGATACGCCGGCGTGGCGGCCGACTACGCGACAGTCAATCCGATCGCCCTGCCCGACCCGCTGTCGCCGCATCTCGCTGCCGCGCGCGCCGGCGTGGCGATCGACCTCGCGCCGGTGCTCGCCGCCCACCGGCGGCTCGCGTCGATGGCCGACATGGTCCTCGTCGAGGGGGCGGGCGGGTGGCTGGCGCCGTTGTCGGACACGCTGGCGATGAACGACCTCGCGCGCCGGCTCGGCCTGCCCGTGCTGCTGGTGGTGGGGCTGCGCCTCGGCTGCCTCAACCATGCGCAACTCACGGCGCGCGCGATCGCCGCCGACGGGCTGCGGCTGGCCGGCTGGATCGGCAGCCGGATCGACCCGGACATGGCCTGCGTGGCGGAAAACATCGAGACCCTGCGCCGCCGCCTGCCGGCCCCCTGCCTCGGCGTGCTGCCGTGGGCGCCCGGCGCGCCGCCGGAGCGCCTCGCCGCCAACCTGCGGACCGGCTGACGACCGATCGCGACGCTGCGGGGCGTGCCAGCCGGCCGCCCGTGCCGAGGTGCCAGCCCGCCCGTGGCCGGCCGACCGCGCCCGGGTTGGCCTGCGGCTGGCAGCCGTGTTACACAGCCGGGGCTGCGATGTCGTCGCAGCGCCGGGACCATACCGGCCCGTCGGACCGCCCGCCCACGCATGGCGATCGGCCGATCGGCCGTCACGTACGAGGGGGAACCACCATGCCGTCCGTCAACCGTCCAGCGGTCGCTGCGCGCGTCCGCCGTCTGTCCGTCATCCTCGGCCTCGCCGCCTTGCTGCTCGCGAGCCTGCCCGCCAGCGCGCAGCTCACCGGCACGCGCACCGTGCCCGGCGACTACCCGACGCTGGAGGCCGCGATCACCGACCTGAACACGCAGGGCGTGGGCGCCGGTGGCGTGGTGATCGACCTGCAGGCCGGCAATCCGCAGACCGCGCCGGCCGGCGGCTACCGCATCGCGACCACCACCGCGAGCACCGCCAACCCCGTTCGCGTGCAGGGTAACGGCAACACGATGACCGCCTCGGCCGCGCACACGGTCGGTGCGCTCAACGATGGCTGTTCAAGATCGTAGGCACCGATGCGGTGACCCTCACCGGCTTCACGCTGCTCGAGAACCCCGCCAACACGGTGGTCGCGGCGGCGACCAACACCATGACCGAATGGGGCATCGCCGTGCTGTACGCAACCGTCACCGACGGCGCGCGCGACGTCACCCTGCAGGGCAACACGATCGACCTCAACCGCACCTACCCGAACACCTTCGGCATCTACGCCAACGCCACGCACAGCGAGGCCGCACCGACCACCGGCGCGACCGCCACCGGCCCCACCGGCGGACACAACGGCCTGCGCGTGCTGGGCAACACCATCACCGACGTCAACATCGGCATCGTCTCCGTCGGCCCCACGGCGGCCGCGGACCACGACGCCACGGTGGCCATCGGTGGCGCCACGGCGGCCGACGGCAACACGATCACCAACTACGGCACGACCAACGCCTTCTCGTCCTACTTCAGCGTGAGCGGCACGGTGAACGGCATCCTGGTGCGCAACGTGCGCGCCGCCACCATCGCCAACAACACGGTCGAGAGTTCCAACGGCGGAACCACCGCGGGCACGCTGCGCGGCATCTTCGTGGTCGCGGCCAGCAATGCACCGACCGGCACGACGGCGCATACCATCACGGACAACCGGATCTCGGTGCGCAGCGGCGCCGCCACCGGCGCCATCACCGCCCTGCAGGTCGAATCGGGCGCGCTCAATGCGACCGGCAGCCTGTCCATCCTGCGCAACGACTTCCACACCTCCGGCCACACGGTGACGGCGTCCGGCACGGTGATCTTCATCGCCGTCGGCGGCTCCGCGACGGCCGGACCGCTGAGCACCACGATCAGCAGCAACACCTTCACCAACCTGACGTTGAACACGACCGGCAGCGCGACGCTGATCAACAACAGTTTCGCCCGGCCGGCCAATGGCACAACCACGGTCAGCAACAACGCGATCGTGACCCAATTCAGCAAGACCGGCGCCGGCGGCACGGTGCGCGGCTACTTCAACGACAGCACGTCGCCGCCGTCCGCATCGGAGACCAACAGCGGCAACACGTTCTCGAACATCACCGTCGCAGCGACCGGCTCCACCACGCTGGAGGTCTGGCGCAACAGCGACGGCGCGACCACCGGCGGCTCGCGCAAGACGATCACCAACAACGCCTTCAGCAACATCAGCAATCCCGGCGCCGGCGTCACCACGGCGCTGATCGCGTCGTTCAGCGACCCCACCTTCGCCGGCAATTCGGTCAGCGGCAACACGATCTCCGGCGTGACCGCCGGCGGCACCCTGATCGGCATTAGCAGCACGAGCCAGAACCAGAACCAGAACCAGAACATCAACGGCAACACCGTGCACACGCTGACCGGCAGCGGCACCGGCACGGTGACCGGCATCTCGATCTCCGGTGGCAACAGCCAGGTGGTGGCCGGCAACAAGATCTACAACCTCGAGAACAGCAACGCCGGTGGCGGCGTGTTCGGCATCACGGTCGGCGGCGGCACCACGACCGAGGTCAACAACAACCTGATCGGCGACCTGCGCGGGCCGAACCTCAATGCCGGCAACAGCCTGGTGGGGATCAACATCACCGGCGGCACCACGATCAACGCGAGCTACAACACGGTGCGCCTCGCGGCCACCAGCGCCGGCGCCCTGTTCGGCTCCAGCGCGCTGTCCGCGTCCACCACGCCGACGGTCACCCTGCGCAACAACCTGCTGGTGAACCTCTCGACCGCCAACGGCACCGGGCTGACCGCGGCCTACCGCCGCTCGTCGACCACCCTCACCTCCTACGGCGCCGCGTCGAACAACAACGCCCTGTTCGCAGGCACGCCGGGGCCGGCCAACGTGCTGTTCGCCGACGGCACCAACACCGACACCACCCTTGCGGCCTAACGCGCGCGCATGGCGCCGCGCGACGCGGTCGCGATATCCGAGAATGCACTGTTCCTGTCGACCGTCGGCGCCAGCGCGGACGTCCTGCACGTCGATCCCGCGGTGGCGACCCAGATCGAGAGCGGCGGCGTGCCCGTCGCAGGCATCGGCACCGACTTCGACGGCCAGGCGCGCAATGCGACCAACCCCGACATCGGCGCGGACGAATTCAACGGCACCCTGCTCGACCTCCTCGCGCCGTCGATCACGTACGCGGCGCTCGCCAACACCACCCTGACCACGAATCGCGCGCTGCCGGCGACCATCGCCGACGTCAGCGGCGTGGCCACCGGCGCCAATGGGCCCCGCGTGTACTTCCGCAAGGGAGCCGGCAGCTTCGTGTCGACCGCCTGCACGGGCGCCGCACCGGCCTTCACGTGCACGATCGACACTGCCGCGCTCGGCGGCGTCGTGGTCGGCGACGTCGTCCAGTACTTCGTGGTCGCGCAGGACTCGGCCGGCAACGTCGGCGCCAGTCCCGCGGCCGGCTTCGCGGCGACCGACGTCAACAACGTCACCAGCCCGCCGACCACGCCGGCCTCCTACACCGTCGTGGCGCCGTTCCCCGCCACGGTGAACGTCGGCACCGCCGAGACGATCACCTCGCTGACCAACGCCGGCGGCCTGTTCGAGGCGCTCAACAACGGCGTGCTCACCGGCAACGTGACCGCGACCATCACCACCGACCTCGCCGGCGAGACCGGCGCGGTGGCGCTCAATCCGCTGGTGCAGGAAGGCGGCGCGTACAGCGTCACCATCGTCCCGTCAGGCGCGCGCACCGTGGTCGGCGCCAGTGCCACCGGCAACGGCCTGATCAACGTCAATGGCGCCGATCGCATCACGATCGACGGCCTCGCCGCCGGCGGCAACAGCCTCCTGCTGCGCGACACCGGTGCCGGCGGCGCAATCCGATGGTTAAACGACGCCTCGTCCAACCGCCTGCGCAACACGACCGTCGAGAGCAGCAGCGGCTCCACCATGATCCAGGTCGGCGCGGTGGCGATCACCGGCAACGACGACATCGAGATCACCGGCAACACGTTGCGCGACCGCACCGATGTCGCCGGCGAACCGCCGTTCAACCTGGTCGGCCCGATCGCGGCCGCCGGCCCGGTGACCAACTCGAACCTGCGGATCGAGAACAACACCCTGATCAACTTCCGGCAGGCGGGCGTGTTCATCGGTTCGGGAACCGACAATGTCCGCGTCGTCGGCAACACGATCTCGCAGACCGCGTCGCGCGCGACGGGGCTGTTCGGCATCGTGGTCAACAGCATGTCGGGCAGCAACGAGTTCAGCGGCAACACGATCAGCGGCCTGACCAGCTCCGCGGCGGTGTCCGGCATCAGCGTCGTAGCCGGCGTCGGCACCAACGTGTTCCGCGGCAATCGCGTGTCGGGCCTGCTTTCCACCGGCGTCACGACCGCGACCGCCGGCGCGGTGTTCGGCGACGTTCGCAACGGCACGTTCACCGGCAACCGGATCGAACTGCGGCAGGCCAATGCGACCTCAACCGGCCCCATCATCGGCATCCAGTTCGCCGGCAATTCCACCAACCCCGCCAATCTGGTGATCAGCAACAACTTCGTGGTGATCGCGCCGGAACCCGCGTCGGCGCAGCCCGTGCGCGGCATCTTCGACTTCGCGTTCGGCGGCAACACGGTGGCGATCGACCACAACAGCGTGCTGGTCGGCGGCACGGCCAGCGGAGCGGCCAACTCGCACGCCATCCTGCGCGGCAACAGCACGCCCACCAACGCCAGCGTGCGCAACAACATCGCCTTCAACGCGCGCACCGGCGGCACCGGCAGCCACTTCGCGATCGGCGACCAGTCGCTGTCGACCGGTACCTGGACCTCGGACGGGAACCTGTTCGCCGGCACCGGCGCCACTGCGGCCAGCTACTTCGACCTTGGCACCGCGGCGGCCGGCACGCCGGTCGACTTTGCCACCTGGCGCGCCGGCACGCCGGCACGCGATGCGGGCAGCACCGCCGGCCTGGCATCGTCGTTCGTGCTCGGCGACCTGTTCGTCGACGCGGCGACCGCCGACCTGCACCTGCGCGCCACGGCCACGGCGGCGCTCGACGGCGGCATCGCCCTGCCGTCAGTGACCACCGACATCGACGGGGACGCGCGGTCGGCCACCACGCCGGATCGCGGTGCGGACGAGTTCGTGGCGCCCAACACGGCGCCGACGCTGACGCCGGTCGCCGCGAGTCGTCGCGAGGGCGACGCGGCGTCGGCCGGCACCATCGCCAACGTCGCCGACGCGGAGACGCCAGCCGGCTCGATCGCAGTCACCGTGAACGGCGGCGCGAGCGCGACCGTGAACGGCGTGACCGTGAGCGGGATCAGCGTGTCCGCCGCCGGCGTAGTGTCGGCCAACGTGGTCGCGGCCTGCCTCGCCACCAATGCGAGCTTCACCCTCCGCGCGACCGATGCAGGCGGCCTGTTCGACGAGGAGCCGCTCGCGGTCACGGTGTTGCCGAACGTCGCGACGACGCTGACTTACGCCGGCGCCTCGCTGGTCGTGGGCACCGGCGGCACCGTGAACCCGGCGACCGGGCCGACCGACTCCGGCACCGTGCAGTCGATCGCGGTGCAGTCGACGGGCACCTACACCGGCGCGGCCAGCGTGGCCGCCACCGGCGTCGTCACGCTCGCCAATGCCGGCCCGCTCGGCACGCACACGATCGTGATCCGCGCCACCGACAACTGCGGCGCCACCACCGACGCCAACCTGCCGGTCTCGGTCACCGCAGTGGTCACCGATGCGGACCTGTCGATCGTCAAGACCAGTTCGCTGGCGCTGGGCGGAAACGGCGTGATCCAGTACACCCTGCAGGTCGCCAATGCCGGCCCGCTCGGTGTCACCGGCGCGGTGGTCGTGGACAACTTCCCGACGAGCCTGAGCGGCGCGACCTGGACCTGCACCGCGACCGGCGCCGGCGCGGCGTGCCCGGCCAGCGGCAGCGGCAACATCAACGCGCTGGTCGACCTGCCCAACGGCACCAGCCTGGTGTTCGCGATCACCGCGCAGTTGCCGGCCTCGCCGCCCGGCCCGATCGTCAACACCGCCACGGTGGCGGTGCCGGCCGGCCGCACCGACCCGAACACGGGCAACAACAGCAGCACCGTCACCGACAACCTCGCGGTGTTCGCCAACGGTTTCGAGCCGATCACCCTCGCCAGCGTGGCGGTGGTGGACCTCGCGACCGGCACGCCGGGCATGGCACAGCGTGCGGCGCTTCCGATCGCCGACATCCTGCGCGCCGCGCGCGGCGAGGTGGCGACCGAGGCGCTGGCGCTGCGGATCGGTGGTGCGCTGGCGGTGGTCCAGGCGCGGCGCGTCGACGGCCGCGCCGAGATGCGCCTGCTGACCTTCCAGGCCGATCGCAGCTGGCAGGTCGGTCCGTGGGTGGGCGCCGAACCACTGCCGTCGTTCGAGTGGACCTGGCTCGACACGCCGGGCGCGCAGGGCACGCTGGCGGCGCGGCTCGTCCCCGGGTCCTGACCCGCGCGGGCGGGTGGCGCTGGTGCGCCGCCCGCCCGTTCCGGCGACGGCGCACGCGCGCCGTCGCCCATGACCTCCGGCCGGGGGCAGTCCGGGGTGGGCGGCGTACAATCGCGCGGCCCGCGCATGCGGGCCTTCCCTTCGCGAGTCCCGACCCCATGCTGAAACCCATCGCTCTCGCCGTGGCCTGCGCGCTCGCGCTCGCCGCCTGCTCCAAGCCCGCCCCGGAGTCCACCACCGTGACGCCCAAGGACAACGTTGCCGCGCCCACCGCGGATGCGGCCGTGGCCGCGAATCCGTTCTTCGCGCCCAGCACCCTGCCGCTGCTCGCGCCCGACTTCACCAAGATCCGCGACGAGCACTACCTGCCCGCCTTCGAGGAGGGCATGAAGCAGCACCTGGCCGAGATCCGCGCGATCGCCGACAACCCGGAGCCCGCCACGCTGGACAACACCCTGGTGGCGATGGAGCGCAGCGGCGCGGTGCTGTACCGCGTCTCGCAGGTGTTCTTCAACCTGACCGGCTCCCACACCAGCGAGGCGCTGCAGAAGATCGAGGCCGAGGTGGCGCCGAAGCTGGCCAAGCACCAGGACGAGATCTTCCTCGACCCGAAGCTGTTCGCCCGCGTCCAGGCGATCCACGACGCGCGCGACTCGCTCACCGCGCATCCCGAGGACCGCCGCCTCGCCGAGCGCTACGACCAGCTGTTCGTGCGCGCCGGCGCGCTGCTCGACGACGCCGGCAAGGCGAAGATGCGCGCGATCAACGAGGAACTGTCCACCCTGCAGACCGCGTTCGGCGAAAACCTGCTGAAGGAGGTCAACGACGCGGCCGTGGTGTTCGACAGCGCCGATGCGCTGGCCGGGCTGTCGGCGGCCGAGATCGACGCCGCCGCCAAGGCCGCCAAGGAGCGCGGGCTGGACGGCAAGTGGGTGCTCGCCCTGCAGAACACCACCGGCCAGCCGGTGCTCACCTCGCTCACCAACCGCGACAGCCGCCGGCGCGTGTTCGAGGCCTCGATCAGCCGCGGCATCCGCGGCAATGCCTTCGACCAGCGCGAGCGCATCCTGCGCATCGCCACCCTGCGCGCGGAGCGCGCCGCCCTGCTCGGGTTCCCCAACCACGCCGCCTTCGCCCTCGACGACCAGATGGCCAAGACCCCGGACGCGGTCGACAAGATGCTCGACGACCTGGTGCCGGCGGTGATGGCGAACGTGCAGCGCGAAGCCGCCGAGATCCAGGCCCAGATCAAGGCCGAGGGCGGCGACTTCGAACTCGCCGGGTGGGACTGGGCGCACTACGCCGAGAAGGTGCGGCGCGCCAAGTACGACCTCGACGAGTCGCAGGTGCGCCCGTACTTCGAACTCGAGCGGGTGTTGAAGGACGGCCTGTTCTTCGCGATGGAGAAGCTGTACGGGATCACGCCGAAGGAACGCAAGGACATCCCGACCTACCACCCGGACGTGCGGGTGTTCGACGTGTTCGACGCCGACGGCAAGCAGCTGGGCCTGTTCTACGCCGACCTCTACGCGCGGCCGTCCAAGCGCGGCGGCGCCTGGATGAGCACCTTCGTCGACCAGTCGTCGCTGCTCGGCACGCAGCCGGTGGTGCTCAACAACATGAACATCCCCAAGCCGCCGGAGGGCCAGCCGACGCTGATGACCTTCGACGAGGTCACCACCCTGTTCCACGAGTTCGGCCACGCCATCCACGGCCTGTTCTCCAACACCCGCTACCCGCTGGTCGGCGGCACCAACGTGCCACGCGACTTCGTGGAGTTCCCCTCGCAGGCCACCGAGGACTGGGCGCTGCTGCCGGAAGTGCTGGCCAACTACGCCAGGCACTACCAGACCGGCGAGGCGATGCCGGCCGAACTGGTGAAGAAGATCGTCGACGCGCGCCACTTCGGGCAGGGTTTCGCCACGCTTGAGTACATCGCGGCCGCCATGCTCGACCAGGACTGGCACCAGCTCGATGCGGCCTCGATCCCGACCGACGTGGACGCCTTCGAGGCGCAGTCGCTGAAGGCGCGCGGGGTGGACTTCGCGGCGATCCCGCCGCGCTACCGCACCGGCTACTTCGCCCACGTCTGGCCGGGCGGCTACAGCGCGGGCTACTACGCCTACCTGTGGTCGGAGGTGATGGCGGCCGACGCCTTCGCGCACCAGATGGCCACCGGCGGCCTGACCCGCGCGGTGGGCGATGCCTACCGCGCCGGCGTGCTCTCGCGCGGCGGCACCGTCGAAGGCATGGAAATGTACCGCGCCTGGCGCGGCGGCGAGCCGTCGGTGGAAGCGCTGCTGGTGCGCCGCGGCATCAAGCAGTAAGCCGCGTCATCCCGCGGTGATCGACGGGCGCCTGCGGGCGCCCGTCGTCTTTCGGGGCGGCGGCCCATGCCAAGCGAAGCGTCGTCGCAAGCGCTGTCGCCGGTGGAACCGGCTCCCACAAGACGGGCGCGCGCAGCCACTGTAGGAGCGCTGCGCGCAGCGCGACCAATCTTGCAGCAGATCGAAACGCATCGCGGCGCACGCGCCGCTCCCACAGAACACGGGGCTTGGCGCAGGCTGCCCCGAACCAGGCTCGGCGGGAGCGCTGCGTGCAGCGCGACCGGGATTGCGGCAGGGTCGAAAAGCATCGCGGCGCACGCGCCGCTCCCACAATGGGACAGCGGGACGGTGGGCCGGTGAAGCAGCGGAACCCGCCGGCTGACCTCAGTACGCGAACTCGCGGAACACCGGGTCGACCGAACCGCCCCAGGGCCCGTGGAACAGTTTCAGCTTGCGCTCGGCCGGCGTCTGGTTGGCCTGCGCGAACTCGACCAGCGGTTCGAGGAACATCGCCTCGTCGGCGCCGCGGCGGTTCAGGCGCGCGCGGCGCTTCAGGCCGTGACCCGCGATCTTGAGCGCCTCCAGCGCCAGTTCGCGCACCGTGCCGCCACGGAACGGCGTCTTGAGCGCAGTCCGCGGCACCTCGCGGCGCAGCGCTTCGCGCTCGGCCAGCGAGAAGTCCTTCACCAGATCCCAGGCGGCATCGAGCGCCGCGTCGTCGTACAGCAGGCCGACCCAGAACGCCGGCAGCGCGCACAGGCGGTTCCAGGGCCCGCCGTCGGCGCCACGCATCTCCAGGTAACGCTTCAGGCGCACCTCGGGGAAGGCGGTGGTGAGGTGGTCGGCGAAGTCCTTCAGCGTGGGCCGGCGGCCCGGGTAGGCGGGCAGGCGGCCGTCCATGAAATCACGGAACGACTGCCCCGCGGCATCGATGTAGCGCCCATCGCGGTAGACGAAGTACATCGGCACGTCGAGCAGGTAATCGACGTAGCGCTCGAAGCCGAAACCGTCCTCGAACACGAAGCCGAGCATGCCGGTGCGGTCGGGGTCGGTGTCGGACCACACCTGCGAACGGAAACTGAGGAAGCCGTTGGGCCTGCCTTCGGTGAACGGCGAATCCGCCCACAGCGCGGTGGCGATCGGCTGCAGCGCCAGCGAGACGCGGAACTTCTTCACCATGTCCGCTTCGTCGGCGTAGTCGAGGTTGACCTGCACCGTGCAGGTGCGGGTCATCATGTCCAGCCCGAGCGAGCCCTTGAGCGGCATGTAGCGCTGCATGATCGCGTAGCGGCCCTTGGGCATCCACGGCATGTCGGCGCGCGACCACTTCGGCTGGAAGCCCATGGCGAGGAAGCCCAGCCCCATGGGCTCGGCGATGCTGCGCACCTCGCGCAGATGGGTGTCGACTTCGCAGCAGGTCTGGTGGATGGTCTCCACCGGCGCGCCGGACAGTTCCAGTTGGCCCGCGGGTTCGAGCGTGATCGACTCCATGCCGCGCGCCAGCGCGATCAGGTGCCCGCCTTCCTCGATGCGCTGGTAGCCGTAGGCCCTGGCAAGGCCTTCGAGCAGGGCGCCGATGCCGCGCTCCCCTTCGTAGGTCGGCGGCCGCAGGTCGTCGGTGCGGAAGCCGAACTTCTCGTGCTCGGTGCCGATCCGCCAATCGGCCCGGTGCTTGCCGCCGCCGGCGAGGTAGTCCACCAGCTGCGCGCGCGACTCGATGGGGATTTCCTTGACCTGGCTCGGACCGGACACGGGCGCGCTTCCGCGGGGCGGAGCGTCAATGTGGTGGCGCCGTCAGTCCGGCGCAAGGGGCGAAGCGGACACCGCGCCTCAGCCCGGCGCGTCGGGAACCTCGTCCTGCCGCTTGGCGAGCCAGCCCGCGACCACACCGCGCGCGGCCGGCACGCCGTCGCCGGTGGTCGAGGACAGCAGTTGCACGCTGACGTCGCCATCGCGCTCGGCCAGCGCGCGACGCACGGTGGCCAGCGCCTGCGCGCCCTGCCCGCGGCCGAGTTTGTCGGCCTTGGTCAGCAGCACATGCACCGGCAGCCGGCGCGATCCCGCGAGGTCGAGCATAATGCGGTCGTAGTCACGCAGCGGATGGCGGATGTCCATCGCAATCAGCAGCCCGCGCAGGCTGGCGCGCTCCAGGAAGTAGCGCGCCAGCGTGCCGCCCCAGTGTGCGCGCAGCGCTTCGGGGACCTCGGCGTAGCCGTAGCCGGGCAGGTCGACCAGGCGCCGCTGTGGATCGAGCGTGAACACCACCAGCTGCTGCGTGCGCCCCGGCGTCTTGCTGATCCGCGCCAGCCCGGCCTGCCCGGTCAGGGCATTGATGGCGCTGGACTTGCCGGCGTTGGAACGGCCGGCGAAGGCCACTTCGGCGCCCTGGTCGGGCGGCAACTGGTCCAGCCGGTGGGCGGCCAGCAGGAAGGCGGCGCGCGACCAGGCCGGAGCACCGCCGGGACGGGGTTTCTGGGGAGGTTTCATTGACCGTCCATCGGCGGGCTTGGTGTAGAATCGCGGCTTTTCCGGGCCCGTGCCATGGCCCGGGACGCACCCTGACCACCGCCGCCGGGCCGGGCCCGTGCGGTGCCCTGGAGCACCGAAGTCTATGCGCAACCGGCTTTCGACGATCATCCTCGGACTCGCTTTCGCGGTGCCCGCCCTCGCCCAGGACACCGTGCCGGGCGATCCGGCCGCCGGCCAGGCCAAGGCGGCGGTCTGCGCGGCCTGCCACATGATGGACGGCAACTCGGTCGATCCGCAGTACCCCAAGATCGCCGGCCAGCACGAGTCCTACATCGCGCGCCAATTGCAATTGTTCAAGTCCGGCCAGCGCGCCAACGCGATCATGCTGGGCTTTTCGATCGGCCTGCAGCCGCAGGACATGCGCGACATCGGCGCCTTCTACGCCCAGCAGAAGGTCAAGCCCGGCATGGCCAGCGAGGAGAAGATCCCCGGCCTCGAGGAAACCTTCAAGCAGCGCGGCGAGCGGCTCTGGCGCGGCGGCGACAAGGCGCGCGGCATCCCCGCGTGCATGGCCTGCCACGGCCCGGCGGGCAAGGGCAACCCGGGCTCGGTGTATCCGAAGCTGGCGGGGCAGCACGCCAACTACACCAAGGCCAAGCTGATCGCCTACCGCGGCGGCGAGATGTGGGGCACCGATCCGGCCGCCGCGATCATGCCCGGCGTGGCCGCCGGCCTCGACGACAACGACATCGAAGCCCTGGCCAGCTACATCGAGGGCCTGCACTTCGCGCCGGCGCCGCCGGAAGGCGCCGCCGCGCGCTGAGTCGAACGCGGCCGTCGTCGCGCGGTCTGACGGTTCGTTCAGCATCGCGCGGGCAGACTGCCCGCGCGTCCCATCCCGGAGTCCCCGATGATGCGCTTCCTCGCCGCCGTCCTGCTCGCCGCCGCCGCCCCCGCCGCCCTTGCCCAGGGCATGGTGGAGCGCTTCCAGGAAGGCCAGCACTACTTCCGCATCGAGCCCGCGCAGACCACGCCGCAGGACAAGGTCGAGGTCACCGAGATCTTCTCCTACGCCTGCATCCATTGCGCGCACTTCGAGCCCACGATCAGCGCCTGGAAGAAGACCATGCCCGCGACGGCGTCCTTCGCCTACCTGCCGGCGGCCTGGAGCCCGAGCTGGGAAACCCTGGCCCACGTGTTCTACGCGGCCGAGGCGCTGGGCATCCTCGACCGCACGCACAAGGCGTTCTTCGACACGCTGCACGTCGAGAAGCGCGCGTTTTCGTCGGTGCAGGACATCGCCGACTGGCACGCCGCCAAGGCCGGCATCAAGGCCGAGGATTTCTTCGCGACGATGAACTCGCCCGCGGTCAACATCAAGGTCAACCGCTCCAAGCAGATGGTGCCGCGCTACGGCGTGGAGGGCACGCCGAGCATCGTGGTCGCCGGCAAGTACCGCGTCACCGGCAACGCAGCCGGCGGCTGGCCGGAGGTGATGCAGGTGGTCGACTTCCTGATCGCGAAGGAATGCGCCGCGCGCGCCGCCGCCAAGGCCGGCTGATCGCCGACGCCACCGGGCGCCGACCAGGGCGGCCCGGTGCCGCCCTTCGTTTCAACGGCGATGGTCGGATTGCGCGCCGGCGGCGGCGGGCGTAGCGTGCCGGCATGACGCGTCCCGCTCCCGGCCCGGTCCCGCACGATGCGCGGCGACGGCTGCGCCTGCTCTCCTACAACATCCAGGCCGGGGCCAGCACCGCGCGGTTCCGCGAGTACCTCACCGGCTCCTGGCAGCACGTGCTGCCCCACCCCAACAAGCGGCGCAACCTCGAGGCGGTGGCCGAGCTGGTCGCCGGCTTCGACATCGTCGCGCTGCAGGAAGCCGACGGCGGCAGCCTGCGCTCCGGCTTCCGCAACCAGGTGCAGTTCCTGGCCGAACTGGCGCGCTTCCCGTGGTGGAGCCACCAGGCCAACCGCAACGTCGCCGCGCTCGCCGCGTCCAGCAACGGCCTGCTCTCGCGCGTGCAGCCGGTCGAAGTCGTCGACCACAAGCTGCCCGGCGCGATCCCCGGGCGTGGCGCGCTGGCCGTGCACTACGGCACGCCGCGCCAGGGCCTGCTGCTGGTGATCGCGCACCTGGCGCTGACCCGCAACGCACGCCGCGCGCAGTGCCGCTATCTCGCCGAGTTGATCGGCGACCGGCCCTACGCGGTGCTGATGGGCGACCTC
The DNA here is from genome assembly GCA_021299185.1 of Lysobacteraceae bacterium. Taxonomy (GTDB): domain Bacteria; phylum Pseudomonadota; class Gammaproteobacteria; order Xanthomonadales; family Ahniellaceae; genus UBA4656. Next base: position 4,077 of record JAJTHZ010000142.1, on the reverse strand, counting down.
AACTGCGCCGCCAACGACCCCGAGTTGCGGCCGCTGTTCCAGCACACACGGCTGCTGCCGCCGCCGCTGTCGCTGGAAACCTACCCGAGCTGGCGGCCACGGCGCGCGATCGACCACATCCTCGCCACCGACGGGCTGGGCGCGCTGTCGTACGAGGTGCCGCTGCTGCGCGTGTCGGACCACCTGCCGGTGGCGCTGACGGTGGCGCTGCCGGACGCCTGCCGGCTGGCCTGAGCCACGGCCGGCGCTCCGGCCGGCGGACTGTGGGAGCCGCTTCAGCGGCGACCAACCCGCGGCACCATGCGCGCAGCCAGTCCCACCGACCCTGCCCGCGCCGCATCGAGCGAGCCGCGACCGGATTCGCTTCCTTCCTCGCTGCACGGGCCATCCGCTACGCTGCACGGTAAATTCACATCGGACTTCACGCGATGGACTGGCTGCAACGCCTCTGGCGCCGGCGCGTGCCGCACGTGCTGGGCGTCTATCTCGCCACCGGCTGGGCCTTCGTCGAGGTCACCGCCTTCGTCGTCGGCCGCTACAAGCTGACCGACAACCTGGTCGACATCGTGCTCGCCGGGCTGCTGGTGCTGGTGCCGGCGGTGGTGGTGCTGGCCTGGAACCGCTTCGGCCGCGACGAAGGCGATCGCCTCACGCGCGGCGAGGTCTGGGCGCTGGTCCCCAACGTGGTCGGCGGCGGCGCGCTGCTGTGGGCGCTGTTCGGCGGCGCCACGGTCGGCCGCGCCACCACCACGGTGGAGGTCACCAGCGAGGACGGCTCGACGCAGCGGCGCGAAATCCCGCGCGCGGACCTGCTGCGCAAGGTGATGGTCTTCAACTTCGCCGGCGACGAGACCGCACCACCCGCCGACCACGAGGCGAATGCGCTCGCCATCGCGCTCACCATCGACCTCGCCCAGGACCGCTTCGTGCTGCCCCAGCGGCCGAACGAGCCGGCGCAGGCGCAGCGCCTGCGCGCCGGCACCGACGACGAGGGCCGGGCGCCGCGCCGCTTGATGGCGGAAATCACGGCCGACTACGAGGCGCAGCGCTTCATCGCCGGCCGCCTGGCCCGACGGACTGCTGGCCAGTGTCGAGGTGTTCAGCGTCGACCCCACGCGCCAGATTGCCGCCTTCGAAGCCCGCGGCGCCAATGCCTGTGCGCTGGCCGACGCGCTGACGCCGCTGCTGCGCGCGCACCTCGACCTCGCCGCCGAACGCGCCAGCGCGGCGGACGACCTGCCCGCCTGCGAGCTGCTCACGCCCAACCCCGAGGCGCTGGCGGAGTTCGCGCGCAGCGACGTGGCCCTGATCCGCCGCAACGACATGGCGGGCGGGCTGTCGCATCTCGAACGCGCACTCGAAATCGACCCCTCGTTCGCGGTGGCCGGCATCAACCTCGCCTTCGCGAGTTACGCGATGGGCCAGGGCGAACGCGCCCGCGCGGGTCTCGACGCGGCGATGCGCGGGATCGACCGTCTGTCGGAAGCACAGCGCTTCGCGGCCCGTTCCTTCGACGCCGAACTGCGCGGCGACTTCGCGGCGTCGGAGCGACTGCGCGAACTGTGGGTGGAACTGCACCCGCAGGACCCGCAGGCGCGCCAGCAACTGGCGATGCACTACGCCGCGCGTGGCAACCGCCTGCGCGAGGCGCTGGCCCAGCTCGAAGCCCTGCATGCGCTGGGGCGCGGCTTCGACGCCACCCTGCTCACGATCGGCGCCTACCGCCGCGCGCTGGGCGACATCGAGGGTGCGATCGCGGCCTTCGAGACTTATCGCGGACAGCATCCGGAGCAGCCGGCGCCGCTGCAGTCGCTGGCAGCGCTGCGCCTGCAGCAGGGGGATGCGGCGGCCGCGGAGCGCCTGTTGCGCGACGCCACCGCCCTGCCCGCGGATGGCGCCGATGCCCGCATCGCGCTGGCCCGGTTCCTCGCCGACCAGGGGCGATTCGACGAAGCCACGCGCGAGCTCGACCTCGCGCAGGCACAGACGCAGGTACCGCAGGCGTCGTCGGCCGTGTTGCAGGCGCGCATCTCGCTGCTGCGCGACCAGGGCCGGGTGCGCGAAGCCCGCGAGCTCGTCGACCAGGTGGTCGCCGCCCAGCCGAATGCACTGCAGCTGATGACGCGCCTGTCGATGGACATCCACCTGCTGGAGGCCAGTGCGCCGGCGTCGGCGCGCGCGCCGCTGCTGGCGGCGATCGACGCGGCGTTCCCCGGCGACAGCGCGGTCGCCGCATCGATCCGCGCGCAGTCGCGCTGGCAGTTGCTGCTCGAAACCGACGACCGGGCGGGCTTCGAGGCCGCCGCCACCGAATTCACCGAGGCGATCCGCCGCCACCAGCGCGACGATTTCGCCTACGTGATCACCTTCACCGAAGCGCGGCTCGCGGAACTGGCCGGCGACGTCGCGGGCGCGGCACGCGGCTACGCGCAGGCGCTGGCCGCGGCGCGCGCGACGACCACCGTCGGCGTGCTGCTCACGGAAACCCGCATGCTGCGCTTCGCACTGCGCGCGCAGCGCCTTGCGCGCGACTGGGACGCCGCGGCATCCAGCGACGCGGACCTCGAGCGCCTCGCGCCGGGCTCGCCGGTGGTGCTGCTCGAACGCGCTCGGCTGGCCCACGATCGCGGCGATACCGCGCGCGCGGCCACGCTCATCGACCGACTGATCGCCATCACCGCCGACGGCGATCCGGACTACGGCCTGCGCCGCGAAGCGCAGGCCTTGCGCGCGTCGTTGCCCGACGAGGGCTGAGGCTGCGGGCGCGCCGGATCGAGGTGCCCGAAGGTCTGCCCGGCTGTCGGCTCGGGCGCATCGTTGGGCGACAGGTTACGGACCCCAGTAGTCGAAGGTGAAGACGACACCTTCCGGGACATCGAACTGCAAAGCGGCGCCGCACTCGATGGTCTGAGTCCCTGGCGCAATCTCGCCTGCAACACCCTTGGCGTGGGGCCAGACCTTCCCGTTCAGCCGAATGGGGCCACAAGCGCCGCCGCTGTCGTCTGCAATGACGAGATAGGTCTTGCCGTCTTCCGACGGCTCCACGCTCCCCCGAAGATGCGAGTCACCGCACGCGGAGAGCGCAGCCACAAGCAGAACCAGGAGGACTCGTGCGATCGACGCTTGCACTCCCGAGAACTCCCGTTGCTGGCATAGCGCCATGTTCATCAGCCTGCGACCGATACGGCCAGAATCATGCCACACGCAATCCCGCCGATCCGCTGCAACGCCCAGGCGGTCTTACCGCACGCGGACGGGCGGCGAGTCAGACCAGAGCACCTCGTTGCGCTGCCACTCACCCGGCACCAGGATGATTGCCCTGGTGTCCTGCCCGTCCAGTCCGAGAAAGATCAGCGCCGCCTTGTCATCAAAGCATCCGCCCATGCCGATGCGGTCGAGATCGCCGACGTCCACGAACACTGCCCCGATCCCCTGAAACTCTGCGGGTACCGGATCTTCGGCGGGGCCAAAACGCCCCACCCCAAACTCACCTATTGAGACGCGGATTGCGCGCATCTGCGCGTACAGCTGCTCCAACGCCTCCGGACTCATTGCGCGGGCGCGACGCGCACCGTCCTCGCTCGATGGCCCGGGACAGCAGCCCACGATGCCGCAAGTCAGCACAACTGCGAACATGGCACGCGCGCGCATTGGGGTGGTCCAACGCCGTGTTGAGCTGGTGCCGGTCGGGGAAGTGCAGCACCGAAGAGGCGAGACCCCGGCAGTCAGCTCAAATGCACGGTTGGACGCCATGTGTCACCGACCGGGTCAAGGGAGCCACCCATGATCGCCGTTATGGAGCCAGTCGGCGGGTGCTGATTCGAGGCTCGAACGGGGTGTCAGGATGCGGGGTTCTTGGGGGTCTTCGCAAGCGCCGGTTTGGGGCCTGAATCGTCGGTGCGCGGGGCACGGTAGGAAGCGCCGTCGAGGACCAGTTTGTAGGCGCCGTGGCGCAAGCGGTCGATGGTGGCCTGCCCGAGCACGCGGTTGCCGGGGAACACGTCGCCCCACTCGTCGAGGTCGAGGTTGGAGGTGACCAGCGTGCTGGCGCGCTCGTAGCGTTCGGCGATGAGTTCG
>JAJTHZ010000141.1 GCA_021299185.1 Lysobacteraceae bacterium | reverse complement strand
TCCTGAAGAAACGGAGGCGCAAGGTAGCGGGTTACCCGCCTATCCCCCGACCGGCTTGCCGTGGAATCGGTGACCGGCTTGGCGTGGAATCAGTGACCGGCTTGCCGTGGAACGGGTGACCGGCTTGGCGTGGAATACGCATACTTTGGACTCTAGATCGCGGCGATTCTCAAAGTTGGGGGGGCGTCGACCCGCTGCGGGCGGTCTTCTTTGCCCTACCCTGCTTCTCGCGCCGCTGAGAGTTCTCAGCAGGTTCCAACTCCGTCAGCCACTTCCTAACCAGTTCACGCTCGCGGGGATATTGGTCTTTCGGCGCAAGATGGTTGAACTCCCGGAATCGCTTTTCTGCCCGCGCCTTGTCGCGATTGAAGAGGTACTCAATGAATCCACGGATGAACGCGAGCTCAGCGGGACGCTCTCCTGTGGTCTGAAACCAGTCGAGAAACTCCCGGACTTCGCTCAACGTGAGATCTGTTGCGCGGAGTTCTTGAGCCTTTCGATAGTGCCTGCATGCAGCTCGCAAGTTTCCGCGATAGCTTGCTAGGAAGGCAAGGCTCATTTCAAACGCCGGGTTGGTTGCCTTCGGCGACTTCAGCAGGGCCTCGGCTCCACGTAGGTCGCGGGATGCGACGAACTTGCATAGCGCAAGGGTTCCAAGGTAGTCGGGCCGATGCCTTTCAGAGGTGGGGACCCTCTCGAGTTGGATGGTAGCCTCAGCGATCCGCTTCTCGTCACGCGTGTTTAGCCAGTTGCGCAGCTCAAGTTGCGCGGCCCACGTAAACACTTCGTAGAATCGTATCGGTAGTCGATCGCGGATCGAGGTGATTACCGGCTCTGTGGTGAGATCTTGATTGCTGCACGCATCGGCGACCGTTTGGAACAGGGAGCTGGCCCTTCTTGGGTCCCCGGACACGTTGATTGCAATCGCAATTACGTATCGCGATACCAAATCAACAACCGCCGAAAGCAATTCAAATTCAGGAAGTGCAGAGTGGTCTGGAAGCTCTTTTTTTCGCGGCAAAAGCTCGGAAAACTCCCGCTCCAGGCGCTTCTGGTTGTTGTGGCCGATTTCGCCGTGACTTACCAGCCCTCTGATATCTAGCCGCCAGATGCGCGTTCCAGCATCGCGACACCGTAGGCGCCCATAAAGCACGAAGGCTGCCTTGCTCTTCCGTTGAAGGGCGCGCGCGTGTTCGGCAGTGTCAATCTCAAGTCTTCGTGCGTACGGGAGTTCTAGGAGGTCGATGGCGCTGAATGTGTCGCCCTGGGATAGCATTGCCCTTAGCGGCCTAACGAAGTCGCTTCGGAAGCGCGCGACGTGCTCTGGTGATTCGCAATCGACCGCAACAAGTAGTGCGACCCTTCCGCGGCGCGCGCGCGGCACACGGCGGTGCCATAGCCAGAGGAGCGTGGTCGCGCCAGTTTGGAGCAAGAGCGTAGCAAAGGCTGCCGAATTGCCAGCCATTGCATTGACTGCGCCTGCGGACGGAACTGCGAGAGCGAGCGCAATGACGAGCGACTCTGTGCTGGGCCAGTGATTGCGCGCGCGTTCGACCCACTTGATCCAATCAGTGGCACCGCTCGGTTCTTGAGCTGGCATAGCCTCAGTCAACTCGTCTCGATCTGCTGAAGAGGCGAGACTTCTCGTGTAAGGAGTGCACCGGATTTGCGATGTCGAAATGCGCCGCGATGTCGGCCCGCGCAAGGGGCTCTGACATGCAAGTTCCTACGTGGCCGCAGCGCTCAAGTTGCGGCCGGGCTAAGCCGCGTTACGTCATTACTGCGCTAGCCGCACTTCGAATTCCCGCAACTCAGGCAGGTCGCGCAGCCGTCCATGATGACCAGGGCCTTGGCGCTGCATTTGGGGCAGACGCTGGCGCCGGGGATGGCTTCGGCGGCGGCAGCGCTGGAGTCAGTGGCGGCGGAGGTCTTGAGGGCGGCGGGAGGTGCCGCGAGGGCGGCCCCCTCTCCCCGGCCCTGTCCGACGAGCGGAGAGGGAGAAGTGGGGGACTGGGGCGCGTCCGCTAGCTCAGTTTTTTTTTTGGCCTGCTGCGCTTCGTACGCGGCACGCTTTTCGGCGATCAGGGCTTTGGTGGCTGCGCTCATCTCGGGGTCGCGGATGAGGCCGATCATCTTGAGGTGCTCTTCGACCACGGCGCCGATCTCGGCGACGATGCTGGGCATGTAGATGCCGCCGCCCTTGAAGTAGCCGCCGCGGGGGTCGAAGACGGCTTTCATTTCTTCGACCAGGAAGGTGACGTCGCCGCCCTTTCTGAACACCGCGCTCATGATGCGGGTGAGGGCCACGATCCACTGGAAGTGGTCCATGTTCTTCGAGTTGATGAAGATCTCGAAGGGGCGGCGGGATTCGTGTTCGGTGCCCTGGTTCAAGACGATGTCGTTGATCGTCACGTAGAGGGCGTGTTCGAACAGCGGGCTCTTGATCTTGTAGGTGGAGCCGACGAGCACTTCGGGGCGCTCGATCTGCTCGTGCATCTGGATGACTTCGGCCTTGGGCAGGGCCATGACCTCGTTGGGCTCGACCGCGGGGGTGACGGCGGGAGCGGCGGGTTTTGCGTCGTCGGGCTTGGCGACGGCGTAGCCTTTGATTTTTTTGTTGATCTTGATGGCCATGGGGGGTGATCCGGGGGGTGCGGGGGGGTGTTCGGTTCTGGGGGATGCGGGGTGCGGCGGGGTGGTCGCGCTGCACGCAGCGCTCCTACAAAGGCCGGCTCCGTTATTTCTTCTTGGCGGATTTTTTGGCGGCTTTCTTGGGGGCGGCTTTCTTGGCGGCCTTTTTCACGGCGGCTTTTTTGGCGGCGGCGGTTTCGGCTTTGCTGGTCTTGGCCAGGTCGGCTTTGTGGGCGCGCTTGAAGGTCTGGATGTCCTTGAAGCTGCCGTCGGCGGCGCGCACGGCGTAGAGCTTGGTGCCCTTGGTGCTGCGGTGGGTGGTTCGCTTGGCGGCCATGGGAGTCCTTCTTGGCGGCGGGTTGGGGTGGTGCGGGTGGTGCGGGGGTCACCGGGGCCGGGGCCGGCGGTGGCCTGGGGTGGTGCGGTCGCGCGCAAGCGCGCTCCTACGGGGTGGTGCGGGGGTCACCGGGCTGGGGGGCCGGGTGGCGGGGAGTGCTGGCGCGGTGCAATTCGCTGCGCTCATTGCACCCTACGCGGGGTGGTGCGGTTTGGCGGTTGCGGTGGGGCGGGGATTCGGGTGGGTGTGCGGTGCCTCTTGTTGCGGGTTGGAAGCGTCGCGGCGTGGGTGGCGCTGCTGCATCAACGCTGAGCTTGACCTTGTAGAGCGTCGCGGCGCACGCGCCGCTCCTACAACAACGTCGCTGACCTTGATCCTGTAGAGCGTCGCGGCGCACGCGCCGCTCCTACAACGACATCGCTGGCCTTCACCCTGCTGAAGCGTCGCGGCGCGAGCGCCGTTCCTGCAACTTGCTGGGTTGGGGGCCTGGGCCTGTGGAGGGTCGCGCTGCACGCAGCGCTCCTACAAGGGCCCCGGCGTTGCACGCAGCGCTCCTGCAACAGCCTTGGTGTTCGTCCTTCGGGCATCGTGGCGCGCGGTGCTCCCACACACGGCAGACGACGAGGGTGGGCGCGGCCCTGGCGGACCGGGGGAAGTTGGCGCGCCGTTGCCGGCGCGCCCGTGCGTTGGCGTACTGCTGCTTCCTGCGAATTACTTCTTCTTGGCCTTCTTCTTCGCGGCCTTCTTGACGACCTTCTTGGCCGCCTTCTTCACGGCCTTCTTGGCCTTCTTCGGGGCGGCCTTCTTGGCGCCCTTCTTCGCAGTCTTCTTGGCTGGCTTCGCCGCCTTCTTGGCCGGCTTGGCCTTCTTGGCGACCTTCTTCGCCGCCTTCTTGGCGGGCTTGGCCTTGGTCACGGCCTTCTTCGCCTTGGCGACGGCTTTCTTGGCCTTGGCGACGGCCTTCTTGCCGCCGGCCTTGGCGGCCTCGACCTTCTTGGCGACCGCGGTCTTCACCTCGGCGGCCTTCTTCTCGACCTTGGCCACGACCTGCTTGGCTTCGGTCTTGACCGCGGCGGCGACTTCCTGGGCTTTCTCGACCACCGGCTCGACCGCGTGCGCGATCGAGGACATCACACCTTCGTTCTCGTTGCTCATGGCGCTTACTCCCTCCGGCTTCTCGGGGTTTTTGTGGGACTTCACCCTGCGCCCGCGGCGCTGGACGGTGCCCCCGAAGGTGGGGGGCGCGCCCAGCGCCCGGTGCTCAGAACTTGCCGTAATACCCTTCCTTCAGGGCATCGAACAGGTTGGCGGCGGTATGGGTTTCGCCGTCGTATTCGATCTCTTCGTTGCCTCTGACCTCCACAACACTACCGTCCTCCAGTTCGAAACGGTAGATGGTGTTTTCGAGGTCGGCTTCCTTGACCAGGACGCCCTGGAAGGCGGCCGGGTTGAAGCGGAAGGTCGTGCAGCCCTTGAGCCCCTGTTTGTGGGCGTAGCGGTAGATGTCCTTGAAGTCTTCGTAGGGGTAGTCGGTGGGCACGTTGGCCGTCTTGGAGATGGACGAATCCACCCACTTCTGGGCGGCGGCCTGGATGTCGACGTGCTCCTTGGGGGTGATGTCGTCGGCGGCGATGAAGTAGTCGGGCAGGCGCTCGTCGGCCTCGCTGCCGTAGGGCTTGGCCTTGGCGTTGATCAGGGTGCGGTAGGCGAGCAGTTCATAGCTGAGCACCTCGACCTTTTCCTTGGTCTTGCGGCCTTCGCGGATGACGTTGCGGCTGTAGGCGTGGGCGAACGAGGGCTCGATGCCGTTGCTGGCGTTGTTGGCCAGCGACAGGGAGATGGTGCCGGTCGGGGCGATCGAGCTGTGGTGGGTGAAGCGCGCGCCGGTTTCGGCGAGCGCTTCGACCAGGTCGGGGGCGACCGTGGCCATGCGCTGCATGTAGCGGGAGTACTTGGCGTGCAGCAGGCGGCCGGGGATCTTCTGGCCGACCTTCCAGCCGTCGGCGGCCATCTCCGGGCGCTTGCGCAGCATCTCGGCGGTGACCTCGAACTCCTCGACCATGATCGGAGCCGGGCCCTTTTCCTGGGCGAGGCTCAGGCCCATCTCCCAGCCGGCCAGCGCCATCTCGCGCGAGACCTGCTCGGTGAAGGCGCAGGCCTCGGCCGAGCCGTACTTCATCTTGAGCATGGTCACGGTGGAGCCGAGACCCAGGAACCCCATGCCGTGGCGGCGCTTGCGGGTGATCTCGCCGCGCTGCTGTTCCAGCGGCAGGCCGTTGATCTCGACCACGTTGTCGAGCATGCGGGTGAACACGCGCACGACCTCGCGGTATTCCTCCCAGTCGAAGCGCGCCTTCGGGCCGAAGGGGTCGCGCACGAAGGTGGTGAGGTTGACCGAGCCCAGCAGGCAGGAGCCGTAGGGCGGCAACGGTTGTTCGCCGCACTGCCCGGTCACCAGGCCGTTGAAGATCACCGAGTTGTGGTCGGGCTGGGTGGTGTCGAACACCGGCTCGTCGCCGACGTAGGCGATCTCGGTGATCGGCGAGGTGAAGCGCTGGGTCTTGCGCAGCACGCGGCCCTCGGCCCAGGCGCGGTACTTCTGGTTCTTGGCCGGCAGAAGGAAGCCGATCTCGTCCATGAAGCGGGTGCGCGACTCGCCGTCGACGATCAGCTCGAAGTCGGCGCGGCAGGCGTAGTCGCGCTGGCCGCCGTGACCGTCAGGCAGGCGGCGCTGACCCGCCGGACGGCGCGCGCGGATGGCGCTGAAGATGCCGAAGTTGGCCAGCAGGGCCTGCACGTCCTGCAGCAGGGACTGCGTGCTGGAGGCCAGACGCACCGAGCAGCTCTGGCGGGTGCTGGAGACATTGACCGTGCCATCGGTCTGGAACAGCGCGCGCAGGTAGGCCTTGACGCAGGCCTCGGAGCCGCGCCAGATCACCTCCGGCACCGCGAGCTTGGTGTCGCGGGTGAAGCCGTAATGCTGCAGCGCCCGCGCCAGCACCACGGAGCGGATGAGCACCTGGTTGCGCTCAGGTACCGCCACCGGATGCACCGCGTACTCGCGCGTGCCGTGCAGGGCGGCGCCGGCGATCAGGGTGTTGACGTAGGCCGCCATGCGGTCGGCCAGGGCGCGCTCCTCGCCCCACAGGGTGATGACGGCGGCTTCCTGGTCCTTGCCGCGCTGGGCGAAGTGGCCATCGCCGGTGATCAGGCCGAGCAGGGTGCCGAGGTCGTCGCTGCCCTCGGTGCCGAACTGGCCCTTGCCGGACTGCACGAGCAGTTCGTCGCCGGGCTTCAGGTCGCGCAGCTTGATCTTGCCGCGCGTGGTGTAGAAGTCGTGCCACTCGGTGGCCTTGATGGTGTAGCCGTCGCGGGTGGTGACGCGGTACACGGGCGCACTGGGCGCGGTCATGAAGGCGGGCACGGCCGGGCGCACGGTCACGCCGCGAGTGCCGGCCTCCAGCGTGCGCTGATCGACCGTGGCCTCGATCGGGGCACCGGCGGCGTACAGGTCGCCGATGCGGACCATGCCGTGCTGGGTTGCGAGCCGCGTGTCGGCGGTGACGCAGGGGTTGGTGGCGCGGATGTTCTCGCACCACCAGTTGTTGTTCATCTCGTTGACGCGGTCGATCAGGATGAAGCCCGGCTCGGCGAAGTCGTAGGTGCTGGTCATGATCATGTCCCACAGGCGCCGGGCCTGGACATGACCGTAGATCTTGCAGGCCACCAGGCCGTCGTCGCGGGTGACGTAGTTGGTCGACGCCGGCCAGTCGCGCCAGACCACCTGGGTGGGATCGTCGAGGGCGACCTCGTGGGCTTCCTTGAGGTTGACCGGGAACACCAGCGGCCAGTCGGCGCCGGCTTCCACCGCCTGCATGAACTCGTCGGTGATCAGCAGCGAAAGGTTGAACTGGCGCAGGCGCCCGTCCTCGCGCTTGGCCTTGATGAACTCCTTCACGTCGGGGTGGCTGACGTCGAAGGTGCCCATCTGCGCGCCGCGGCGGCCGCCGGCCGACGAGACGGTGAAGCACATCTTGTCGTAGATATCCATGAACGACAGCGGGCCGGACGTGTACGCGCCCGCGCCGCTGACGTAGGCGCCGCGCGGGCGCAGCGTCGAGAACTCATAGCCGATGCCGCAGCCGGCCTTGAGCGTGAGCCCGGCCTCGTGGACCTTGTCCAGGATGCCGTCCATCGAGTCCGGGATGGTGCCGGACACGGTGCAGTTGATCGTGCTGGTGGCGGGCTTGTGCTCCAACGCACCGGCGTTGGACGTGATGCGGCCGGCAGGGATCGCCCCGCGGCGCAGCGCCCACAGGAAACGCTCGTACCAGTAGGCCTGCTTGTCGGGGCTCGTCTCGGCGCCCGACAGGGCGCGGGCGACGCGCTGGTAGGTGTCGTCGATGGTCGGATCGACCGGCTCGCCCGCCTTGGTCTTGAGGCGGTACTTCTTGTCCCAGATATCGTAGGAAGCCGGCTGCAGCGGGATCTCGACTTCGCCGCGCGCGCTGGCCACTTCCAGACGGACCGTGCTCATTGGACTTGCTGCCCTCCCAGGTCATCCGGGCTGCTCGAACGCAGCCCTCGTTGTTCGTTGTTATTTGGCCCTGCCGGCCCGGACGCGGGGAAAAGAAGTCCCCGACGCACCCGGCGCCGCACCCTCAGATCGACGAAACCCTGCTGCCTGTGCCGCGGTCCAATCCGTCTTCACGGACTGGATCCTGAACCGTCGGAGCGACCCCCATCGGTTGATTCATGCGGCCTGCGTCACCACAAGATGTTGTATCGACAACCCGGCCGACCTTACGCCGGTCACACCCACCCGTCAAGCGGTTTTTTTTCCTTTCGCATCAATGGTTTCACGGTACATCCTCGCTTTCTTCGGGGTCTCGTAACAGTCGCGAAATGGTGAAATTGTGTCTTTCGGCCTATGCCGCAGGGCACAAGATGTTGTGTTGTGCCTTTCTTGGTTCCACGCCTTGGAGCAACGCATGAAGATGCTGCATTCGGCCATCCGGGTGTTCTGTGCCGGTCTTCTCACCCTGCTGGTCGCAGCCCCGGGCCCCGTGGCGGCGGCCGGGGTCCTGCCGGTGGATGCGCAGGGCCAGCCGGTGGCGACCATCGCCCCGATGCTCGAACAGGTCACGCCGTCGGTGGTCAACATCAACACCCGGACCCGGGTGCGGGTGCGCGATCCGTTCGCCGACGATCCGTTCTTCCGGCATTTCTTCGGCATTCCCTCGATGCCGCGCGAGCGCGTGCAGCAGTCGCTGGGCTCGGGCGTGGTGGTGGATGCCGCCAACGGCTACGTGCTGACCAACAACCACGTGATCGACGGCGCCGACGACATCGCGGTGACGCTGGCCGACGGGCGCACGGTCGCGGGGCGCAAGGTCGGCGCCGACCCCGATTCCGACGTGGCGGTGATCCAGATCGAGGCCGAGGGCCTGAAGGCCCTGCCGCTGGCCGATTCCGACCGGCTGCGGGTGGGCGACTTCGTGGTGGCGGTGGGCAATCCCTTCGGCCTGGGCCAGACCGTCACCAGCGGCATCGTGTCGGCGCTGGGGCGCAGCGGGCTGCGCGGGCTCAACGTGCAGAACTTCATCCAGACCGATGCGTCGATCAACCCGGGCAATTCGGGTGGTGCGCTGGTCAACCTGCGCGGCGAGCTGATCGGCATCAACACCGCGATCTTCACCCCATCGGGCGGCAACGTGGGCATCGGCTTCGCGATCCCGGCCAACCTCGCGCGCGAGGTGATGCGGCAATTGCTGGCCTTCGGCAGCGTGCGCCGCGGCACGCTGGGCGTGCAGGTGCAGGACCTCGACGAGCAGCTCGCGGAGGTGCTCAAGACCGGCGCCACCACGCGCGGCGCGGTGGTGACCCGCGTACTGCCGGATTCGACCGCGGCGCGCGCCGGGATCAAGGCCGGCGACGTGATCACCGGCCTCGACGGCAAGCCGGTCAACGGGCGCGCCGACCTGTCCAACCTCGAGGGCCTGCTGCCGGTCGGCCAGGCGGTGGAGGTGCGCGTGCTGCGCGATGGCGCGCCGCTGACGCTGCGCGCGCGGCTGGAAGCGCCGACCCTGCGCCGCGCGGCGGGTGCGGACCTCGATCGCCGGCTGTCGGGGGCATCGTTCGCCGACCGGCCGCCGCGCAACGGCCGCGGCACCGGCGTGCAGGTGGCGGCGGTCGAGGACGGCAGCCTGGCGCAGCGGCTGGGGCTGGTCGAGGGCGACGTGATCGTCGGCGTCAATCGCCGCGAGGCCGGCAACCTCGACGCGATGGAGACCCTGCTCGCCGCGGCCGCCGGCCGCCAGGCGGTGCTGACCGTGCAGCGCGGGCAGCAGGGGTTCTACGTGGTGCTGCGCTGAGGCCGGGTGCCCGCAAGGATTGAAGCTTGCGGTCGCCGCTGAAGCGGCTCCCACACGCGGCGCGCGGGACTGGCGCGGCATCGCAAAGGGGTTGTGGGAGCCGGCTCCGCCGGCGATCAGGGCCGCGGATCACGACGCGGCCCTGTCGCTGCTGAAGCAGCTCCCACAGCGCCGAGGTTTCCCCTGTTTTTGTGATTGATCTTCGCCTCGGATGAAGGCTTTGCGGCCAAGGGGCTGTCGCGGGCCGCGGGTTGACGGCGCTTTTCCTTCTCCCCTTGGGGGAGAAGGTGGCCGCAGGCCGGATGAGGGGTTCGACTCCCCAAGGACCGCCCCCTCTCCCCAACCCCTCTCCCGCGAGGGGAGAGGGGCTCGTTTTGCCGCATTCCCGGACGTTTGCGGGCCTTCAGAGATTGCTCGCCGCGTCACCGATGGTAGGCGCGGAAAACAGGGGAAACGTCAGCCCACCGGGGTGCGACGCGTGGGATGCAGTGGCCGGGTTATGATCGGCGGATGGCTTGGCCGGCTCGAGGGGGCTGCATGCGTCTGGCGGGATGGATCGTGGGGCTGGGCCTGCTGCTGGCGCTGCCGGTGGATGTCCGCGCCCAGGCCGAGCCGCCCTTGACCTGGACCGGCGACCTGGCCGCGGCGCGCGCCTTCATGGGCGATACCGCGCGCACCTACGAGCTGCGCCGCCGCGCCAAGGTGACGGTGCGTGCGGTCGGCACGATGTCGGCGCTGGAGGCGGTGGCCAAGGGCGAAGCCGATCTCGTCGGCAGCACGCGCCCGGCCGATCCCGACACGCCGATCGAGGCCAACCTGCAGTTCACCACCGTGGCCTGGGACGCGCTGGCCCTGATCGTGCACCCGCGCAATCCGGTGCGGAACCTGAGCCTGGAGCAGCTGCGCGACATCTACGCCGGCCGCATCACCGACTGGGGCGCGCTCGGCGGCACGCCGGGCACGATCAACCTGTACGCGGTCGCGGGCCCCAACGACGGCGTCGAGTGGAGCCTGCGCCGGCTGCTGTTCGGCAAAGGCTCCTCGCGGGTGGCGGCGAGCCGCTGGTACATCAATACCAAGCAGCTCGAGGACGCGGTGGCGATCGACCCGGCGGCGCTCGGCGTGAGCCTGCATTCGCTGGTCGCCGCCAACAAGGGCCTGGCGGCGCTGCGCATCGACGGCGTGGCGCCGGGGCTGGCCACGCTGGAGGACGGTACCTACCCGCTGCCGACGCCGCTGTACGTGGCGGCGCGGCGCGCAGGACCCGGCCTGCCGAGTTCGGTGCAGACCGCGATCCGCGCGCGCCAGTTCATGCGCGGCGAACCCGCGCTGCGCAACGAGTGGCGGCGCCGGCAGTTGCTGCCGGCCGCCAATGCGCGCCACCTGCGCCTGGCCACCGCCGCGCGCGAGGCCGCGATCCACCAGCGCCTCGGCGTGCGCCTGGTGTCCGGCCCGCCGGCGCCGGTGGTGCCACCACCGCCCAAGCCCGCGCAGGCGAATCCGCTGCGCCACGCGGCCGCCGCGGTCGAGCGCGAGGCCGTGCCGTTCGCGGTGCCGCCGCGCGCGGCCGCTGGCAACCTCGTCAAGCGCGCCGCGGAACCGATCGAGCAGGCCGGCTGCGCGCCGGCCGTGTTCTGCCGCTAGGCGCCGCCACCGTGATCCGCGCCGTCTCGCTGGACCTCGACGACACGCTGTGGCCGATCGCACCGGCGATCGTCGAGGCCGAACGCGCGCTCGACGACTGGTTGCGCACGCACTGCCCCGACGTGGCCGAGGCCTACCCCACCGAGGCGCTGCGCGAACTGCGCGAACGCGTGTGGCTGGCCCACCCGCAGTTCGCGCACGACTTCACCACCCTGCGCAAGCTGTCGCTGCGCGCCGCACTGGCGCCGCACGGCTACGGCGAGGACCACGTCGAGGGCGCGTTCGAGGCCTTCTTCGCCGCGCGCAACCGGGTGGCGCTGTACGACGACGCGCTGCCGGCGCTGGAGCGCCTCGCCGCGCGCTGGCCGCTGGCCACGCTGACCAACGGCAACGCCGACGTCGACCGCATCGGCATCGGCGCGCACTTCCGGGTGCGGATCTGCGCGCGCACCACCGGCGCCGCCAAGCCGGAGCCCGCGATCTTCGCGCGCGCGGCGGCCGAACTCGGCGTGCCGGCCGCCAGCGTGGCGCACGTCGGCGACGATCCGGAACTCGACGTGCTGGGCGCGATGCGCGCCGGCATGGTGGGCGTGTGGCTCAACCGCGGCGGCGCGCCGTGGCCGCACGCCGGCGCGCCGCACGTCGAGATCGGCAGCCTGTCCGAACTGGAACCCGCACTGGACGAACTCGCGGCGCGCGCCGCGGCGAAGGGAGAATCCGCGTGAATGCCGTCCTGCTCGATGCCGCCGCCCACGTGGTCCCGCTGGTGCCGGTCACGGCGGCCACCCTGCCCGCCTGGCTCGACCTCGCCGATCCGGCGACGCGCCGCTGGGCCACCGCCAACGGGTTCACCGGCGCCGCCGGCACCTTCTGCGCGGTGCCGGGCGCGGACGGCGCGCTGTCGAAGGTGCTGGTCGGCATGGCGGACGCGCCGGACCTCTACGCGCTCGCGCACCTGCCGCAGGCGCTGCCCGACGGCGAATACGCGCTGGCCGAAGGCAGCGTGGCGGTGGACCCGGCGCGGGCCGCGCTCGGCTTCGCGCT
The DNA here is from genome assembly GCA_021299185.1 of Lysobacteraceae bacterium. Taxonomy (GTDB): domain Bacteria; phylum Pseudomonadota; class Gammaproteobacteria; order Xanthomonadales; family Ahniellaceae; genus UBA4656. The sequence continues at coordinate 1,575 of JAJTHZ010000141.1, read as the reverse complement.
GGGCGCCTACCAGTTCACGCGCTACCGCGCGGCCAAGCGCGCGCCGTCGCGCCTGCTGCTGCCGGCCGGCGTCGATGGGCTCGCGCTGCGCGCGCTGGTCGGCGCCAGTTCGCTGGTGCGCGACCTGGTCAACACACCCACCGAGCACATGGGCCCGGCCGACCTCGCATCGACCGCCTCCGGCATCGCCACCGCGCACGGCGGCAAGTTCCAGGAGTGGGTCGGCGAGGACCTGCTGAGCGCGAACTTCCCGGCGATCCACGCCGTCGGCCGCGCCTCGCATCGCCCGCCGCGCCTGGTGCAGGTGACCTGGGGCGACCCGCGGCACCCGCAGGTGGCCATCCTGGGCAAGGGCGTGTGCTTCGACACCGGCGGGCTGGACATCAAGCCGCCCGACGGCATGCGCCACATGAAGAAGGACATGGGCGGCGCGGCGCACGCGATCGCGCTGGCCGAACTGGTGATGGCGAACCGCCTGCCGGTGCGCCTGAACCTGCTGGTACCGGCGGTGGAGAATGCGATCTCTGGCAACGCCTACCGCCCGGGCGAAGTGGTGCGCACGCGCGCCGGTTTCCACGTCGAGATCGACAACACCGACGCCGAAGGCCGCGTGGTGCTGTGCGACGCGCTCACCTTCGCCGCCCAGCAGCGCGCCGAACTGATCCTCGATTTCGCGACGCTCACCGGCGCCGCGCGCATCGCGCTGGGCCCGGACCTGCCGGCCCTGTTCGCCAACCGCGATCCCCTGGCCGCCGAGATCCTCGCCTGCGGCCGCGACGAGCAGGACCCGCTGTGGCAGTTGCCGCTGTGGCAGGGCTACCGCCCGATGCTGGATTCGCCGATCGCCGACTTCGCCAACGCCGGGCCCTCGCGCCACGCCGGCGCGATCACCGCCGCGCTCTACCTCGAGCGCTTCGTGCCGCCGGAAATCCCCTGGGCGCACGTCGACGTCTACGCCTGGAACGACCTCGACCGCCCGGGCCGCCCCAAGGGCGGCGAAGCGCAGGGCCTTCGCGCCTTCTTCCGCTTCCTCCAGCGGCGGTTCGGAGCCTGAGTAGGCCATCGGCGCGGTCGCGCGCTACTGTTGCGCGCAACTGCGGCGGTTCGGCGTTGCCGCGCGGTGTCGTCCCGAAGCGCCGCCGCATCCCCTCTGTAGGAGCGCGCTTGCGCGCGACCGCCATGCCTGGCTCTTGCCGCAGGCATCTTGCGTCGATCTCTCCGCTGTAGGAGCGCTGCGTGCAGCGCGACCGCCACGTATCGCTCTTGCCGCAGGCGTCTTGCACCGCGCCCTCGCCCGTAGGAGCGCGCTTGCGCGCGACCGCCATGTCTGGCTCTTGCCGCAGGCGTCTCGCTCGCAAGGTTGCTTTTTGTCGCAAGCGACAAAGCGCTTCGCGCCGCTGCTTCACCTGTAGGAGCGCGCTTGCGCGCGACCGCCACATTTCGATCATGCCCCAGGCATCATTTGTCGAGCTCTCCGCTGTAGGAGCGCTGCGTGCAGCGCGACCGCCACGTATCGCTCTTGCCGCAGGCGTCTTGCACCGCGCCCTCGCCCGTAGGAGCGCGCTTGCGCGCGAC
>JAJTHZ010000159.1 GCA_021299185.1 Lysobacteraceae bacterium | reverse complement strand
GACGACTTCGGCTTGAAGCCCCTGCGCGCACCCCACGACGAAGACCTCCACGAACTCATCGCCGAACGCTACGAGCGCGCCAGCACGCTGGTCACCTCAAACCTCGACATCGACGAGTGGGGCGACGTGTTCCCGAGCAACCGCGTGCTCGGGCAGGCCACCATCGACCGCCTGCGCCACGGGGCCTACAAGCTCGTCCTCGATGGCGCCTCCTACCGCACCCCGCGAACCGATGAACCAGGTGCCAAACCGGCGCTTGCGAAGACCACCAAAAACACCGCATCCTGAGCCCCCGTTCGAGGCCCGAATCAGCAACTGCCGACTGGCTCCATAACGGCGATCATGGGTGGCTCCATTGACCCGGTCGGTGACACGGCGTGGCGATGCCGAGTATGGGCCGCGCCTCGATCGCGGCGGCGACAGCGTGGCGAGTCAACGATGACGAGGGAGCGCTCATGATCGACCCAATCACCGGCGCCACTGCTGTTGCCAACATTGTGTCCTTGCTTGCCGACTTTGTCGCCAGCAGACGACTGGGGCAGGCCCCTTCGACTGAGGACTTCATGCAGTGGCTTCGCGACACAGGCAGGACGGACGTGGTGGACGCGATCTCTCGGTCGCACCAGTCAACGATCTCACTCAAGGCGATCTTCAACGAGAAGTCGGACGAGATTTTGCGTCGACTCCAAGACCTCGACTCCCAACTCGCGCGAGTTGCGGCGGCCTTCGGGCCGATCGGTGAACTGGCCTTGGCCATGCGGCCAGAAGCTCGGCTATCGGATGGCGCTGTCGAAGTACTCGTGGCTATGGAGCGGGCGGGCGCCGGCATGGCCATTGAGGCAAAGGACCTTGGCGGCCCGACGCTTGTATTCGACGCGAATTCGATCAACTTCGCGCCGCGGGACTCCCGCTTCTACGAGGACGACATTGCAATGCTCGTGGAGAGCGGCATGCTGCGGCAGTCATGGAACCGATCCGGCGGCCGCGTGTTCCACATCACCCGACAAGGCGCGCAGTTCGCGCGCTCGGTGCTGCATGCAGCGGACGATATTGCTGCAGAGGAGTAGTCGAGTGCAGCCAACGAAGTCGCACGGGCAATCGCGCTTCGCTGCGCCCGGCAATCGGGTCGGATGTCTTGAGCACAGGACGCAATGCAAGAGCCTGAGTCTCGTGCACTTCGGCGGTGCGCAGCTTCAGCCGTCGTCGGGGCGACTAGTAGGGGGATTGGGCCCCAGGCAGAGCGGGTCGGTGGCAGCGACGGAGAATACGAGCCGGCACAGCGCCTGCCGCGCGCTGATGAGCGAAGCCTCCGCGGTGAGTTGTGCGACCTCGGCCGGCTCCGGTGTCGCGGTCTCGGGCGTCAGTGCGGCCTTGGCTGCCGTGATCAGCGGCGCGGGTGATTCACCGACGTGGGTGATCGTCAGCTTCTTCAGTGAGCCGTCGACATGGTACTCCGGCGCGATCGCGCTCTTGCGGCCGCCGGTTTTCTCGGGCAGGCGCAGCGTGATTCCGAACTGCGGCAGAAGCTGACGAACAGCGTCGACGTCCTTGCATTTGGCGGCCTCAAGGTCGGCTGGCGGCGTGTCGCTCGTCCCCGCATCCGGGCAGACGTACCAGGCGATGTCGACCTCCCGCGGAATCCGGTAGGGCCATCCCCGCGCCTTTGCGAACGTCGCCTCGGCGAAGCTGCCGGAAGCTAACGGCGCGAGCTGCGCCTCCTTCCGGTCCGTGATGACGGCGAGGTGGCGCTGTGGCCGCTTGCTCGGGACGGTCTCGCTGCCTTCCCCGCAGGCGTCGAAGGCATCGCCGATCCAGGCTGCGCCAGCGAGTGCCGCGGGCGTGGCTTCAGTCTTCCCACGTTCGGATTGCGGGGTCGGCCGGGGGATCCAGTGCACCCGGTCCTCGCGCTCCGTCCTGGTGCGGACCTCGCCAACGAAATCGGCAAGTGCGCGCGCGATGCGCGCGTCAAGCGCCGCGAGCTGCACGGCGCGTGAGGGCAGCGCATCGTCAGTGTTGCGGGCGGCGATTTCGTCCCGCGTCTGCCGCAACGCCATGAGCTGACGGAGCGCGCTCGCGGCGGCGTCGATCTGGGCCGCGGTCGGCGACTCCGGTTTGCGCGGCTCATCGGCTGACTCGTCTAGCATGGCCAGCTCGAACTTCGTTGCCAGCTCGGTGAACGCCGTGAGGAACTCCTGGGTGCCGAGGTTCTCGGTAGTGAGGCTGCCCTTGCCGACGGTCCCGTTCGCGTTGAGCTTCAAACTGACCTCGAAGTTCTGGAAGTAGCTCCGTTGCAGCGGAATCACGTAGGTCTCGTCGCCGTCGGGGACGAACTCGGTGGTCAGCGTCCCGCCATCAGCGAGCACGATCCTGGTTTCCTTGGGACCACCGTCGGCATTGCAGAGCGGTTTTTCCGGATCGCTGAATCGCAACGACTCGCTGATGCCCGCCGGTTGGAGGGTCGCGCAGGTCGTCTTGGCGCCGGCGGCGACCGCACCCTTGGCACAGTAGTCGACGACACCGGTGTGGACGCCCGCTACGAAAGTCTTGCGATTGAGCACATAGTCGAAGCGAAGCCGGGCTTGCGGCAGCGAGAACACCACGCCACCGCCTGCGCGGTCCTCGTACTTGCGTTCCCATTCGGACTTGGTGAGGACCTCGTTCTTTGCGACGCACCCGGCCAATGCGAGTACGGCAACCGGCATCAGAAACCACTTCATGTGACTTCCCTATTGATTTTCGTGCCCAGTGCCAGAACCAGAACACCATTTCCGGTTTCCGGCATTGCGGGCTGGCTGGCGCTTTATGGACTCGAGGATCGGATGCGTGTTGGGTGACGTACAGGAAGTTCTGCTTGGCTTTCGGCGAAGTCTGCCGAGTGGGTCTACGCTTCGCAAGCGCTGCTTTTGGTGCTGACCGGGGATCCGCGGGCGGGGCTCGTGCCCGGCGGGGTCGCACCGGTGTGATGTCCGAGCGTTCTCGCACCTGTTTCCGGGAGCGTGCCGGGCACGGCCCTGCGGGATGGTTGCTGCATCGTGATTTCATGCCGGTTCAGCCGGGTTTCGGCATGGGCACCCTGCTCAGCGGGGCAAGCGGGGTGCTTCACGGCCGCCGCCGGCGGTCAACGCGACTCGGGCGGGTAGTGCGCGCATTCCAGCGCGTCCAGTACTGCAAACTGCCCGATGATGGCCCGGATCGCGGTGTGTTCTTCGATGCTGGCTACGCCCCGAGACCTGTCGGGCTGCAGCTAGTAGTCGGTCATGCGGCGCTCGCGTGGTGGGAGGCGCGCGGCGCGGGGAGAGGCTTCCGCTGGCGCGGATGCGGATCGCGCGGCTTCCGGGCGATTCGACCATGGTGCTCCCGTTCGCCTCGGGGCGCTGTCGGCGCTCGACGTGATGCTGTGTGGAAATCGGCCCACAACGCGCACATCCAGAGCCGTCGTGGGTGCCTGTGTCATCCGATCCTGTGGACGCCTAAAGGTCGGGCGTACGTTATGCCCCGCGATCTCGTAGTCACTGTCATCCCGGGGATTTACCGGGGTCCCGTCCTCCGGCCGAGGCAGCTTGAGTCCGAGCACCTCGGTTTCCCTCTCGCCCCCTCCCCGTCCACGGCCTTGCAGATGGTGAAGTGGGTGAACGCCAGCACCCGCAGGCCTAACCGTCGATCCCAATTGCGCGGTGTGTGCCTGCCTGCTTCGCGCGGAATCTCAAATGTCCTCTATGCCTTTCGCTCGAGTCCGCCGTGGCGTCGATCACGCCGATGCTGATGCAGCGGGGTGCCGTCTTACGGGCTGCGACGCCCACAGAAACAAGTGCCCAATGATCTTGGACTAATGGCGCTGCGGTCATTCCGTCAACCGCAACGCGGTCCTAAGCGATCGACCGATGCATTGTCGTCGCGCGCTTCCTGTCGATCGTCAGCGCCCAGTTGGCCAGGTGCGGCCCTAAGGTGGCCGCAACGACACGGCCGCGGTCGACAAGCGTGAGCACGGAACCGCCGACGTGTGGGAGCCAGTCCAGGGCGCCGAGAATCCTGGCGGTCGTCTCATGGGGTTCGCCCTCAGCCGCATCCCCTGGCATCGCGCAGTCTCGGCGGTAGGTGCTTGAGAAATCAGTGGAAGCCCAGCGTGTCTTCGATCGCGCGAGCGGCGGCCCGGCGACAGCCGTGAATCTCCTCGCCCAGATTGGCCGGGGCGCATCCCTACTTGAAGTGACACCAACCACACAGTACCATATGCGCGCAGGGGCGGTATCTCCGCGAGACCTCGCGGCTGAGTACCCTGTGGATGCGCCATGGAGCAAAGGCACGCATGACTCAGCTTCCGCAGCGACTCACTTTCCCACTGTGCTGCGATGACGAATCAAGGGCATCGCCTCGCAATGCCCCATTCGATTTTCGCGAATGTGGGTGGCAGCCTATCGGAAGCGGAACGATGCTTCGGTTGCCGCGGGCGGGCAGGCGGATGCATGTGCTCGCTGAGCAGCTCGCCTCGCCACTCTTCCAGCTTGACGCAATCGTCGCTTTCACCGCGGGCAGGTCCGGCGGCATAGGCGCACCTTGCTTCACTTTGCACGCCGGCTACCCAGCTCTGGGAGTGAAGCAGAGCGCGGCGCCGACGGATGCGTCGTTCCCCATAAGTAGTGCCAAGAGCGCCGTCGCTGAACGACCCAGCGCTCATGCAGCGAAACCCCGACCAGGGTGCCCGAGTACTTTGATGGTGCCGCTTGCGCATGCTCCGGCCCTCGTTCTTCGTGGGCAATGTTTAAAGGGGTCGGAACCGCAATGGGGTAATTCCAGCTGAAGCACAAGATCGAAGACTGGCGCACATCAAAACATCGTTGCCAAATCGGGGCGTGAATGCCGGCGCACGCACCATCGGGCAGTCGCCCGTTCATTTGCCGGCCTGATCGAAAGGAGTACTGCGGTATCTGCCAATGACGTGAGACAGCACTGTTGCTGAGATTAGTGAGCAGACTGGCTGTCGTCGGTGCTTGGTTTCGCCTCCTCCGGTCGGGGCCGGTTGATGTAGACCTGGGTCGGGACCAAGGGTGGTTGTGGCAGG
>JAJTHZ010000205.1 GCA_021299185.1 Lysobacteraceae bacterium | reverse complement strand
CGCGCGCGCGGCGGATGGGGCGGCGACCGGTGCGGCGGCTGATGGCACGGCCGGAGGGGCGGCTGGCGCCGACCGCGCCGCCGGCCCGATGCCCGGCACCTGCGACAGCGGCATCCAGTTGGCCGCGCCCTCGAACCAGGCGAGGTCGGTGTCGATCAGGTTGCCGCTGGCGAGGTACTGGCGCGCTTCGTCGAGCGTGTAGGGGCCGTAGTTCTGGCCATCGCGGTTGATGTGGATCTGCATGCTGCCCCCGGCATTCCTTCCGCAGCGCGTCCCCGGCGCCGTCCCGAGCGCCAGTCTATGCGATCAGCCCGCGTCCGATCAGGCCGCGATCAGCCCTTGCCGCGGGTCACCGGCAGGTCGGCGCCGGTCCAGGCCTGCATGCCGCCCTCGAGCCAGTAGACCTTCGCGAACCCCGCCTTGGAGAGCCGCTCGCAGGCGCCGGCGGCGGTCTGGCCGGTCTTGCAGACCACGGCCACCGGCAGGTCCTTCACCTTGGCCAGTTCCTTGTGCTCGGGGTCGAACTGGCTCATCGCGACATGCTTGGCGCCCAGGATGTGGCCGGCCTGGTAGTCGGCGATGGCGGACACGTCGACGATCAGCGCGTTCTCGCGATTGATCAACTGGGTCAACTGCATCGGCGACACGGCCTGGTACTTGCGGGTCAATCGCCCGACCTCGCCGGCGACCAGCATCACCAGCAGGACCACGAAGATCGCCACCAGGATGATGTTGTGCTGCACGAACTCGGGCAGGCGCTGCAGGAAAAGGTCCATGGGGCGGTCCGGACGAAGGGCCGCGCATTATCCCCGGCCACGGCCGGATGCGCCATTCGCGCCGCCGTGCACAGCCGGGGCGGCCGGGTGGTGGCATGCTCGGCGGCCGTGAAGCGCAAGATCCGCCAACCCGAGGCCGATGGGCCCGCTGCCGCGCCGCCCCGCGAGGTACTGCGCTGTGGCGCGCTGCGCGTCGATGCCGCCGCCCGGCAGGCATGGCTGGACGGGACGCTGCTCGACCTGCAGCCGAAGGTGTTCGACCTGCTGCTGCTCCTGCTGCGCGAGCCGCGGGTCGTGCACACCCGCGATGCGCTGTTCCATCGCCTGTGGCCGGGCGCGGTGGTGCTCGATGCGACGCTCACCGCGGCGATCTCGCAACTGCGGCGCGCGTTCGACGAGCCCAACCGGGCCCTGCTGCGCACGGTGCCGAAGGTCGGGTATGCGTTCGACGGCGAGGTCGAGGTCGAGGCGGAAGACCGGGCCCCGACCGACGTGCCGATGCCCGCCGAGGCCGACGCGGCCGCGGAACCGGCGGCGGCGGACCCGACGCAGGCGCCCGCCAGTCCGGGCGTCACGAGCGCGCCGAGGCCCGCCGTCGCCCCACCCTTCCGCCGCGCGGCACCTGCGCTGTTGGCCGTGCTGGTGCTGGCCGTGCTGGTCGCCATCGGGCTCGGGTGGGGCCCGCGGCCGGGCGAAGCGCGGCCGATCCTGGTGCTGGGACCGATCCAGCCCGAGGCCGGGGCGGTCGGTTCGCGCTGGCTGGCGCTGGCGCTGCGCGACGGCTTGCTGCGCAGGCTCGGCGCAGAACCTGCGCTGCGCGTCGTCGACCATGCCGACGCGGTCGGTGCCAGCCTGGTCGCCGGCGCGCGCTCGGGCACCGCCGCCGGCGCGGATTTCCTGCTCGAGGTCGACTACGCGCCGGGCCCGTCGTTGCAGGCGCCGATCGCCCTCGTGCTGCGGCTCCGCGATGCGCGTGATGCGACCGAAACGTGGCGGGCGGCGCGGACGGCGCCCCCCGCCGAACTGCTGCTCGAGGTCGATGCGCTCGCCGACGCGGTGCGCGCGCGCATCCTTCCCGGCCACGCCCCGCCGGCGCGTCCCGTGACGGTCCCGGTCGCGGCGGTGGATGCCTACACCGAGGGCCTGCGCGCGCTCGCCCGCGCCGACTACCGGGAAGCGCGCCGCGAACTCGAGCGGGCCGTGCAGCTCGCGCCCGGATTCGCCGCGGCCGAACTGCGGCTGGCCGAGGTGCTGCGCGAACTCGGCCAGCAGTCGCTCGCCGCCGCGATCTATCGCCGGATCGCGGCGACGGGCGACGATCCGTCGTCGGAGGCCACGCGGGTCGCGCGGGCGCGCGCGCTGGCGCTGGACGGCGCGCACGCGGAGGCCGCGAGCGCATTCCGTGCCCTGGTCGCCGACCACCCCGACGAGCCGCGCCACGGCATCGAACTCGCGCGCGCGCTGGCGCAGCGCGACGCGGCCGGGCGCCAGGAGGCGCGCACCATCCTGCAGCAGCTCGCGCCACGCACGTCGTTGGCGGAGTGGAACATCCGGCGCCTGATGGCCCTCGGCCTGGTGGAGGAACTCGACGGCCGGCACGCCGACGCCGCGGCGGCCTTCGGCGCAGCCCGCGACGTCGCCGACGCCGCGGGCCTGGCGGGGCACGCGGGGGCTGACGTTTCCCCTGTTTTTCACCGCCCGATCCTCAGTCTTTCGTGAAGCGCAGCAACCGCTTGCGGCGTGAACCGGATGATGCGCTCGGTGCACAGCAGGATCGCCAGCGCGACGATCGACAGCTCGCGCGTTGTG